>NZ_JBLYED010000038.1:0-65957 GCF_048515765.1 Pseudomonas sp. H11T01 | reverse complement strand
GGTGGACAAGCGGCTGAAGGTCCACGGTCTCGACGGTTTGCGCATCGTCGATGCGTCGATTTTTCCGAACGTCACCAGCGGTAATACCCACGCGGCGGTACTGATGGTGGCGGAGAAGGGCGCCGATATGATTTTGCAGGACGCCTGATTTCGTTGCCTGACTTTATCGAAAATAGATCTCCACCAAGTCCGTTACTCATGCGTGGTAGCGGACTTGAGCGGGTAAATTATTTTGGAATACCTCCCTTTCTTGCTCTTGATACCCCCAAAAAACAACTCCAGAATTAAATCCATTCCTGCTTCAGGAATAGAAGAAACTCCTTGTATTTCAATGGGTAGGACGCCAGATGCGAGTCTCGTTTCCCGCTCTAATTATTTTTATATAGGCTTCCATCGAAGGCAATACAGGTAATCGCAACGCTGGCAGTCAGCCGTCGGCACCGCGCCCTGTTTGTCGACGGGCAAAGGCACCACCTGAGCGCCGTTGTAGGCAAACACGTTGCGTGGGTCCATGAAACCCGGGTCCTCGAAGCCGATGCGCGCGCCGTCGCGCACCAGCAGCCGGGCCAGCAGGTAAAAGCTTTGCTGGCGGCCCAGGGTCAAGGGGTTTGGGTCAACAGCGAAGGCGATGCCTGCCACCCCAACCCAAGACTCTTGTGCAACGCTACGTAGTCCTTGAGCAATTGCGCCTGGCGCTGGATCAGGTCCTGTTGGGCGCTGTAGCGAGTGCGTTCGGCGTCCAGCCAGCCCAGCGCGGTGCTGGTGCCGGCGCGGTAGCGTTGCCGGGTCAACGTCGCGGCGCGGCTGGCCGAGGCTTCGACCTGGGCCTGGGCCACGATGTTCTGCCGATCGATGCCAAACCGCGAGAGGGCCACGTTGGCGTCGCGCAGGGCGGTCAGCACCACGGCGGCGTAATGGGCCTGGGCTTCATCGCGGCGGGCCTCGGCCTGACTGACGCGGGCAGCGTTGCGGCCAAAATCCAGTAGGTCCCATTGCAAATAGGGCACGCCCAGCCAGGCGAGGTTGTCCTTGCGCAGCAACGCGCCGCCGTCGGTGGCCGCCATGCTCAAGCTGCCGAACAGGCTGACCTTGGGGAAGGCCGCCGCGCGCTGCTGGCCGATGTTGGCGGTGTAGCCCGCCAGTTCGCGTTCGGCGGCGCGGATGTCAGGGCGCTGGCGCAGCAGCTGCGCCGGGTCGCCGATGGCCAGGTTCGCCGGCAGGTCGGGCAGTGGCCGCGGTGTGCTCAGCTGCGCGTCCAGGGCCGCCGGCGCCTGGCCGCACAGCAGCGCCAGTTGATCGAAGGATTCGAGCACCGCGCCATCCAGCGCGATGATCGCCGCGCGGGTCGTCTGCACCTGGGTCTGGATGCGCTCCAGGTCCAGTTGCGAGGCGGTGCCGCCGGCACGCCGCTGCTCGGTGAGTACCAGGGTCTGTTGCTCCAGTGCCTGGGACTGGCGGGCGAGGGCGGCGCGCTGTTGCTGGTCGCGCAGGCCGAGGTAATTGAGCGCCACTTCGGCGCTCAGTTGTACTTGGGCATCGGCCAGGTCGTGTTGCGCCGCTTGCGCCTGGGCCTCGGCGGCTTCGACGGCGCGGCGATTGGCGCCGAACAGGTCGAGTTCCCAACTGGCATCGAAGGCACCCAGGGCCAGGTTGGTGTCGGGGCTGTCGTTGGCAGAGCCGGCATGCAGGTAAGCGGCGCTCGCGCCCACTTTGGGAAGGCCCTGGCCGCGTTGCAAGGCTGCACCGGCGCGGGCCTGGCGAAGCTTGGCGAGGGTGACCTGCAAGGTCGGGCTGTCGCGCAGGGCGGTGTCGACCAATGCATCAAGCTGCTTGTCGTTCAAGCTCCGCCACCATGCGCTTGCCTGGGGTGCCGCGCTTGACAGGTCGGCGGGGGCGCGGGCGAAGCCTTGTTTGAGTGCCGCCGGGGCGACGCTGTCGGGGCCATGATAATCGGGGCCCAGGGTGCAGCCGGCCAGGAGTAGGCAGCCGAGGATGAGAGGGGTGGCGGCGTTGATGGATTTCATGGTGTCAGTGCCCTGCCGTCGGGGTGCCCGGGGTCGGCTTTTTCAGAAGGAGCGCCAAAGGAATGCACAGCAGCAGCAACAGGCTGAGCACATGGAAGGTTTCCGAGTAGGTCAAGACCAGCGCCTGCTGGGCGATCTGGTTGGCGAATTGAGCCAGGGCCTGCTGGCCGGCGTAAGCACCGTCGCCGTGCTGGGCGAAGAAGCCCTGGGCGATGTCGGTAAGATAGGTCTGGCCCACTTGGGAATTGGCTGTCACGGCTTCGCGCAGGCGGTCATCGTGCAACGCGTTGCGCTGTTCAATGAAAGTGCCCATCAACGCCAGGCCTACCGAGCCGCCGAGGTTGCGGGCCATGTTGTACAGGCCGGCGGCATCGCCCACCTGTTCGCGCGGCACCGAGCCCATCGACGCTTGATTGAGTGGCATCATCGCCATTATCTGGCCAAGGCCCAGCAGCAGCTGCGAGCGGGTGAAATCATGGCCGACGCTGGCGGCGGTCAGGCTGCTGGCGAACACGCAGCTGATCGTCAGGCAGGCCAGGCCGGTGGCTACCATCAGACGGGGGTCGACCCGGCCCACCAGGCGCGGCAGGAACGGCATCATCAAGAAGGCCGGCAAGCCCGACATCAGCATCACCGCACCGGACTGTTGGGCGTTGTAGCCAGGCACCAGGGCAAGGAACTGCGGCAGCAGATAAGCCACCCCGTACAGCCCGGCGCCGATCACAAAGACGATCACGATCACACTGGCAAAGGCCGGGTTCAACAGCAGCCGCAGGCGCACGATCGGCTCCCTGGCGAGCTTCTGTGCAAACAGCAGCATGATCGCGCCCGCCACGGCCAACAGGCTCAGCTCGATGATTAGCGTCGACTCGAACCAGCGTTCGCGGTGGCCTTCTTCCAGCACCACGGTCAGCGCGCTGAGGCCCAGGGTCAGACCGACGATGCCCAGCCAGTCAGCCTTGAAAAACGCCGGCCAATGCGCCCGGACCTTGGGCAAGCCGAGGTTGAGCAGCATCAGCAACACCGCGCACGGCCCCAGGTTGACGAAAAAGCACCAGCGCCAATCCAGGTTCTCGGTCAACCAACCGCCCAACACCGGCCCGAGCAACGGGCCGAGCAGCACGATCAGGCCGAACATCGTCATGCCGATGGGCATCTGGTGGGGCGGCAGGCGGGTGGCCACCAGCACTTGTGCGGTGGGGATCATCGCACCTCCCGTGAACCCTTGGCCCAAACGGCCGATGATCATCTGTGGCAGGCTTTGCGACAGCCCGCACAACACCGAGAACAGAGTGAACAACACGGCGTTGCCGATCAAAAAGTTGCGCAGTCCGAACACCCGGGTCAACCAGGCGGCGAGGGGGATCATGACGATCTCCGACATCAGGTAGGCCGTCGAGATCCAGGTGCCCTCGGTGCCGGTGGCGCCGATCTGCCCCTGGATCTGCGGCAGCGCGGCGTTGGTGATGGAGATGTCCAGGGTCGCCATCAGGGCGCCGAGGGCGCCGGCGGCCACGGCAATCCAGTCGCCGGCGCTGGCGTTGACATTGGCGGCGGGTGCCGCCGACGCGTTAGCCACGAGTGTCGACTTCGACGGTCACCGACAACCCCGGCAGCAGGTTGTCGCGCCACTGCGGGTCGGCCTGCAGCTGAATGCGCACGGGCACCCGCTGAACGATCTTGGTGAAGTTGCCGGTGGCGTTCTGCGCCGGCAATAGGGCGAACTGCGAACCAGTGCCCGGCGCCAGGCTGTCGACGCGGCCGTTAAGCACCACGCCGGGCAGGGCATCCACCATCACCGAGACCGCTTGGCCGGGGTGCATGGCGCCGATCTGCGTTTCCTTGAAGTTGGCGGTGATGTACAGCTGGTCGAGCGGCACCACGGTCATCAGCCGCGTACCGGGCTGCACGTATTGGCCCACGCGCACGCTGCGGTCGGCGACACGCCCGGCCAGGCTGCTGCGCACGATGGTGTCCTGCAGGTCCAGTTGCGACTTTCGCTGCTTGGCATCCGCGCCTTCGAACTGCGCGCGGGCCTGTTCAATGGTCGCTTGCAACGTCGCCAAGCGGTGTTCGGCTACCTGCACCTGGGCGGCACGGGCATTGCGGCGGGTGCTCGCCTGCTGCCAGGTATTGCGCAGCTGCGCCATGCGCTCCTCGGTTTCGGCGCCGGTGCGGGTTAGCGGTTCGTAACGTTTTATTTGCGCAGCGGCGTAGGCCTGGTTGGCGATTTCACCTTGCAGTTGCGCCTGAGCCTGGACGATGTCGGCGCGCTGCTGCGCAAGTTCGGCCTCGCCACGGGCAATGTCGGCCTTGCGTGCGGCCAGGCTGGCCGCCGCCTGGTCCTGGGCGGCCTGGAAGCTGCGGCTGTCGATGCGCACCAGCGGCTGGCCGACGCTGACACTCTGGTTATCGGTAACGTAGACCTCGGCCACCGAACCGCCCACCCGGGGCACCGCGGTCAGACTGTCGGCCTGCAGGTAAGCGTCATTGGTACTCTCAATGAAGCGTCCGGTGGTCCACCAGCGCCCGCCCCACAGGGCCAGGCCGAGTAGCCCGGCGATGCCGACGAGCCATATCAACTGGCGTTTACGGGTGCGCTGGGGTGGGGTGGCCAGCGCTGTTTCGTCAACAGCCAGTATCGCGGTCATGTCAGTCTCAATTTTTATCAGTTGATATAATTATTACGGTCGTTAAAATTATGTCAACTGATATATTTTAAGGCACACTGCCGTTCTGTCTTGCTCAGGAGTCGTCCATGTCCAGCCCCCCCCGGCGCCGTCCCACCAGTGACGGTGGTTACTCGTGCGGCGATGAAACCAGCGCCCGCATCATCGAGGCAGCCCTGAGCCTGTTCGGCGAAAAGGGCTTCGAAGGCGCGTCTACCCGCGACATTGCCGAGCGTGCCGGGGTCAACGCACCGGCGCTCAATTACTATTTCAAAAACAAGGAAGGGGTGTACCTGGCGTGCACCGAGCACATGGTGGCGTATATCTGGGCGAACCTGGCCGAGACGGTGGAGGGCGCCCAAGCGGTGCTGGATGGCGAGCCGGATGCGCCGGCACTGATCGACGCCTTCTGGGCCATCCAGTTGCGCACCGCTGAGTACATGCTGATGTCCACCGAGGCCCGCCCATGGCGTCAGCTGTATGCTCGCGAGCAGGCGGGGCTGGGGCCCACCTCCGGCATGGAGCGGGTCAGCGAACGCATCGGCAAGCCGATCATGGCGGTCAACACCGCGATCATCGCCCGGCTGCTGGGGCGCACGGTGGTTGACGATGAGTGCGCGATCCGCGCCATCACCCTGCATGGCCAGGCGCTGCCATTCCATCAAACCCGCAGCAGCACCCTGGACGCGCTGGGCTGGAAGACCCTCGACCGGGAACGCTTCGACCGCCTGATGAGCATCGTCCGCGAGCAGACGTTCAACCAGCTCAAGGCGTTGCGTGCGGACTGATTGGGCACCTCAGGCCTTGCCTTTCCACGGTACCAGGCACCTTTCCAGCCAGTGCATGCCCAGGTCGAACAGCAGGGCCATGGCGCCGATCAACATCAACAGTCTGGAGGTGATGCCGGTGACCCAGGCGTGGAATAACTGTGCGGTTGAGCGTGGCGGAGTGGCTTGAGGTTGTGGTTTAGCTCATGGTGTCACGAGGCGTACGCCGCGTGACGATAGGCCGTTTTCGACGCATGGTTCGCCGTGCGCATCAGCAACAGCACCGCGCCGATCACCGGCAGGTTCACCAGCAGCAGCGCATAACGCAGTGACTCCTGACCAAATAGCGGCAGCAACAGGTCGCTGAACAAGCCGGTGATCAGCGGGCCGACGCCGACCCCGAGCAGTGTACTGACGATGGTTTGCAAGGCCATGGCACTGCCGCGTCGACCCGGCGGCACCAGTTGGGTGACCAGGTTGTAGGACGGCGCGACCCACCACACGGTAAAGAACGAATAGAGCGCGCACCAGAGCATTGCGCTGGGAATCGGTACTCCACCGACGCGGATCAGCACGGCGTTGGACCAGAGCAGATAGGGAATCAGTGCACAGAGGGCCATCAGATGGCCCAGCACTGGAATGGAAGTTTGCCAGTGCGGGTGGCGGCGGCTCAGGCGGTCACTTAACCAACCGCTGAACAGGCCACCGATTCCCGCCGAGGTGCCGCAGATAACCCCGGCCAGCAACCCGGCGTGTTGCAGTGACAAGCCATGGGAGCGCACCAGGAAACTGGTGTTCCACATGCCGACGGCATAGGAGCTGAGCGTGGTCAGGCCGCCGGCGAGGATCAGGCAACGGTAGGCCGGCGACGCCCAAAGCTGGCGTGCTTCGGCACCCATGCCCAGCAGTGGAGATGGCGAGTGAGCGTGAGGTATGAGGTCCCAACGGCCCCGTTGCGGGTCGCGCACGATAAAGGCCAGGAGGGCGCTAAACACCAGCGCAGGCACGCCAAGGGCAATAAACCCACTGCGCCAGCCATAGTGCTCCACTACCCAGGCTCCGATGCCCAAACCGATGATCGAGGAAAAGGTCGGTGCGGCTGTAAAGCAACTGATAGCGAATGAACGCCGTTGCGGGGGATAGAGGTCAGCGATCATTGACAGCGAAGCCGAAGTCGTCGGCGATTCACTGACCGCCACCAGCATCCGCGCAATGGCCAGCGCCAGGAAACTTCCGGCCAGCCCGCAGGCCATTGTCGCCACGGCCCAGAGCAGGCACGACATGGCCAGCAGTCGTGTACGCGGCATGCGGTCCACCAGCCGTCCCGCCGGCAACCCCATGAGCGCATACACCGCCGCGAACGCCAGGCCGGAGATCAACCCCATGGCGGTATCGCTGACCCCGAACTCGGCTTTGATCGGTTCGATCATGACCGCGAGTATTTGTCGTCCGACAAAGTTGTCGGCAAATACCATGGCCAGCAGCAACAGCAAACCGTGGCTGACCCAGCCGACCCTGGCCGGCGGCAGCGGGCCCGGGCCCATGGTCATCGCGGTGCCCAGAGATCCGGCAAGCCGGGGTCACTCACGACAATCAGGCGCTTGAGCAAGACCTTCAATGCTTGTGCATCGGCGGCGCCGAGCTTGGCCGCGAAATCCTCTTCCACGGCCTTGGCCAGCGCCAGTTGATGCAGTGAAATCTCCCTGCCCTGGGCCGTGAGGACAAACCGCAGCGAATCGGCTGTGCCCTCGATCGCCACCAGGCGCTGGTGTTCGAGAAAACGCATGCTCGCCAAGGTGACTTCGCGGCCGGTGTAGGCCACGAAGGTATTGATTTCCTCAAGGCTCAAGTTGTCGCGTATGCACAATATCGACAGGATAAAAAACGCTAATTCGTCCAGTTGCTGATTACTCAGCATCTGGCGCAGCGCATTGAGCACCTGGTAATGGCCACGCCCCAACAGGTAACCGAGCAAGTCCTCGGTATAACTGCATTCAGGGGGCGGCGGCGTGGTGGCCAGACGCAGTTCACTGCGCGGCTTGCGGGTCGCCAGGGCATACTGGCCGCTCTGGAACGCCAGCGGCGCGCGGTCGCTGTGATCGAACGCGAGCACTTCACCGACAAAAATCACGTGGTCGCCGCCTTCATACTGGAACGCGGTGCGGCATTGAAAACGCGCCGTGCAGTCTTGCAGCAGCGGCGCCTCGCTGACGCCATTGTCCAACGGGATTTCAGAAAACTTGTCCTCGCCCTGGGTGGCGAAACGTCCCGACAGGGTTTCCTGTTCGGTGGACAGCACGTGGACGTTCCAGTGCTTGCCGCTGGTGAAGACCGGCAAGCTCCGGGCCTGCTTGGACAGGCTCCAGAGCACCAGTGGCGGATTGAGCGATACCGAGTTGAAACTGTTGGCCGTGATCCCCACGGGTGAGCCGTCTTCGGTCTGGGTGGTGATGATTGTGACCCCGGTGGTAAAGGTGCCGAGCGCGGCACGAAAAGCCTGGGGATCGAAACTGACGTTTTGTATTGCCATGACTGGCCTCATGGAGTGGGATTTTCGTAGGGCCAGTATTGGTCGCCACACGTTGTTAAACATCGTCTCAACGGACTAACAGATTTGCTCGATCCTCGTCCGATCGGACGAGGCGTCGTGAGGGGGGCAAGGCTAGGGTGGCGGCAAGCGCATCGGGCGCTTCCCGGCCATGGGGCCAGTACCAGCAAGGGGACACGAATGAGTTCAGTCACATCATCCGTCCAAGGGCTTGCCAGCCTGTTATCCCGGCAAAAAAGCGCATTCGCCAGCGCCGGTGCGGTGAGCGCCGACACCCGCCGACGTCGACTCCAGCAAGTCATCGATCTGTTGGTCCGCCACCATGGTGCGTTGACCGAGGCGATTGACCTGGATTTCGGCGGCCGGCCGGCCGGTTTTTCCCTGATGAATGACGTGTTGGGCGCCCTGGCTTCGCTCAAATATGCGCGCGACCATCTGCATGACTGGATGCAGGATGAACCGCGTGCGCCTTTCGCGCCTTACGATCAGCTCGGCGCCAAGGCGTGGGTGATGCACCAACCCAAGGGCACGGTGGGCATTCTCGGTACCTGGAATGCGCCGTTGTTTACCCTGTTCAGCCCCTTGGCCTCGGTGCTGGCGGCGGGCAACCGGGCCATCCTCAAGCCGTCGGACGTGGTGCCACGGACGGCCGAGTTGGTGGCGCAGCTGTGCGCTGAACACCTCGACCCGCTGGAGATTGCTGTCGTCACCGGCGAAGTGGAACTGGCCGAAGCCTTCAGCGCTCAGCCGTTTGACCACTTGGTGTACACCGGCAGTACCGCGACGGGGCGGTTGGTCATGCGCAACGCCGCACAGAACCTGGTGCCGGTGACGCTGGAACTGGGGGGTAAGTCGCCGGTCATCGTCACCGGCAGCGCCGACCTGAACAAAACCGCTTTCAGTATCGCCGTGGGGAAGGCCTGCAATGGCGGGCAGATCTGCGTCAATCCGGATCTGGTGTATGTGCCCAAGGCGCTGCTCGAACCCTTCCTTGAAGCACTGCGCGTGTCCTACAGCGAACTCAACCCAACGGTGGCCGGCAACCCGGATGTGGTGGCGGTGGTCAACCAGCGGCACCTGGACCGCGTCGAAGGTTACATACTGGATGCCCAGGCCCGCGGCGCACGTATCGAGTGCTTGCCCGAACCCCTGGCCGTGAACGCCCAGGATCGGCGCCGGCCCCTGCGCGTGGTGGTCGACCCGGCGCCGGACAGTGTGATCATGCGCGAAGAAATCTTCGGCCCTGCCATGGTCGTGCTCACCTACGAAGACCTCGACCACGTCATTGACGACATTAATGCGCGGCCACGCCCACTGGCCCTGTATTACTTCGGCGAAGACCCGCAAGAGCAGCGATACGTCCTGGAGCGCACGTTGTCTGGCGGGGTGACCGTCAACGACGTGATGATGCACCCGGCGATGCACGATGCGCCGTTCGGCGGCGTCGGCGCTTCCGGCATGGGCCATTACCATGGTCACGAAGGGTTTCTCGAGTTCAGCCACCAGCGCACGGTGTTCAAGGCGCCGGAGCATGACCCGCGCCGCGAATGGGGGCTCTTGCCGCCGTATGGCGAGCACTACCTGGCGGCCATGCTGGCCAGCGTGACTGCTGACTGACCGAGAGCGGGGCGCATCCCGCGCCCCGCCCGCTGCACGAGATAAGCCATTGTTTATGTTCAAGACAATCACTATCGCTCAGCGCTTGTGGCTATGGGCGCTGCTGGCGACTTTGTTGTTTGTACTGGCGGTCGGTTTTGGCGCGTATGGCCTGCAGCAGGCGCGCGACAGCTTGCGGGTCATAAACGAGGACAATCTGGCGACGCTGCTGATGTTTGGCGAGGTCCAGCACCGTCTCGATGAAAGTCGGCGCCAGGTCTTGCTCGCCATCCAGCAGGACCCCGAAGGTCCGTTGGTGGCGGCGTTCGACCGCCCCGTCGAAGCAACCCTGAGCGCTATCGAGACTAACAATCGGGCCCTTGGCGAGCTCTGGGCGCAGTATCGTCAACGCGCCCTGACCAGCGAAGAGCAACAGGCGGCCGACGCCTTCGCCAGCCATTACCAGGCATGGCACGACGAGTTGGACATCCTTCTCGAAACTTTTCGTGCCGGGGATTTTCGGCTGCCAGGCATTCTTTCATTTCTGCGCATGGCCGAGCCGCAAGGCAATGCTGCCGTGCTTGAGCTGGGCAAGTTGCAAGCGTTCCAGCAGGCTGAGGCCGAGCGAGCGTATGAGGCGGCGCAACAACGCTATCGCTCGACGGTGCTGGCTTACCTGGTGCTGGCCGTGCTGGGCGTGCTCGCGGGCAGCCTTACTGCGTTTTCCACCTTGACCCGGCTCAAGCGCGCCTTTGCCCAGGCCGGCGCCAGTGTGCGCGCCATCGCCAGCGGCGACTTGTCGCAACCCATCGTGGTCACGGGCCATGACGAGTTTGCGCAGATGCTCGGCGACATCGCGGCGATGCACGATAGCCTGCACGGGCTGATCTCGCAAATGCGCGCGCTGGTACAGCGAGTCAGTTTCGAGGCTGCGCACATGGCCGAATCGGCGGAACTGGCCTCGTTGGCCACCCAGCAGCAAGCAGACGCGGTGCGCGGTATTTCCAGTGCGGTCGAGCATCTGTCGGGGTCGATCAGCGAAGTGGAAAACCATGTCGGGGTGTCGCGCAGTATCACTCAGCACTCGGCGGGGCGTTCGGGCAAGAGCGAGGGGTTTATCCGCGACATGGCCCAGGAGATGAACCGCATCAGCGACGTGATCAGCGACACCGCCGTGCATATTCGCCAGCTGGAAGGCTACTCTGGCGAGATCAGCCAGGTGCTCAATGTCATTCGCAGCATTGCCGAGCAAACCAATCTGCTGGCCCTGAACGCTGCCATCGAGGCCGCGCGGGCAGGCGAACAGGGCCGGGGGTTTGCCGTGGTCGCCGACGAGGTGCGGTTGTTGGCTCAGCGCACCGCCAGCTCGATTGGTGAGATCGATCTCACCGTGCAACGCATTCAAGAAGGCCCCCTGGCCGTGGTCGACGGCATGGGGCGGGTGGTCAGCCGCGTGCGCGACGGGGTCAGCCTGGCGCATGAGGCTGGTGACTCGGTGGCGCAGATTCGCAGTGGCACCGATGATGTGATCCGTAGCGTGGACACCATTGCCACGGTGATCACCGAGCAAGTGCGGGTGACGCGAGAAATGGTCGCGCGGGTCGAGAGTGTCTCGGCGGGCACCGGCGCGCTGTCGGCCAGCGCCGGTCGCAGTGCCGTCGCAGCGTCTGATCTGGAGCAACTGGCGCGGGCGCTGGATCAGTTGTCGGCCCGCTTCAATGTGGTTTGAATGCCCGGCCGGGATCAAGGCTGGCGGGGCAATCGCTGATTCATAAAACCGTTCAATCACCCTCATGACAATAACTGACAGGGCGCGACGATCACCATGAAAACCAACGAACACCCACCGATGACTGCCTCGACAACCACCTTGTCCAACGTACCGGAGACCGACTGGTCCCGGCGTAGTGTGCTCAAGGCCGGCGCCCTGGCCGCCGGTGTCGGACTCCTGGGGCGTTTTGCCGATGCCCGTGCGGCGGGTCTGTCGGCCAGTGACTACCAAGGGCTGGACGCCTGGACCATGAGCCAGGCAATCCGCAGCGGCGAGTTGCAATCCGAAGACCTGCTGGCGGCGGCGCTGGCTCGCTGCCAAGCGGTCAATCCCCGGGTCAAGGCGGTGAGCATGCTGCACGAGGCCTACGCCCGCGCGCTATTGTCCCAGCGCCGCTCCGCCGGCACTGAAACCCAAGGGGCACTGGCTGGCGTGCCGGTGTTGATCAAAGACCTCAATACTTACTTGCAAGGCACCTCGACCAGCAATGGTTGCCGGCTGTTCAAGGACGCCCCGGCAGCGCCCCGGACCAGCACCCTGATCAGCCGCTACGAGCGGGCCGGGGCCGTGCCCTTCGGCAAGACGACCTGTCCCGAGTTTGGCTTGACCACCACCACCGAATCCATGCTTTGGGGGCAGACGTGCAACCCGTGGAACCTGGCCATGAGCTCGGGTGGTTCCTCTGGTGGTGCGGCAGCGGCCGTGGCCGCCGGGATCGTACCCGTGGCCCATGCCACTGACGGTGGCGGCTCGATCCGCATTCCCGCCTCGTATTGCGGTCTGGTGGGGCTCAAGCCCAGCCGTTATCGCACACCGAGCGGGCCGGCGCATTTCGAAGGCTGGTTTGGCGCCAGTGTCGCCAACGTAGTCTCGCGCACGGTGCGCGATACCGCGCTGTTTCTCGATGCCGGCCAGGGCCATGAACCGGGTAGCGCTTACTGGTGTCCGCCATTGGCTCGGCCTTATGTCGAGGAGTTGCAGCGCGAGCCGGGCAAGTTGCGCGTGGCCGTGGTTCGCCAATCGTTGACCGGCGCGGCACTGGAACCGGCGATTGCCGCCACCCTGGAACAGACCATCAAGCAATTGCTGGGGCTGGGGCATGAAGTCGAAGAGCTGACGTTGAACATCGATCCACGCCAGCTGTTCGGTGCGCACGGCACGGTGATCGGCACCGCATTGCGCACCGCGATTCACGACCGCGAGCAGGTGTTGGGACGGGCCGCCACGGCGCAGGACCTGGAGAAAATCACCCTGGTCAACCTGGAACGCGCCCAGGCCACCACGGGTGAAGACCTGTATCGCGCCCGTCAGTCATTCGAAAGTATTGGCGCAACCATGGAGCAGTCATTCGAACGCTTCGACGTGATCCTGTCGCCGGTCACCGCCAACCTGACACCGCAACTGGGCCTGCTGACGCTGGACCAACCCTGGGACAGCTATGCCCATCACGCAATGGGCAGCGCCGGTTTCACCGTGTTGGCCAACGTCAGCGGCCAACCGGCCATCTCGTTGCCGCTGGGCCAGAGCGATAGCGGTCTGCCGGTGGGCATGATGTTCACCGCCCGCCTGGGTGGCGAAGACGGGCTGCTGCGCCTGGCCAGTCAACTGGAGCAGGATCGTCCCTGGGCCGCCAGGCGCGCCGTCCTCTAACAGCGCTTGCCTGGCCCTTTCGACCGGTTGTTCCAGCTTTTATGAGCAACCGGCATTGGGTCGGGTTACTAGTCCGCTTTGACGATGAGCCCGGCCAGTGCAGCCCCGATCATGGGCTGCACTCCGCCAGCGTTCCCGCAGCGTCATCGGCGGTTATTTCTGACCTCAGCTAATGGCATAACAACAATGACGGCTCAAGTTCAGTCTCAGACCCACTACGATGTGATTGTCGTTGGTTCGGGTGCAGGTGCAATGACTTCGGCGGTGTTCCTCGCCGACCAGGGTTTCAGCGTGCTGGTCGTGGAAAAAAGCGACAAGTACGGCGGCACCTCGGCGATCTCCGGCGGCGGTATCTGGATCCCCAACAACCACTATTTCGCCCACCTGAACGGCAACGACAGTTACGAAACAGCCTTGCGTTATCTGCAAGCCGCAGCGGGCGAACATGTCGATGAAACCCGACTGCGCACTTATCTGGACAACGCGCCCAAGATGATCGAAGAGCTAGCCCGGACCAGTCGGGTGCGCTACGCGGTGGCCGCCAAATACCCCGACTATTACCCGCACCTGCCGGGCGCGCTGGCCGGCGGCAGGACCCTGGATCCGGAGTTCTTCGATACCAGCCTGTTGGGCGACGAACTGGACAACCTGCGCAAACCTTCGCCGTCGACCTTGCTCATGGGATGCATCGCCTGGACCGCCCGCGATGCGCACAAGGTCATGGCGCGTGGTTTTGGCTGGCGCCTGCTGATCATGGGCCTGATGCTGCGTTACAAACTCGATTTCAAATGGCGCCGCAAAAGCAAGATCGACCGCCGAGCGTCCCTGGGCAGCTCGCTGGTGGCGTCACTCCGACGCTCGCTGATGGATCGCAACGTACCGCTGTGGCTCAACACCGATTTTTCTGGCCTGCTCACCGAGGGCGGGCGGGTCAGCGGAGTGACCGTGCGACGTGACGGCGCCGACCTGCAATTGCACGCGCGCCACGGGGTGATCCTGGCGTCCGGTGGTTTTGAACAGAACCAGGCACTGCGTGAAAAATACCTGCCGCAACCGACCCGCATGGCCTGGAGTGCGACCCCTCCGGGGAACAACACCGGTGCTGCGCTGGAAGCCGGGCTGGCTCAGGGCGCGGCCACTGCATTGATGGATTGGGCCTGGTGGGCGCCGACCATCGCCGTACCGGGCGAGGAAAAGCCTCGGGGGATCTTTGCCGAGCGCGCGTTCCCTGGCGCCATCGTGGTCAACAGCCTGGGTCAGCGCTTCGTCAACGAGGCCGCGCCGTACCTGGAATTCGTCGATGCCATGTACCGCGACAACGGGCTCACCGGCGGAAAATCGGTGCCGGCCTGGGTGATTTTCGATGGGCATTTCCGCTTCAACTATGCGATGGGGCCGTTGATGCCGGCGCAGATCATGCCTGACAGCCGCCTGCGCAAGGAGTGGTTGAACAGCCTGTACTGGAAGGCCGACACTCTGGCCGGGCTGGCCAGCCAGATCGGCGTCGATACCGCCGGTCTCGAAGCCACCGTGACCAAGGTCAATGACTATGCGCGCACGGGTGAAGACCTGGACTTCGCGCGCGGCGGCAACGTGTTCGACCGTTACTACGGCGACAGCAACATCAAGCCCAACCCGTGCCTGGCGCCCTTGCGCAAGGGTCCGTATTACGCCATGCGCCTGGATGCCGGAGACATCGGCACCAAGGGCGGCCTGCTGACCAACGAACATGCGCAAGTGGTCCGTGAAGACGGCGGCCCCATCGCTGGCCTGTACGCGATCGGCAACTGCTCGGCGTCGGTGATGGGCACCAGCTATCCGGGCGCGGGGGGCACGCTGGGACCTGCGATGACCTTCGCTTATGTCGCCGCCAACCACCTGGCCAGCCAGCGATAGGAGGGTGTATGGCGACGTTCGATGACAGTTTCTGCACGCCGATCCAGACACCCTTGCACGTCGCCGACAGCAGCGCGTTGCTGTGGGACGAGCACTGCGATGTGTTGATTATCGGCTGGGGCGCGGCAGGGGCATGCGCGGCACTGGAGGCCCGTGCCCAGGGTGCCGATGTGTTGATTGCCGACCGCTTTACCGGCGGCGGCGCCAGTGCCAAGAGTGGCGGGGTGGTGTACGCCGGTGGCGGCACCCGCCATCAGCAGGCGGCGGGTTTCAACGACACGCCCGAAGCGATGTGTGACTACCTCAAGCATGAAACCCAAAACGTGGTCAGCGACGAAACCCTGCGGCGCTTCTGCGTCGACAGCGTGAGCAACCTCGATTGGCTGGAAAGCCACGGTGCGCGGTACGGCCACCAGATGCCACCGGGCGGCAAGACCTCGTACCCGCCTGACGGTTACTTCCTCTATTACTCCGGCAACGAGCTGGTGCCGCAGCATGGCGGACCGCTGCCACCGGCGCCACGGGGCCATCGCACCGTGGGCAAAGGCCAGTGCGGCGCGGTGTTGTATGCCCACCTCAAGGCCGCGTGCTTGCGCGCCGGGGCTCGGCCATTGCTGCAAGCGGCGGCCAAACGCCTGGTGGTTGATTCGCAGGGACGAGTGGTGGGGGCCGAGATGTGGTGCATGCCGCCCGGGAGCCCGCAAGCGAAGTTGCATGCGCGCCTGGCTGCTCGCGCCGAGCGTTTGCAGAATTTCGCCGCAGGTTACTGCAAGACGCTGCGTCAGCGGATCGGCCAGCTCGAACGGGATTTCGCCCGGCCACGGCTGGTCCACGCCAGGAACGGGGTCATCCTCAGTACGGGCGGTTTCATGTTCAATAGCGAGCTGATCAAACAGCATGCACCGAAATTCCAGCGCAACTTCAAAGTCGCTGCCACAGGCTGTGACGGCAGCGGCCTGCGTCTGGGAACCAGCGTCGGTGGCCAGGGCGCCGGCCTGGAGCGGGTATCGGCCTGGCGTTTCATCAACCCGCCGTACAGTTGGCACAAGGGCATCGTGGTCAATCGCGAAGGCCGGCGTTTCTGCAACGAAGAAGTCTACGGCGCAACCCTGGGCCAGCCATTGATGGAGGAACAGGGTGGTAAAGCCTGGCTGGTGCTGGATGCACCGTTGCGCAAGAAGGCCATCCGTGAAGCATTGTTTGGTGGCTATTGGTGGTTTCAAAGCTTTCCCGCACTGGCCCTGATGTTGTTCAAGGTGCGCAAGGGCAAGCGCCTGAGCCAGCTGGCCACGACCACCGGGATGAACCCGACGGCATTGCGCGAATCGGTGCTGGCCGCCAATGCTGCGGCGCGTGGCGAGGCGCCCGAGCCTTTTGGCAAATCGCCGGGCGCACGCCATGTGCTCGACCAAGGGCCGTTTTATGCCTGCGACATTTCCGTGACCAATCCGGTCTTTCCACTGGGTGCCTTGACCTTGGGCGGGTTGCGTGTGGACGAGCGCAACGGCGCGGTGCTGGACGGGCAGGGGCAGGCGATATCCGGCCTGTACGCCGCAGGGCGCACCGCGCTGGGCATTCCTTCGCACCTCTACATCAGTGGTTTATCCCTGGCTGACTGCGTGTTCTCCGGACGTCGCGCTGGAGCGGCCGCCGCCCGGTTTATGGATCAACAGCTGCATCCGACCCTCGCACAAGAGACGACATAATGACGATCAACCACAACAACAAAGCCGGCCGGGTTCAAGGCAAGGTCGCACTGGTGACTGGCGGGGCCAAGGGCATCGGCCGGGCCAGCGCCCGTTTACTGGCAGCGGAAGGCGCCCAGGTGCTGATCAGCGACGTGGATGTCGCGGCAGGCGAGGCGCTGGTCGCTGAAATCGGTCCGGCCGCGACCTTTATCCGGCATGACGCCAGCAGTGAGAGCGATTGGCGACAGGTCATGGCCCACCTGCGCGAGCACCATGGACGCCTGGATATTCTGCTGAACAACGCCGGTATCCTGCTGCACGGAAGCATCGAGGACGCGAGTCTGGAAGACTGGCACAAGGTCATGCGGGTAAACGCCGACAGCGTGTTTCTCGGCTGTCGCGAAGGCATCGCGCTGATGAAGGACAGCGGTGGCTCGATCATCAATCTGTCGTCGGTAGCGGCCCTCGCCGGGCGTGACGATTACCTGGCCTACAGCGCTTCCAAGGGCGCAGTGGCCGCGCTGTCGCGTTCGGTGGCGGTGTTCTGCCGGCGTCGCAAATACCGGATTCGCTGCAACACCCTGCATCCGGACGGCGTCCTCACGGACATGACCAGCGGCGGTTTCCCCAAGGGGCTCGATCCGGCGCAGATGACCATCGACAGCGATCCGATGAACCGCATGTGCCTGCCCGAAGATGTCGCGGCGAGTGTGCTGTTTCTCGCCAGCGACGAATCGCGTGCGATCAATGGCGTCGAACTGCGCATCGACAGCGGGCAAATGGTCATGAGTATCTGATTCAACCCATATCGGTCGACATACCCCCGTAGGAGCCGGGCAATGCCCGCTCCCACGGGATCTCCATTGTTTTGGGAGATAGTGTTCTCAATGCCCCTCAAACTGAGCCGGACGCTTGTCGATAAACGCCTGCATGCCTTCCTTCTGATCCCGTGAGGCGAACAACAACGCATTGGCCTTGCGCTCCAGCGCCAGGCCGGCTTCCAGTGGCGCGTCCATGCCCGCCAGAATCACTTCCTTGATCTGCTCGGCGGCCAGGGCCGGCATCGCCGCGATGACACGCGCCAGTTCCAGGGCGTGGGCCTGCACCTGGTCATCGTCGACCAGGTCACTGATCAGTCCGGCGACCCAGGCTTCCTCGGCGCTGATCGGTTGGCCGGTGAGCGCCATGCGCATCGCCTTGACCTTGCCCACCGCGCGCACCAGCCGCTGGGTACCGCCGATGCCCGGCATGATGCCGATGCGGATTTCTGGTTGGCAGAAGCGGGCGCTGCGCCCGGCGACAATCAGGTCGGCATGCATCGCCAGTTCACAGCCGCCGCCATAGGCATAACCGCAGATCGCCGCAATCACCGGTTTGGGGCAGTGCTGGATCGGTCCCCAAACCCGCTCGGTGTGACGCTTGTAGATATCGATGGCGCCGACCCCGGCCATGCTGTTGATGTCGCCACCGGCCGCGAACACCTTGTCACCGCCCGTCAGCACGATGCAACGCACCTCGGGATCAGCCCCCAACTCACTGAAATGACGCGACAGCAGCGCCTGCAATTCCAGGCTCAAGGCATTGGTCGCCTGGGGGCGGTTGAGCCGCAACAGGGCCACGCCCGGCAGTGGGCGTTCGAGTAGAACCGGCGCAGCGGATGAGTCGGACATGGACAGCCTCAAAGACCAGACAACGTATGAATGACCGCCAGTGTCCAGTTCGCAAGGTTAAATTTTCATCGTCCGTTCAGACGTAGTTTGGCCCTGAGTTCGTCCCTAGAGTGACCCTTGTCAGTAGAAAAGGAGCACATGATGGAGCTGCATGCGGGTCTTGATTACAGCGGCAAGGTGGTGCTGGTCACCGGTGGCACCAAGGGCATCGGCGCCGGTATCGCGCTGGGGTTCCTGGCCGCGAACGCACGGGTGATCGTCTGTGCTCGACGCGAGCCTGAACAGGTGCCGACGCAGGGTGGCAAGAGCGCGACCTTCATTGCCGCCGATGTGCGTGACCACGATTCCCTGCAACGACTGTTCGCCAGCATCGAGCGCGACTTCGGGCGCCTCGATGTGGTGATCAACAACGCCGGTGGCAGCCCTGCCGCCGACGCAGCCACGGCCTCGCCCAGGTTTCATGAAAGCATCATCGGTTTGAATCTGATCGCGCCGCTCAACGTCGCCCAGCACGCCAACCGGCTGATGCAGGCACAAGCGCAGGGCGGTTGCATCGTGTTTATCGGCAGCATCAGTGCGCTGCGTTCCTCGCCAGGCACCGCCGCTTACGGCGCGGCCAAGGCCGGGGTGTTGGCGCTGGTGCAGTCGCTGGCGGTGGAGTGGGGGCCCAAGGTGCGAGTGGTCGCGGTCAGCCCCGGTCTGGTGTTGACCGAGCAGGCGCATCTGCACTACGGCTCCGAGGCCGGTATTGCCGCCGTCGCTGCCGGCATTCCGGCCGCACGCATGGCTGTGTCCGAAGATATCGCCAACGCCTGCCTGTACATCGCCTCACCACTGGCCAGTTACGCCAGCGGTTGCAACCTGCTGTTGCATGGCGGTGGCGAACGTCCGGCCTTTCTCGGGGCGGCCGCGCAGGTTCTGCCCACCTGATCGACCCGTGGCGGTGGCCGGGCTCGGCTGCTGCCTTCAATTTTAAGGAGACGACTTTGGCTGATCCACAATTGCTATCCGATGCGCGCGCCCTGGTGGGGCGCCAATACGGCCGCGTGTATGCCTGGGACGAGGTCAACGCACCGATGATCCGCCAGTGGTGCGAGATCATGGGCGTGGACAACCCGATTTACACCGACCCCGGTTTTGCCTTGGGCACCGCGCATGAAGGGCTGATCGCCCCGCCGGGCATGTTGCAGGTATGGACCATGGAAGGTTTGCACGCCAACAACTATCCGCCTGGCTCCACTGAGGAGAACCCCTATGAGGTGCTCAAGGTCATGGAGGCGCACGGCTACCTGTCCACGGTGGCGGTCAACTCCGAACTGACCTTCACCCGGCCGGTGCGAGTGGGCGAAAAGCTCTACTACACCACACGCCTCGATTCGGTCAGCGACGAGAAAACCACAGCCCTGGGCACCGGTTTTTTCGTCACCCTGGTGATGAGCCACTTCGCAGAGAAAGCCAGCGGCGACGAGCCGGTGGGCGAGTTGTTGTTCCGCGTGTTCAAGTTCCGTCCGGCCAATGTCCGGGCGCCCGCCAACGTTGATGCTGCACCGGCCAAACCCAAGCGCCCGCTGCCAGGCATGAGCGATGACACCCGGTTTTTCTGGGAAGGCTGCGAGAAGGGCCAGTTGCTGATCCAGCGCTGCACCGCGTGCCAAACCCTGCGCCATCCACCGGCCCCGGTGTGCATCGAGTGCCACAGCTTCGACTGGGACACTTTAGAAGCCAGTGGTCGCGCCAAGCTGTATTCGTTCGTGGTGATGCATTACCCCGAAGTGCCGCCGTTCGATTACCCCAACCCCATCGGCCTGATCGAGCTGGAGGAGGGCGTGCGCCTGATCGCCGGCCTGGTCGGTCTCGAACGCGAGCAACTACAGATCGGCCAGCATTTGCAGGTCGAGTTCCAGACCTTCGATGACGAGCTGACCCTGCCTTTGTTCCGGCCGGTAGACGCGTAGGAGCCAGTCACCATGGATTTCGAATTAAGTGAAGACCAGCGCGCCATTGCGCAAATGGCCGACAGCCTGTTTGTCGACCATTGCCATGACGACTACATGCGCCAGTGGGATACCAGCGGCGAGCCGATGATGGCGCCGCTGTGGAAGCTGTGCATCGAGACCGGGCTGCAGGCCCTGGCCATTCCCGAAGAGCACGGCGGCAGCGGTCTGGGCATGACCGAGCTGATGCTGGTGTTGCAGGCCCAGGGCAAGGCCCTTGCCCAAGTGCCGTTGTGGCGCCATCAACTGGCGGCCGCGACCCTGGCCCGTTTCGACGCCAGCGGCAATGCGGCGTTGGTCGCCATGGCGGCGACCGGCGAAGTGCTGTTGAGCTTGTCCGTCGATGCCTTGAGCAGTGCGCTGGGCATCGAGTTGCAAGCACGCCCCTGCGCCGAAGGCTGGTCGATCAACGGCCGGGTCGCGGCCCTTTCCATGGGCGATCAAGCCCGGGCCGCGCTGGTGCTGGTGGAGGCCAAGGGCCAACCGCGCTTGCTGCTGTTGGACCTGTCAGCGCCAGAAATACAACGAGTGTCGGCGGTGTTGACCCACGGCGAAGCGGTGGCCGACCTGCACATCCAGGGCTTGACCGTGAACGCCGGGGCGCTATTGCCGGCCGAGGCCGTTGCCTGGCTGGAACTGCGCAGCGTGGCAGCGTTGGCGGCCCTGCAACTGGGGGTCAGCGAAGAGCAGATCCGCCGCACCGTGGCCTATGTCAGCGAGCGCCGGCAGTTCGAGCGCAGCATCGGCAGCTTCCAGGCGGTGCAGATGAGCATGGCCGACACCCATATCGCCGTCGAAGCCTTGCGCACGGCGCTGTGGCAACTGGCCTACCGCATCGATGCCGGCTTGCTGGCGCCCTCCGAAGCTTTGGCCACCGCGTGGTTGGCCTGTGAAGCGGGGCACCGCATCGGCCATGTCGCACAACACGTGCATGGCGGGATCGGCGTCGACCTGACGTACCCGATCCACCGTTTTCTCTATTGGAGCCGGGGCCTCTGCCTTGCCCTCGGTGGTTCGGCGGCAAGCCTGGAACGCCTGGGCGACTGGCTCAACGATAACGACAAGCTGGGATGGAAATATGACCTCGAAGAACACCAAGCGCTTTGAAGACGTGCGCCCCGGCGAAGTGTTGCCGGAACTGGCGGTGCCGGTCACGGTGACCCTGATCAACGGCGGGGCGATTGCCACCCGTGACTACTTCCCCGGCCACCACGACGCGGACGCGGCCCGTGCCTTGGGTTCGCCGCATGTGTTCATGAACATCCTCACCACCAACGGGTTGGTGCAGCGGTTCATCGAGCAGTGGGCCGGGCCGCTGGCGCAGTTCACCTCGCTGAAAATCAAGCTTGGGGCGCCGAACTATCCCGGTGATTGCATGACATTCAGCGGCAGCGTCACCGGCCACGACGCCGACACCCGCACGGTGGAAATCACCCTCAGCGGCAAAAATTCCATGGGCAACCACGTGACCGGGACGGTCGCAGTGGTCCTGCCCTGACAGCCGGAGAGACACAGATGACTGATTCATCGATTTCCGGGCGTGCCGCGATCGTTGGTCTCGGCGCAACCGAATTTTCCAAGAACTCCGGACGCACCGAATTGCGCCTGGCGATGGAGGCCACCTTGAGCGCGCTCAAGGACGCCGGCATCGACCCGAGCGAGGTCGAGGGTTTCAGTTCCTATTCCGTGGACAAGGTCCCGGAATACGAAATTGCCCGTTTGCTCGGTTGCAAGGACGTGAAGTTTTTCTCGCAAGTGCCCCACGGTGGCGGCGCGGCCTGCGGACCGGTGATGCACGCGGCCATGGCAGTGGCGACCGGGATGGCGAAAGTGGTGGTGGTGTACCGCGCCATGAACGAACGCTCCTGGTATCGCTTCGGCACCGGCAGCTACGGCTTCGCCTCGACGCCGACCTTCGACAACGTCAACTACGGCTGGTACATGCCCCACGGCTTCCATACGCCGGCAGCCTGGGTCGGGATGTTCGCCCAGCGCTACATGCACACCTATGGCGCCACCTCCGAGGACTTCGGCCGGGTCGCGGTGGCGGCGCGGGATTTTGCCGCGACGAACCCCCAGGCGTTTTTTCATGGCAAGCCGATCACCCTGGAAGAACACCAGGCCTCGCGCTGGATCTGCGAACCGTTGCACTTGCTCGATTGCTGCCAGGAATCCGATGGCGCGGTGGCGATGGTCATCACCTCGGCCGAACGCGCCCGTGACCTGCGCCAGAAACCAGTGACCATCAAGGCCGGCTCCCAAGGCATCAGCCACGGCCAGCAGAGCATGACCTCGTTCTACCGCGACGACATTACCGGGCTGCCGGAAATGGGCGTGGTCGCCCGTGAGCTGTATCGCCAGTCAGGGCTGGGCCCGGAGTCTTTCCAGACCGCCGTGATCTACGACCACTTCACCCCGTTCGTGTTACCGCAGCTTGAAGAGTTCGGTTTCGTCAAACGCGGCGAAGCCAAGGAATTCATCCGCGCCGGGCACCACGCCCGTGGCGGCAAACTGCCGATCAACACCCACGGCGGGCAACTGGGCGAAGCCTATATCCACGGCATGAACGGCATCGCCGAAGCGGTGCGTCAGGTGCGTGGTACGGCGGTCAACCAGGTGGCGGATGTGCAGAACGTGCTGGTCACTGCCGGCACCGGTGTACCCACCAGCGGCCTGATTCTCGGCGCAGCCTAAGGAGCAGCATATGTTCGTCGACCTCACTCCCGAACAACATGCCCTGCGCCATAAGGTGCGGGACTATTTCCAGGCCCTGATGACCCCGGACATGCGCGAACAGTTGCGCGGCAAGGAAGGCGGCGAGCTGTTTCGCCAGACCATCCGCCAGATGGGTCGCGACGGCTGGCTCGCGGTCGGCTGGCCCAAGGCCCATGGCGGCCAGGGTTATGCCGCCACTGAACAGTTGATCTTCTTCGAAGAAGCCAACATCGCCGGGGCGCCGCTGCCGTTCGTGACCATCAGCACCGTCGGCCCGGCCTTGATGGCCCACGGCAGCGAGCTGCAGAAAGAGCGTTTTCTGCCAGGGATCGCCGCGGGCGAAATCATGTTCGCCATCGGCTACTCGGAACCCGACGCCGGCAGCGATCTGGCAGTGCTGAAAACCAGTGCCCGCCAGGACGCCGAAGGCTTTGTGGTCAATGGCAACAAGCTGTGGACCTCGGGTGCCGAATCGGCCGACTTCGTCTGGCTGGCGGCCCGTACCGACCCGACCCAGGCGCGGCACAAAGGCATTTCGCTGCTGATCGTCGACACCACGACGCCGGGCTTCTCCCACACCCTGATTCCCACCACCAGCATCCCGACCACGGCCACCTACTACGACAACGTGCGGGTGCCCAACGAGATGCTGGTGGGTGAGTTGCACGGCGGCTGGAAGCTGATCACCTCGCAACTGAACCACGAGCGCCTCGGCCTTGGCACCTGGTCGGACAAGGTGGTGGCGCTGTTTCGCCGGGTTTACCTGTGGGCGCGGGCCCGCGACGAGCAGGGCCGTCGGGCGATGGACAAAGCCTGGGTGCGCAGCTCGTTGGCCGAGTGTTATGCGCGTCTGGAAGCGATGCGCTTGATCAACATGCGCATCGCCGCCGACCTGGAGCACGAACGCATGAGCGTCGCGCTGAGTTCGACCACCAAGGTGTTTGGCTCGGAGTCGGCCATCGAGATCCTGCGCAAGCTGGCGGCGATCGTCGGGGCCAATGGCTCGATGCGCAGCGGCTCGGCGGCCGCCCTGTTGCAAGGCGATCTGGAATACGAGTTGCGCAGTTCGGTGACCCTGACCTTTGGCGGCGGCACCAATGAAATCCAGCGCGAGCTGATCGCCCAGTTTGGCCTCGGCATGCCGCGCACTCAACGCTGACGCTCGTCCATCAAAACAAAAAACGTACTCGCCCCGAATCCGGGGCGGGTCGAAGGGGGCTTTCATGAGCACTATCGAGCAATTTCGGCAGGACACCCGTGCCTGGCTGGAGGCCAACTGTCCGCTGTCGATGCGTACCGGCATGGCTGAAGGCGATGTGGTGTGGGGCAGCCAGAACCCGCAATTTCCCTGCGAAGACGCGCGCCTGTGGTTCGAACGCATGCGCGACAAGCGCTGGTTCTGCCCAGAGTGGCCGCAAGAGTATGGCGGCGCGGGCCTGAGCGACGAACAACTGGCGGTGCTGGAAAGCGAAATGCGCCGGATCAAATGCCGGCCGCCGCAAATCAACCTGGGCATCTGGATGCTCGGGCCGGTGTTGCTGGCGTTCGGCAGCGATGAGCAAAAACGCGATCTGCTGCCGCCGATCGCGCGGGGCGAAGTGCGCTGGTGCCAGGGCTTCTCCGAGCCAAACGCCGGTTCCGACCTGGCCAGCCTGAAGATGGCCGCGCGTGATGCCGGCGATCACTTTGTGGTGGACGGCAGCAAGATATGGACCTCCTACGGCGACAAATCCGACTGGATGTATGCCCTGGTGCGCACCGACTTCAGCGCACCGAAGCACGAGGGCATCAGCCTGATCGTGCTGGACATGCGCAGCCCTGGCGTCAAGCCACAGCCGATCGATTTGATCAGCGGAAAATCAGCGTTCTGCCAGGTGTTCTTCGATGCAGTGAAGGTGCCCAAGAGCCAGTTGATCGGGCCGTTGAACGGCGGCTGGAACCTGGCCAAGTACCTGTTGCAGCACGAACGCAAGGCGATGTCGAAATTCGGCGAGTTCAGCCTGCCATCGCACGTCGACCTGCTCGCCCTGATGCGTGAGTACGTACCGGCGCCACAGAGCCAGAGCGAACACGCATTGCACGCGCGGGCCACGGCCTGCGCGATGAACGAGCACACCTACAACCTGACCGTGCAGCGCATGGGCGAAGAGGCGCGGGCCGGCGATGACATCGGCGGCCTGATGTCGATCATGAAACTGGTGCACACCGAACAGGAGCGCGACAAGTTTGAAGTACTGCTCGATGCCATGGCCGGGCATGCCTTCGGCTGGGAGAGCACGGCGTTCAGCGAGCAGCAACTGGCGATCACCCGCGCCTGGCTCAGCAGCTACGCGCTGACCATCTCAGGTGGAGCCTCGGAGATCCAGCTCAATGTCATCGCCAAGCGCGTGCTTGGTTTGCCTGAAGTGAAGAAGACTGTCGTGAAAACAGGAGTACAGCCATGAGCCTGCGTTATAGCGATGAACATCGTTTGCTGGCCGACAGCGCGCGGGACTTTCTCGCCGCTCGCAGCCCGGTCAGCGCCCAGCGTCGACTGCGCGATGACGCGGTGGACCTGGGCTTCGATGCGCAGCTGTGGCAGGACGCGGTCGAGCTGGGCTGGAGCGCAATTCCGTTTCCCGAAGACTTCGGCGGCCTGGATTTCGGCTGCAAGGGTCTGGGACCGATCTTTGAATCCATGGGCCGCAACCTGTCGGCCTCGCCGCTGTTATCCAGCGTGGTACTCGGCGGCTCGCTGTTGCACCTGGCGGGCAACTCGGCGCAACAGACCCACTGGTTGCAAGCGGTGATCGGGGGCGAACAGCGCCTGGCCCTGGCCGTGGACGAACGCTCGCGCCACGATCCGAGCCGCATTGCCCTTGAAGCAAAGGCTGAGGGGCAGGGCTATCGCTTGCACGGCGACAAGTTCTGGGTCGTCGACGGGCTGGGCGCCGATGCCTATGTGGTGGCGGCGCGCACGTCCGGGCAGTCGGGCGACACACAAGGCATCAGCCTGTTTCTGGTGCCGGCCGATACGCAGGGGCTGACCGTCAGCGCCTTGTCGCTGATCGATTCGCGCAACAGCGCACGCCTGCAACTGAACCACGTGCAACTGGGGGCCGAGGCGCTGCTGGGCACACTCGGTGAGGGTTGGAGCGCGCTGGAAATCGCGCTGGACCGTGGCCGTACCTGCCTGGCCGCTGAGCTGTTGGGGATGGCCGAGCAATTGTTCGAAACCACCTTGGAGTACCTCAAGACCCGCGTGCAGTTCGACACGCCGATCGGCACCTTCCAGGTCCTGCAACATCGCGCCGCACAGATGTACATCGACCTGGCGCTGAGCCGCAGCGCCCTGATGGCGGCGTTGGCGACCCTGGATGACGCCAGCCACGATGCCGGCGTCCGTGCTCGATTGGTCAGCCTGGCGAAATGGAAGGCCGGCGACACGGCGATCAAGGTGGCCAACGAAGCGGTGCAGATGCACGGCGGCATTGGTGTCACCGACGAACTGGATGTCGGCCTGTACCTCAAGCGTGTTCGCGTTGCACAGAGCTGCCTGGGCGACCGGGATTTCCATTGCGAACGGTATTCGGCCCACGCGTAAACCTCTGTGGGAGCGAGCCTGCTCGCGAAGGCGGAGTGTCAGGCCATGAAGATATTGCATGTGCGGGCCGCTCCCACACATCTTTCGCCCGTTCTGGAGAAAACACAGATGAGTATTGAACGCTGGCAAACCGCGTGGCGCCAACTGATCGCGCCCGGCTCGCCCTTTGAAGTGGTGACGCCGGATGACGGCGCGGCACGCTACTTCCGTCACGCCTCGCACGACCTGCTGCAGGTGATCGACGCCGGTCGTGCCCACGGTGACCGTGAGTTCCTGGTCTGGCAGTCGCAACGCCTGACCTTCAACCAGTTTTTCGATCAGGTTGACCGCCTCGCCGGGCAGATGGTCGCCCGTTTTGGCCTGCAACCGGGCGAGCGTGTGGCGATTGCCATGCGCAACCAGCCGGCGTGGCTGGTGGCTTTCGCTGCGATCCAGCGCTGTGGCGCGGTGTGTGTACCGCTCAACAGTTGGGGGCTGCGCGACGAGTTGCAGTACGCGCTGCAAGACAGCGGTTCGCGCCTGCTGCTGTGCGACGAAGCGCGCCTTAACACCCTGCACGAAGATCTGGCCCGTGAGCAGCGGGCCACGATTATCGTTGGGTCCCAGGAAGGAACGCTGCCCGAGTACTGCCTGCGTTTCGAAGACTTGATCAGCGCCCCGGCATTGCCGTTGCCGGCACTGGAAATAGATCCCGACACACCGGCGCTGATCCTCTACACCTCCGGCACCACCAGTCGCGCCAAGGGCGCAGTGTCCACTCACCGGGCAATTTGCCAGGCGCTCTTTGCACTGGATTTCCAAGGCGCGTTTTGCGCCATGAGTTCGCCCGAACGCATCGGCGTGGTGATCAACAGCGGCTACCCGCCAACCACTCTGGCGGCGGTTCCGCTGTTCCATGTCAGTGGTTTGCATGCGCAGTTCTTGTCGGCATTACGGGGCGGTCGGCGCTTGATGCTGATGTACAAGTGGGATGTCGAACGCGCCATCGACCTCATTCGCGATGAACGCTGCACCCAGTTCAACGGGGCACCGGTGATGATGCAGCAATTGCTGGCCTCGCCGCGCTTTGGCAGTGAGCAAACCGCCAGCCTGTTCGGCCTGGGGCTGGGCGGCGGAGCGTCGTCCGCCGGGGTGCTCGACGACATGCTCAAGCTCAAGCCCGACGCTATTGGCGGCGCCGGCTACGGCCTGACCGAAAGCAACGGCATCGGCGCGGCGATTGGTGGCGATCAGTTTGTGTACAAGCCGGCGACGGCGGGTTGGGCGCTGCCGATAGTCGATATTCGCATTGGTGACAGCCCTGACCAGCCGCAGCCGGCGGGCACTCGCGGGGTGATCTGGCTGCGTTCGCCGACCCTGATGAGCGCCTACTGGAATCTGCCCGAGGCCACCGCGCAAAGCCTGCGCGACGGTTGGCTCGACACTGGCGATATCGGCTACCTCGACGATGAGGGGTTCCTCAGCATCACCGGCCGGGTCAAGGAGTTGATCAACCGCGGCGGCGAGAAGATTTCCGCGGCTGAAATCGAAACGTGCATCCTCGATATGCCCGGTGTCCTGGAAGCGGCTGCATTCGCCATCGCCGACCCGCTGCTGGGTGAGACGGTGGGGCTGGCCGTGCATGGCCAGGCATCGACGCTGCCCCAGGAGGCGCAAGTCTGCACGTTCATCGCCGAGCGCCTGGCCGCCTACAAAGTGCCGACGCAGGTCTACCGGGTGCTCGAGCCGTTGCCACGCAATGCCACCGGCAAGGTGCTCAAGGCGCAATTGCAAGAAAAGTTGGGCGCATAACGCCTGCTTAGTCTTTCCGGACGATGTTGGGGCCGGCAGAACACGAACAATGGGCCCATACCACACAGCCTTATCAGCGAAGGAGGCAATACATGAAAATAACAAGAACAGGTCTCATGCTCGCGGTCGCAGTCACAGCCAATAGTGGGCTGATGGGTTATGCGCACGCCGAGGTGTCACCTCAGGAAGCCGCCAAGCTGGGCAAGGAGCTGACCTGTGTCGGCGCCGAGCAAGCGGGGAACGCCGAGGGCACTATCCCGCCGTACACCGGCAAGTATCTGGGAGAAGTGCCGGGCTGGAATCATGTGAAGTTCTCCGGCGACCAACCGGTTGATCCCTATGCTGCGGAGAAGCCAATCCTGGTCATCACCGCGCAGAACATGAGCCAGTACGAGGCACACCTGACCGAAGGCCAGAAAGCCCTGCTGAAGAAGTACCCGACCACCTACAAAATGAACATCTACCCCGGCCACCGGGATTTCCGCTACCCCGATTACGTCTGCCGCCGCGCGATGGACAACGCGCTGCACGCCAAGCTGGTCAACGACGGTGCAGGTTTCACCGGGATCGGCCAGTTACCGTTCCCGATCCCCAAAAACGGCATGGAAGTGCTGTGGAATCACCAACTGCCGGCACGTGCCTACACCGAGGAAAAAACCTCCGACCTGGCGTCGGTCCTGCCCAACGGCAGCATTGGCTGGGGTCGTGCCTACGCGCGTAACCTGGCGCCGCCCAACTCACCGACCGTTGACTCAAGGGACAACGATAAGATTGTGGCCTATAGCAACAACATGACCCTGAAACCGGCCCGCGACAACGGCACCCTCAGTATTTCCCATGAACCCTACAACTTCGGTACCGGTACGCGTCAGGCCTGGTCCTACAGCCCGTCGACGCGGCGCGTTCGGCAACTGCCGGGCTACGGTTTCGATCAGCCGATGATCGGCACCAACGGCACCATGACCATCGACGAAGACCGCTTGTACAACGGCTCACCGGAACGTTTCACCTGGAAACTGATCGGCAAGCGCGAAATTTACAGCCCGGCCAACGCGTTCAAGCCCAACGCCGGGACCGTCAAATACGCCGACCTACTGACGCCCAACCATCCCAACCCGGACTTCATGCGTTATGAGTTGCGTCGGGTGTGGGTACTGGAGGCCGACTTGAAGGAAGGCTATCGCCATGTCTATGGTAAACGCGTGCTGTTCCTCGACGAAGACACCTGGCATTCGGTCATGGCCGACAACTACGACGCCCGTGGGCAGCTGTGGAAACACGCCATGGTCAACTACTACTACCACCCCGACATGAGCAGCTGGCAGGCTGGTTCGCAGTTCTTCATGGACCTGAACTCTGGCCAGTACACTGGCTACGGCATGAGCAACGAAGCGAAGAAAGGGCCGATCCTCAACGAAGGCAAATTCACCCCGGACCAGTACACCGCGGATGCGGCGCGTGCAATAGGGCGCTAACACCTTAGGTAACACGGGCTAAAAGCAAAGGCCTCGCCGGTTAACGGCGAGGCCTTTTCGTTGTGCGCCCAGCATGGGCGCAATCTTGTGGGTGAAAGTCCCGCCGTGAGCTGACCACAGCGAATGAAGTGAAACGCAACTGCATGAGGGCGACCGAGTGTGGGGAGGAAGCGTGAATCGAAACCGCGAGCCGATGGACAAGAACCGGATATAAGGCGATGCCGACCAGGGCGAGCGGGCAACAAATCGCAAAGCTCTTGTGGTCAAAGGGCGGCAACGTAAATCCGGCGGTTGTGCGGGGAAGGATTGCGTTCTTACCTGGGGAGATCTCGCCTCGTGCCTGAAAGGGCGACGGCGCAAGCCGGAGCGAGAAGTCAGCAGAGGCCGTAGTAGTCTTTTTTTTGACGAAGGGCCGAACGAGAGAAAGCGTCATAGGCCATGTTGATACGAACGACCGGAAGTCAGATGCCTGCCAAACGCAGGGCGGATGGAGGCTGCGAGCGGTGAAACCGTGAGAAATTCCATCAGCGACGAGGTCAATCGTCCGCAAAGTGAACCCTATAACGCAGGGCAAGGGCTGCTGGAGCGGGTCTTTGCGAGAGAAAACCTGAAGCGGGCGTGGAAGCGGGTCAAGGCCAACAAAGGGGCAGCAGGAGTCGACGGTCTGGATATTGAGCAGACGGCCGAATACCTGCTCACGCAATGGGCGGCGATTCGCGAACAGCTTCTTTCAGGCGTCTACCGGCCCAGTCCGGTACGGCGAGTGGTGATTCCCAAGCCTGACGGCGGCGAGCGCGAGCTGGGTATCCCGACAGTCACCGACCGCTTGATCCAACAAGCGCTGCTGCAAGTCTTGCAGCCACTACTCGATCCGACTTTCAGTGAACACAGCTACGGCTTTCGCCCGGGACGTTGTGCGCAGGATGCCGTTCTAGCGGCTCAGCGTCACGTGTCTTCGGGCCGAAAAGTGGTGGTGGATGTGGATCTGGAGAAGTTCTTCGACCGGGTCGACCACGACATTTTGATTGATCGTTTACGCAAGCGGATTGCGGATCGGGCGGTTATCCGGCTGATTCGGGCCTATCTGGATGCAGGAACGCTGATCAATGGCATGGTCGAGAAAAGCCGCTGCGGGGCGCCGCAAGGCGGCCCGCTGTCGCCGTTGTTGGCGAATGTGCTGCTGGACGAAGTGGATCGGGAGCTTGAGCGTCGAGGTCATTGTTTCGTGCGCTATGCCGACGATGCGAATGTGTATGTTCGCAGTCGCAAGGCAGGGCAGCGGGTGATGGCCTTGCTGAAGCGTCTGTATGACAAGCTGCACTTGAGCGTCAACGAGAGCAAGAGTGCGGTGGCGAGTGCGTATGGTCGCAAGTTTCTGGGCTACGCCTTCTGGGCCTCTCCACAAGGCGTCAAAAGAGCGGTAGCAGTCAAGGCGCGCAAGCAGTTCAAGCAACGGATACGCGAGCTCACCCGTCGCTCAGGCGGTCGCAGTCTGCGACAAGTTGTCGAGAATCTACGCCCTTATCTTCTGGGCTGGAAAACTTACTTTGGGTTGTCACAAACGCCGAAAATCTGGCGAGAGCTGGACGAGTGGATGCGACACCGATTGCGAGCGATCCAGCTTAAACAGTGGAGGCGTGGTCCGACGATTTATCGCGAACTGCGGGCGTTGGGAGCCAGCAGCCAAACGGCCCGGAAAGTGGCGGCCAACTCTTATAGTTGGTGGCGTAACAGCCGCTTTGAGCTCAATCGAGTGCTGGATGTGGCGTGGTTCGACAGGCTGGGATTGGTGCGACTCTCATAACCTCAATCTCTCGAACCGCCCGGTGCGGACCCGCATGCCGGGTGGTGTGGCAGGGGAGCGGCCTATGAAGGCCGCCCCCTATGCCGATTGTGCAATCGCGCAACAAGCGAGAGCGCCGGTTCGATAGGTGGTGTTGATACGAGAAAACACCTCCTGCCAGCCGGCGTTCTTGTGCGCGCAATTAATACTGTCCTTACCGTCCGGGGACGGGGGAGCCTGGTTGTCACGATCAAGCCTGAGGGCAACGCGTTATGGAACGATCCGACTCCAGCCGCTTCTCGTCCTCAGCCGGGTTCGCTGGCCGATGCATACGGGTCAGTCTGGAGGGGGTCAGTAATCGAAGAGGATCCAGCCTGCGCGCCTGCGTCAGGGAGTCCTGAGGCGCAGGCGGTCTTTCAGGAGGGAGAACGTGCTCGATGGGCAGTGGCAGCTACTGCCCAGGTGTGAATGAATCAAGAGCGATCAGGCAATGGCCGTGTTCGCCGGTTCGACGGCTAGCTCACTCGGTTGGGTCAGTTGAGCGCGATAGCGGGGCAGGGCCATGGCGAGGAACAGTGCCGCGAGCAACACCAGGGAGACCGACGCCGCCAGCGCATAACGCAGCGCTTCGCTACCCAGGCTCGGCGTGAAGTAGTCACTGAGCATGCCGATCACCAGCGGGCCGATGCCGACGCCGAGCATGGTCATCGCCATGACGAAAATGGAGGAGGCCTGGCCCAAGTATTTAGGTGCAAACAAGTGGCTGATCGCGCCCAGGCAGGGCGTCGCCCACCAGGTGCCAAAGAAGCTGAACACGCTGTAGAAAAGGAAGGCGGTTGGTACTTGTATGCCGCCGATATGGAAGGCAATGCCGGGTGGCCAGAGGAAGAAAGCCAGGCTGGAGGGAATGCAGATCAGGGTGGCCAAAAAAGGCACGCCAATCTGCCAGGCGGGATCGCGCCGGGCCATGCGGTCGGTGACCATGCCGCAGGTCAAGGTGCCGACGGTGGCGCCGATGCCACCGGCCACGCCGACGAGGACGCCTGCTTCTTGCAGGTTCAAGCCGTGGGAACGGATCAGAAAACTCGGGCTCCAGGTGCCCATGGCGTAACCGGCGATGGCCCAGGCTCCGCCGGTGAGCACCAGCCATATGAAGGACGGGGTCTGGAACAGGTGGGTCAGAGTCTTCGCCCAGCCTTCCTGAGTGTCCGGGCCCTGCGCGAGAGGTGCTGGCACAGCGGCGGGTGTCTGTATCGCGACGGTTTTTGGCGTCAGTACCGTGAGCCAGAGCAGCACGCCGAGAAAGATGCCCGGTGCGCCGAACAGCAGAAAGGCGAAACGCCAGCCGTAATGTTGGGCAAGCCAGCCACCCAAACCGAGCCCGAAGATCGCGCCGAGGGCGGAACCGAGCATCAGTACCGACAGGGCCGTTGAGCGGCGCCCTGGCGGGTACAGCTCCGAGACCATGGCCACCGACGGCGCGGTGCCGCCCGCCTCACCGACGGCCACGCCGACACGCGCCATTACCAGTGTCAGGAAACTGCCGGCCATGCCACAAGCCATGGTCATCACACTCCAGGCGATGCAACAGGCGGCGATGACCGGTTTGCGGCCGATACGGTCGGAGAGGCGTCCCAGAGGGAAACCGAAGAGGCCGTAGAAGACCGCGAAGGTCACGCCGGAAAGTAAGCCGATACCCGTGTCGGATATGCCGAACTCAGCCTTCACCGGTTCGATAAGGATCGCCATCAACTGCCGGTCGATGTGGTTGAAGACATAAATACTGGTCAGCACGAACAACGCGTAGTGCGTGCGCCAGGTGGTGCGGATAGGTGAGTTCACAAGGGGTACTCCGGTTCTTGTTTTAGTGCGCGGGATCGTCCTCCTGGTAGAGAGGGTGGAGCGACGTCCATTCAGACTACAGGCACTGGAGCACCCGCCTGGATCGGCAGGTTACCGGTGGTGTGCGTGGCCGTTCTGCAGATTGGCAGCCTCGAATCTTTTTAGTCTTATCGGGCGATGGCTAGCAGGCGGCTCTGGTGGGCAGTTTACCCGCAAGTGGCGCCAGCGCTGATCGACACCATGCCGTACGTACGCTCGCGGCACCTGGCGGACGAAGCCGTGCGTGCACTGGCCAACGCCGATTTCAAGGTGTGCAGCATCAACGCGCCCTTTGTGGTCGGCGCGGTATCGGGGCTCAAAGAAACGGCCTTGCCGGGTTATGTTCGCGGTGACATCCAGCGTGCGATTGGCGAGGTGGTCAGCCAGTACCGCGCGTGAATGAAGCGGGGCGTTTTCCCGTAGCTCTCGCTCGGGGAAGCGTCACGTAGTTTGATACGGCGCAACGCGAAGTCCAACACGCCGAGGCCGGTGTCGTTGGGCTTCATTGCGTTCAGCGCTACCCTACATCAGCAAATGCCCCTTCAAGTCCCCGATCATTTCCAGCTGCGAATAGTCACGAAAGCTGAACCGCCAAACCCCGCCGACACGCTCGAACTCATCAAAGTAACGCCCGGCGGCGATGGGTTGCAGGGGCAGGACGTCGGTGGCCTGCAGCACGGTGTAGCAGGAGCGAATCGTCGCGGTTCCCGAGGCTTCGTCGATGTCGATGATGGGGTTACTGATGACGTGTTTGGTGCGGGGTGTGCCGCAGGGGTAGAGCTTGATTCGCTGTTGCCAGATCCCCAGCAGGGCGGTGTGATCCAGGCAGTCGCTCTGGCTTTGTACCTTGATGCGGGCATGACGAAACAGCTCGGCGGCCTCGACCAGTTTTCCGCTGTCCAGGCATTCGGCGTAACGGTAGAGCAGGTTGCAGATCTGTACGGCGCTGGTACTCATGGCGATCCTCATTAAAAAGCCGCTGGAACCTGACAGGTTTCCAGCGGCGCGGTGGTGTGGGGAAGAGGGTCAGGCAGTCACGGCCTGGACCGGTGCGAGGAGCGGGGCAGGATTCTTCATCTGTTGGCGATAACGCGGCAGTGCCAGGGTCAGGAATACGCTGGCCAGTCCCAGCAGCGACACTGACGAAGCGAGGGCATAGCGCAGGGATTCACCGCCCAGGGTGGGTACGAAGAAGTCGCTTAGCATGCCCACCAGCAGCGGTCCGACGCCGACGCCCAGCAGGGTCATGGACATGAGGAAAATCGCCGTGGCCTGGGCCAGTCGCGTGGGCGGGAACAGGTGGGTAATGGCGCTCAGGCACGGTGTTGCCCACCACACACCAAAGAAGGCGAAGACGCTGTAGAACAGGAATGCTTGCGGTACGGCGATGCTGCCGATATGGAACGCCGTGCCTTGGGGCCAGAGGAAGTACGCCAGGGCGAAGGGAATGCTGATCAGCGTACCCAGCAACGGCACACCGATTTGCCAGCCGACATCGCGCCGCGCCATGCGGTCGGTGAGCATGCCGCACACCAGGGTGCCGATGGTCGCACCGGTGCCGCCCACCACGCCCACCAGGAACCCGGCCTCTTGCAGGTTGAGGCCGTGGGAACGGATCAGGAAGCTCGGGCTCCAGGTACCGATGGCGTAGCCGGCAATCGCCGCCGCGCCGCCGGTCAGTACCAGCCACAGGAAGGAGGGCGTGCGAAGCAGCTCGACCAGAGTCTTGAGCCAGCCATCCTGTTGCGCCGGGACGTTGCCCAGTGGCGCTACGCGCTGGGGCGCCCGCACGGTCAGCAGCAGAAGCAGGCCAAGGAATGCTCCGGGAGCGCCGATCAGCAAGAAGGCGTAGCGCCAACCGTGGTGTTGGGCAATCCAGCCGCCCAGGCCCAGGCCGACAATCGCCCCCAGGCTGGAGCCGAGCATCAGCACCGCGAGGGCCGTGGAACGACGGTTAGCCGGGTACAAATCCGAGACCATCGCCACCGACGGCGCTGTGCCGCCCGCCTCGCCAACGGCCACGCCGACCCGAGCCAGCACCAGGTTCAGGAAGCTGCCGGCCATGCCGCAGAGCATGGTCATCAGGCTCCAGGCAATGCAGCTGAAGGCGATCACCGGCTTGCGCCCGATGCGGTCCGACAGGCGCCCCATCGGGAAGCCGAAGACGGTGTAGAACACTGCGAAGGTCACGCCCGAGAGCAGGCCGATTTCGGTATCGGAGATGCCGAACTCAAGCTTCACCGGTTCGATCAGAATCGCCATCAACTGGCGGTCGATGTAGTTGAACACATAGATGCTGGCGAGCACGAACAGCGCGTAGTGCGTTCGCCATGTTACGGGGGGGGAAGGATTCACTGCGGGTGCTCCCGGCTTTGTTCTGGTTGACCCGATGCTCTACGTGTCCAGTTTTTTTTTCATCGTCCGTTCAGACCATCTTTGTCGTCCCCAGGCAAACCGCCAAACCTAGTCTTGTCGGACGATGTTTCGCTCGCGTTCAACGTCAATCATTCAGCCCATATCCGCTGGTGTGTCAGCGCTTGCCCAAGCTGTGGCAAGCCCTCCCACAGCCTGAAAACAATGAGAAGCTGAGGAATTGAAATGAGCGTCTTGTTCGAGCCGGTCGCCCTGGGCGAACTGCAACTGGCCAACCGTATCGTCATGGCCCCCATGACTCGCAGCCGCGCCCTTGCCGATGCGGTGCCCGGCAGCGCCATGGTCGAGTACTACCGCCAGCGCGCCAGTGCCGGGTTAATCGTGGCCGAGGGCACTGCGCCGTCCGCCAGTGGCCTGGGCTATTGCCGCACCCCGGCGATCTACAGCAGCGAGCAGATCGCCGGCTGGCGGCGGGTCACCGAGGCGGTGCATGCCGAGGGAGGGCGCATCGTTCTGCAACTGATGCACGTCGGCCGCGCGGCCAGCCAGCACAACAAGCCGGCGGGGGCAGCCACGGTGGCACCTTCGGCGCTGCGTGCGCGAACCCAGGTGTTCAGCGATGCCGTGGGCCTGGTGGACACCGACGAGCCACAGGCGCTGACCTTGCAAGGCATTCGCGAGGTCATCGAAGACTATCGCCAGGCCGCGTTGAATGCGCGCCAGGCCGGCTTCGACGGTGTCGAGCTGCACTGCACCAGCGGTTATCTGCCGATGCAATTCATGGCCTCGGGCAGCAATCAGCGCAGCGATGCCTACGGCGGTGATGTGGCAGGGCGGGTGCGTTTTGCCAAGGAAGTGATCGAAGCAATGGCCAGTGCGATTGGCGCTGGACGCGTCGGCTTTCGCCTGTGCCCCGGCAACCCCTACAACGACATCGATGACAGCGATCCGGCTGCCACGGCGGCGGCCTTGTGCGAAGCCGTGGCGTCGCTGGACCTGGCCTACCTGCACATCATGCGCTCGCCGCTGGACGACCTCGATGCCTTCGCCCTGGCACGCCAAAGCAGTCCTCATGCCTTGATTCTCAACGATGGTTTCGACGGCCCTTCGGCCAGTGCCGCTCTCGCGTCGGGCGAGGGGGCTGCCGTGTCGTTTGGTCGTCACTTTATTGCCAACCCCGATCTGGTGGAGCGCTTGAGGCGTGGCCTGCCGCTGAGTCGGTTCGATCGCAAGACTCTGTATACGCCCGGTTCGGAGGGCTACTCGGATTACCCCGCCTTTCAAGCAATTGCCCAGGAGGTGGCGCAATGAACCTGAACGACTTGCCTAACGTCCTGCCGACCGGCCTGGTACCACGGGAGCAGACCCAAGTACTGCTCGACCAGCGCTCCGCCGCCGCCGGGAAGATCAAACCGGGTGACCTCTACACCCTGGCCGACCGCCTGGAACATCAGGCACAGGAACACGGCGAATGCCCATTCCTGATCTACGGCGAGCAGACCCTGAGTTACTCTGAAGTCGATGCGCGGGCCAATCAGATGGCCCACACTTTTTACGCCAATGGCCTGCGCGCTGGCGATGTCTGCGCCCTGGCCATGGAAAACCGCCCTGAGTTTTTCTGCACCTGGTTCGGCCTGGTCAAGCTCGGGGTGGTGGTGGCCTTCATCAACACTCAGGTCAACGGCCGCCCGCTGCTGCATGCGTTGCAAACCACCGACGCCAAGGCGTTGGTCATCGGCGAAGAATGCCTGGCCAATGTGCAGGCCACCGAAGGCTTTCCGGACCTGCCGTGCTGGCTGATACGCGACCTGGAAAATCCCTGGAGCGGACCGCTGCCCAAAGGTATCGACGGGCATTTCGATGCGCGCCTGGAGAAAGCCCCGCGTACGCCGTTCCCCCGTGATATCCGCGCGCACATCGATGCCCAGACCCCAACCCTGTTGATTTTTACCTCGGGCACCACCGGCTTGCCCAAAGCGGCGCGCTACAGCCACATGCGCTGGATGTCCTCTGGCGATGTGATGGAAACCACCCTGCAAGCCACTAGCAAGGATGTGTTCTATTGCTGCCTGCCGCTGTACCACGGCGCCGCTGCCACGTCGGTGACCTCTTCCGCGCTACGGTCCGGTGCGGCCATCGTGGTACGGCGCAAGTTCAGCGTGCGAGAGTTCTGGAACGACGTGGCGCGTCACCAGATCAGCATCTTCCAGTACATCGGTGAAATCTGCCGTTACCTGCTCAACCAGCCTGTGCGACCGGGCGAGCGTGAGCACAGCTTGCGCTGCATGCTCGGCGCCGGGTTGTCACCGGACTCCTGGCAGCGCTGGCTGGAGCGCTTCGGTCCGATCCAGGTGTTCGAGGGGTGGGGTGCCACCGAGGCCAATACCACGGTGATCAATGTCGACAACTATTTCGGATCCTGCGGCCGCGTGCCGGACTGGAACAAAACCAACCTGCGGCTGGTGCGTTACGACATCGAAAATGACTGCCACCCACGGGACGAAAACGGTTTCTATCAAGTCTGCAAAGTGGGCGAGATTGGCGAGGCCATGGGCTTTATCGTCGATCACCCGGACATTGGTGGCGGGCGTTTTGAGGGCTACACCTCAGCCGAAGCCACCGAGAGCAAGATTCGACGCAACGTCCTGCGCGAGGGTGATGCCTACTGGAGCTCCGGCGACTTGCTGCGTGAGGACGCCGACGGTTACTGCTACTTCGTCGACCGTATCGGCGATACCTATCGCTGGAAGAGCGAGAACGTTTCGACCCTGGAAGTGGCGGACGCCCTGAGCGATCTGGCGGGCATGGAGCTGATCAACGTCTATGGCGTCCAGGTACCGGGCCATGAAGGTCGCGCCGGCATGGCCGCCGTGCTGATGCAGGAGGGCCAGGCGTTCGATCCGCATGCCCTGTACACGCTGAGCGAAGCACGCCTGCCGCGCTATGCAGCCCCGGTGTTCGTGCGGGTCACCCAGTCGGCAGACCTGACAGCCAGCTTCAAGCTGCGCAAGGTCGATCTGCAGCGCCAGGGCTACTGCCCGACTCGTTGCAGCGATCCGCTGTTCATCCGCGATGACCATGCCCGCACTTATGTGCCCTATTCGGCAGAGGCACTGGAGCGGGTCGGTCTCACGCCCTTCGCGGTGACCCACCATGACTGATCTCGACGCCAACGGTCACGAACTGCGCGGCGGCCTGCGGTATCCCTGGCCGCAGGCGCCCGAATCCGGGCAGGTGCGTGAAGTGGCGCCAGGCGTCTGGTGGTTGCGCATGCCGCTGCCGTTTCGCCTGGACCACATCAACCTCTATCTGCTGCGCCACACCGACGGCTGGGTCGTGGTGGACACCGGCATGAACACCGAACAGACCCGCGAAGTCTGGGACCGGGTGCTGAGTGAAGTGTGTGCTGGCCTGCCGCTGCTGGCGGTGGTCTGCACCCACTTTCACTCCGACCATGCCGGGGTGGCCGCATGGCTTTCGGAGCGTTTCCACTGCCCGGTGTACATGACCGCCAGCGAGTTCCAGTCGCTGCACGTCAGGTTTCCCGCCGATCAACCACCGGGCTGGGACTTCCTCGACTTCTACCGCAAGGCCGGCGTGGCTGACGAGCAAAGCACCGAGATGTTCGCGGTGATGAGCAACGCCCATTTTCTGCCTGCGCCACTGAACCATTACCGCCGTTTGCGCGAGGGCAGCCTCCTGAATATCGGTGGCCGCACCTGGCAGGTGGTCATCGGGCGCGGCCACTCGCCGGAGCATGCCTGTCTGTATGCCGCCGATGACGGCTTGCTGATCTCCGGCGACCAGGTGCTGCCGCGCATCACCTCCACCGTCGGCGTGCATGCCACGGAGCCATTGGCCAACCCGCTGCGCGACTGGCTCGACTCCATAGAACATTTGCGCAGCTTGCCCGACAGCGTGCTGGTGCTGCCGGCGCACGAGCGACCGTTTTTCAATTTGCATCAGCGCCTTGATCAACTGGAGGCGCATCACCGGGCGCATCTGGCGCTGTTGCTGGCCAACTGTGACGAGCCGCGCACCGTGCTCGAACTGATGGCCGTTTTATTTCCCAGGCTGTCGGGACGTTTCGACGAACTGATGGCGCTTGGCGAAACGTTGGCCCATGCCAACTACCTGGTGGCCGAAGGGTCGCTGGAGCGGGAAGAGGACCGGGGGCGAAATCGCTACCGGTGTGCTGTAAGGGGAGCGTGCGCGGCTACACCGCTCAACGTGTTTTGAGCGGGCTGCACGGCAGCAGTGTTGAACATTCCAGGCAGCCAACCGGTTGCCATTGAGGAGAGTCAGTGTGATCAACAAAAACAACAATAACTCTACGGTCATGGCTTCGAGCGCGTTTCAGGTCACCAGCCTGGCGGCAGCCATTGCGCTGGTGTCCACACCGGTATGGGCCGGTGATACGTTCGAGTTCGACAATGGGACGACCATGGATTGGTCGGTGACCACCAGCTACGGCGTCGGTGTGCGCACTGGCAAGCAGAGCGATCGCTTGAAGACGATCAACGCCGACGATGCCAACCGCAACTTCGATCGTGGCAGCCTGACGACTAACCGCGTGGGCGCGCTGGGAGAACTGATCCTGCGCAAGGACAACTACGGCGCCGTGGTGCGCGGCAGTACCTTCTACGACGACGTCTACCACAACAAGAACGATAACGATTCGCCCGCCACTGTGAACAAAAGCGGGAGTAACGACGAGTTCACCAGCAATACCCGTTATTACAGCGGTGGTCGTACCCGTCTGCTGGATGCCTATGTGTTCAGCGGCTGGCGTTTTGACAACGACACCATGCTTGACGTCAAGGCCGGGCGGCACATCGAATCCTGGGGCGAGAGTTTGTACTACCCAGGTGTGAACGGCGTGCAAAACCCTTCCGACGCGGTAAAAGCGTCCCAGCCGGGTGTTGAGGTCAAGGAAATACTGTTGCCGGTGGGCCAGTTCTCCGGCTCGTTCCGCCTGAACCCTAGTGTGACCTTTGGTGCGTACGTGCAGTACGAATGGAAGGGCACTGAACTGCCACCGGTGGGCAGCTACCTGTCGAGCAGCGACGTAGTGGGGCCCGGGCGCGAGTTCATCTACGCCAACGGCCAGAAGATCGCTTACCGCGGCACCGACGAACCGCGCGATGGCGGCCAGTGGGGCGTGCAAGTGCGCTATCGCCCGGTACCGGCGGTCGAGCTGTCGCTGTTCCACGTCAACTACCACGACAAGAACCCGGCTACCGCCTTGGTCGGTTACGACCCACTGCCGGTAGGCGGCGGCAGGAACGCCCTGGCCATCAACGGCTATCGGATCAAGTATTTCGAAGACATCAAGCTGACCGGTATCAGTGCCTCGACCAAGATCGGTGACGTTCAGGTAGGCGGCGAATGGTCGTACCGCGACGGTGCGCCGGTGATGGTCAATACCGCCCTTGGCGCGGTGCCGGCCAAGGGCAAGGGCCAGCAAATGCAGTTGTCGGCGATCCGTATCCTGGGGGACCGCCCCTGGGCCAGCCAGACCAGCCTGACTGCCGAAATCATCCGTGTGCAGGTTGACAGCGTGGAATCCACTTCGGCCGCGCCCAACCTGCAAGGCCTGAACCTGCTGCCCTCCGTGGCAACTTTAGTGGCGCCTTCCAATGATTACACCTACAACACCAGCAGCGGCTTCCGTACCAAGTCTTCCAGTGCCTACACCCTGGGAGCATCGTTCAGTTATCCGGGCGTTTTCCAAGGCTGGGATCTGGAAGTGCCCTTCAGTTTCTCCAACGTGTTCAGCGGCTCGTCACCCATGGCCGGGAGCATCTCCGGGGTCCAGGGTGACCGACGCCTGAGTATGGGCACCACCTTCAAGTACCTGGGCAATCTGGAAGTAGGCTTGAAGTACATCGGCTACCTGGGTGAACCCGACCCTATCAAACGTCCGTTCGCCGACCGCGACTACGCCACGTTCTCGATGAAATACACCTTCTGATCGATCACTCAAGCTCCGGGTCGCTTTCGCGTACCCGGAGCTTCAACACAACCTGGAAATTGCCGCAGCGTAACGCTTCGGCATGGAGGCACTATGGGGCTCAAAGGGCATGCGGCCATTGTTGGCACCGCACAATACAAACCGGAAAAATACTCGACCGCGCCCAAGATGTTTCACCTTGAGCAAGTCGCCGACCTGGCGGCCCAGGCCCTGCGTGATGCCGGGCTCAAGGCCTCGGACCTCGACGGACTGGTGATCAACGGCCCGCATTTTCATGAAGCCTCGGTGTTCGTACCGGCGATGGCCGCCGAGTACCTGGGCCTGCGCTTGAACTTCGCCGAAGTGGTGGACCTGGGCGGATGCACGTCGGTGGGCATGGTCTGGCGCGCCGCTGCTGCCATCGAACTGGGGCTGTGCCAGGCAGTGCTGTGCGTCATCCCTGCGCGCATGGCGCCGTTCGGCCCCGATGAGGATCCCGGCTGGATGGCCCGGTCCATGCGTTTCGGTGGGCACAGCACGGCATTTGGCGCGCCCGAAGCCGAGTTCGACCTGCCTTACGGGCACATGGGCCAGAACACGGGCTACGCGATGATCGCCCAACGTTATGCCGCACAGTACGACTACGACCAGCGGGCGATGGCCAAGATCGCCGTCGACCAGCGCACCAACGCCCTGGCCAATCCGCAGGCGATGTTCTACGGCCAGCCGTTGACCATCGAACAGGTACTGGCCAGCAAAATGGTCGCCGACCCGCTGCACGTCCTGGAAATCGTCATGCCGGTGGCCGGTGGCGCCGCAATGATCATCACCAACAAGGAAGTGGCGGCGCGCGCCCGCAAGCGTCCGGCTTTCATTACCGGGTTTGGCGAACACCTGGCGTTCAAGTCGCCGTCCTATGCCGAGGACATGCTGAACACGCCGATTGGTCCGGCTTCCCAGCGAGCCTTTGCCATGGCAGGGCTCAAGCCTGCGGATGTCCACGCCGCGCAGATCTACGATTGCTACACCATCACCACCTTGCTGACCCTCGAAGATGCGGGTTTCTGTGGCAAGGGCGAGGGCATGGCGTTCGTGCGCGAACACGACCTGACCTGGCGTGGCGATTTCCCGATGAACACCCATGGCGGGCAACTCAGTTTCGGTCAGTCGGCCTCGGCCGGTGGCATGAGCCAGGTGATCGAGGCGGTGACGCAGATCGCAGGGACTGCCGGTGAGCGCCAACTGGGGCGCTGCGACAACGTCTACGTCTCCGGCACCGGCGGCGTGATGAGCGAGCAGGGCGCATTGATACTTCAGGGAGCATAAGCACATGTCCAACAACAAACCGATGCCGGTCGCGACGCAGATTTCCGCACCGTTCTGGGAGGGCCTGAAGGCTCGCCGCCTGTTGATCCAGCAATGCAACGCCTGTGCGCACTGGAATTTCTACCCGCGCCGGCATTGCACGGTGTGCCTGGAACATGACCTGGCCTGGCGCGAAGTTGACGGCACTGCGACGCTGTACAGCTACACCGTGACGCGCATTGCCACCTTGCCCGACTTTATGGATGAAATGCCGCAGAAACTGGCGGTGGTCGAGTTGGCCCAAGGCGTGCGCATCAACACCAACCTGGTCGGCCTTGACGAAGACGAAATTCGCATTGGCATGCCGTTGCAGCCGGTGTTCGCCGAAGTCGACGCCAAGGGCAACCGCCTGCTGCGCTTTACCGGGGTCGACAAGGATGCGGCGAGCCTTGAGTCGCTGCCCGCGCAGGACAGCGAACCGGCACCTGCGGCGTCGGAGCAACCACCGGCCCGGCAGATCGACCTCAACGATGGGCCGGCCTTGCAGACCCTGGTCAGCGATCAGTTCAGCGACTGGAGCAACGTCGTGGTGGTCGACCAGGCGCTGATCGACGCCTTTGCCCAGTTGTCGGGCGACGATTACTGGATCCATACCGACCCGGAGCGGGCGCGCCTGCAAAGTCCGTTCGGCGGCACCATTGCCCACGGTGCGCTGGTGCAAGTGCTGCAGTCGCGGATGAAACTGGCGCTGGGCTTCGAGATCAGCGGTTTCACCACTCAGATCAACTACGGCTCCGACCGCCTGCGCTTCCCGGCGCCGGTGCCGGCCGGCTCGCGCATCCATTCGCGGGCGCGGGTGAAAAAAGTCGAGCTGACGGCGCGCGGCACTCAGCTGACACTGGAGCTCAACACCCACGTGGTCGGCCAGGACCGGCCGTCGGTGATCAACGACCTGGTCATTCTCTACCTCGCCTGATCGTTGTGCCTGCCGTCCACGGCCACGCCGTGGGCGGCTCTGGCGCAACGCTTTTCACTCCCTCAGCGGCAGCAGCCTTTTGTAAGCCATTTGGACGATGTTTCAAACGGACCTACCCCCGACTATCCCTCAGAGGCAATGCCCACATCGCTTGCCTCGCATGCCCTGGCGCCTGACAAGAACAAGAGGATTGGCCCTATGACTTGCCCTATGCACGCGTGTCCCGAACAGGAGCGTTCCTCATGCGCTCGGTGATCGGCTACCTGGTCTGCCTGGTGGTCGCCTTGACCATTGGCTACACCTTTTCCCCCAAATCCCCACCTCAAGCGGAACTGTTGGCCACGCGCCCGGACCGGGTGCAGATCAACGGCCTGCTTAATCTTGGCTCGCGCGTGGTAGCCGTGGGCGAGCGCGGCAGCATCCTGCTCAGTGATGACCAGGGCGTCAGCTGGCAGCCAGCCAGCGTCGCCACGCAGCGCAATGCCACCCTGACGGCCGTGGTGGCACTGGACGACAAGCGCTTGCTGGCCGTCGGGCATGACGGCTGGATCCTGCGCTCATTGGACGCCGGCAAAAGCTGGCAGGAAATGCGCTACGACGCCGATCTGGGCGAACCGCTGCTGGGCGTCTGGACCGGCGGTGGCGACAACGTCATGGCGTTCGGGAGTTTCGGCAAGTTCTATCAATCCCTTGACGCCGGGCAGAGCTGGACTCCGCAAGTCCTGGATATCGACAGCGCGCACCTGAACAGCATGGCCGGCGGTGACGATGGCCGGCGCATGCTGGTGGGCGAGCAGGGCCTGGTGTTGCGCACCGCCGATGCCGGCAAACACTGGCAGACCTTGCCGGTGTTCTACAGCGGTTCACTGTTCGGCATCGTGCGCCTGAGCGCGGACAACTGGGTGACCTACGGCATGCGCGGGCATGTGTTCGTCAGCCACGACTTCGGCGACAGCTGGACCCAGATCAACGTCGGTAACCAACTGCCGCTGTACGGCCATGTGGTGCTGTCCGATCACTCGGGGCTGGTGATCGTTGGTGCCGGCAGCTCGGTGGTGCGTCTGGACGCGCAGGGTGCGCTGGTCGGGGTCGGGCGCCTGTCCGGGCTCGGTACGTTGACCTCGGCGACGATGGTGGGCTCGCGCCTGCTGGTGGGTGGCGAGCGCGGGGTATTGCAAGGTTCAGGTGGCAGCGTTGCTGCCCTAGTGGCCACACAGGCCACCCAGTAAATGAGAGGCAGGCAATGAATCAAGGTAAACACTGGGTGACGCGCTGCGTCGAAACGTGTGCGGACCACCTGATGGCCTGGCGCAAGGGACTGCTGTTGCTGTTCGTGCTGGTGACGCTGGGCCTGGGCTACAGCGCTACCCACACGCAACTGGATCCGGGGTTCAACAAACAGATCCCGGTGCGTCATGAATACATGGTCAATTTTCTCAAGTTCAGTCGCTACTTCACTGGCGCCAACCGCTTCCTGGTCAGCGTGCGCTGGAAGGGCGAGGGTGACATCTATAACACCGAGTACCTCGAGACCCTGCGCAAAGTCACCGACGACGTGTTTTTCATCTCCGGGGTCAGCCGCCCCAGCGTAACGTCGCTATTTACCGCCAACGTGCGCTACATCGAAATTACCGAGGAAGGTTTCTTTGGCGACGTGGTGGTGCCACCGCGCTTTAGCGGCACCCCCGTGGACCTGGCGCAAGTGCGCAGCAACACGGCGGCCTCCGGGCAGGTCGGCCGTCTGGTAGCCAACGACCTGAAATCGGCCATGGTCCGCGCCGACCTGCAGGATACTGACCCCACAACCGGTCAGCCGGTGTCCTATGTCGACATCGCCAAGCGCCTGGAAGACATCCGCGCCAAGTACAACAGCCCCGATATCGAGATCAACATCGTCGGCTTCGCCAAACTGGTGGGCGATGTAGTCGAAGGGCTGAACACCGTGATCGGCTTCTTTGTCGTCGCCTTCGTGATCACCGGATTGCTGCTGTGGCTGTATTCCCGTTCCCTGCGCGTGACCGTGGTGGCGCTGGTGGTGGCGTTGTTGCCGGTGGTCTGGCTGCTGGGTCTGTTGCCGCTGTTGGGATTGGGCATTGATCCGATGTCGATCCTGGTGCCGTTCCTGATCTTTTCCATCGGTGTGTCCCATGCGGTGCAGATGACCAACGCCTGGAAGCAGGATGTACTGGCCGGTAGCACCTCCAGGGAAGCGGCACGCTCGGCGTTCTGCAAGATCTTCATCCCCGGCTCCCTGGCCTTGCTGATGAACGCCCTGGGGTTCGCGGTGATGATGCTGATCGATATTCCCATCGTCCACGAACTGGGGGTGACTGCCTGCATCGGCGTGATGCTGATGATCATCACCAACAAACTGATGCTGCCGATCATCATTTCCTACCTGCGCCTGGAACCTGCGCTGTTGCGCCGGGCACAATCCCGGCCGGTGGGCAAGCATCGCCTGTGGTGGCGCCTGTCGGTGCTTGCCGAACCGGGGCCGGCCCTCGGGGTATTTGTCATCAGCCTGTTGCTGCTGTTGGCCGGGGCCTACAAGGCGCGCGACCTGGCGGTGGGCGATATCGGCGCGGGCGCGCCGGAGCTGCGGGCCGATTCGCGCTACAACCAGGACAACGGCAAGATCATCGGCAGCTACGCCATCGGGCTCGATGTGATGTCGGTGTTCGTCCAGGTCAAGGGCGTCGACGAAGGCTGCCTGTCACCCACCGTGATGCGTGCGGTGGAAGCCTTCGATTTCCGCATGCGCACGGTTTCAGGCGTGCAATCGATCCAGAGCGTGGCGGACATGGGCAAGCGGGTGATCGCCGGCAATAACGAAGGCAATCCACGCTGGGCGGCGATTCCAGGTTCCTCCCGTGGCCTGAGCCAAGGGGCGCGGGCCTATATACCGGATGACGGATTGGTGACCGACGGCTGCCAGCAGATGCAGATCCTGGTGTTCCTTGCCGATCACGAAGGCAGCACCGTCAGCCATGCAATCGATGAAGCGAAGCGGATCATTGCCGAGGTCAATTCGCCGCAAGTCGAATTCCTTCTGGCCGGCGGCAACGTCGGGGTGATGGCGGCCTCCAACGAGGCAGTCAAACGCGCCGAAATCGTCATGCTGGGGGCGCTGTTCGGTTCGGTGGCGCTGTTTTGCTGGCTGACCTTCCTGTCGATCCGCGCGGTGCTGTGCATTCTGGTGCCGCTGGCGATTGTCGCGATTCTGTGCAACGCACTGATGACCATGCTCGGGATCGGCCTGAAAGTCGCCACCTTGCCGGTGATGGCGCTGGGCGTGGGCGTGGGGGTCGACTACGGCATCTACCTGTACGAGCGCATCCAGCACGAAATGCTGCGGGGCGCCAACCTGCGCGAAGCCTTCTACGAGGCTATGTGCCAACGCGGCACGGCGGCGGTATTCACTGCCGTGACCATGTCGATTGGCGTCTGCACCTGGGCGTTCGCGCCGCTGAAGTTCCAGGCCGACATGGGCGTGTTGCTGTCGTTCATGTTCCTGGTCAACGTGCTGGGGGCGATTTTCCTCTTGCCGGCGCTGGCGGCCTGGTTCAATCGTGGGCGGCCGCTGGTCACCGAGCGGGTACGCCAACCCGCGGCACCACAAGGTCAGTTTCGGCTGAAAAACAGCCCGGCTGCGCGTGATACTCAATAGCGAAAAAATAAACCTGTCGGGCCTATTGTGGAGTAAGCAGACGATAGGGAAACTGAGGCGCGGGCCCCTGTTGCAGGGACCCGCGCAGGCCAATAGCCGAAATTATAAAAATAACAAGGGAAGGGCACCGTCCTTACCCGAGCGAGGAGAAGACTATGCAAGATGTTGTCTTGACCGCTGACGCCCTGGCGAGCCTTGGCCTGGACCTCACGCGCTACAACGAGTTGGTGGGCGAAATCTACGAAGGCGTCCTCGATCCGAAACTGATGGCCCACGCCCTCAGAAGCTTTCTCAAACTCTACGATGCCAACTACGTCACCCTGATCCTGCGGGTGCCGGACCAACCCGATACGGGCCTGATGATCCTCGTCGGCGATATCGAAGGTGCCGGTGACGTCTGCTACATGACCTACCCGCAGTCCAATTCGCCGTTCGTCAACCAGCCACTGGACAGTGTGTTCACCGTCGATGACGTCATGAGCTCCACGGAATGGGAACACAGCGCCTACTTCAAGGCGTTCTGCGGTCCCAATGATGTGTATCACGTTATGTGCGCGGACATTTCCACCCCGGACGGCGGCAAACTGCGCTTTCGCATCACGCGCCCCAAACGCGCCCCCAACTTTTCTGCCAACGAGCGGGCGCTGTGCGCCAGTTTCCTGCCACACCTGCGTCGTGCCTCGCAGTTGCATAACTTGCTGGACCGCAGCGAATCGCTGAGCGATTTGTACTCCCAGGCCATCGGCCGGTTATCGGTGGCGACCCTGGTGCTCGACGAGAGCGGCAGCGTGTTGCAGATCAATCCGGTGGCCCAGGAAATCCTCGCCCGCTCCGATGGCCTGAAACTGGTGGGTGGGCGCCTGGAGGCAACGTACCCCAGCGACAACCGTGAGCTGCAGCGATTGATCCGCAGCGCCTTTTCCCCGGATGCGCCGAAAAGCGCCGAGGCGATGTCGGTGACTCGCCCCTCGGGGTTGGTCAGCCTGGGCCTGGTGGTGGAGTCGATTCCGTCGCTGGATTGGGCCGAAGGGAAGGGCCAGCCGGCGGCATTGGTGTACATCCGCGATTCGGTGAGCAAGTCGCTGGCCAGCGAGGTGGTGACCAAACAGTTGTTCAACCTGACCAAGGCCGAAACGGCGTTGGCCATGGAACTGACCAACGGCCTGTCCCTGGAAGAGGCCGCCGAAGTCTTGAACATCCGGCGCAACACCGCCCGCGCCCATTTGCGCTCAATCTTCTCCAAGACCGGCGTGCGGCGCCAGACCGAGCTGGTGCGCATCCTGCTCAACAGCGTGGTGGCCTTGGGAAAACCCAAGCTGACGTTGAAAATGGCCGAGAAAATCAAAGTCCCGCCGCTGCAACTGGCCGTGCCTATCCATCGCCAGGCCTGACCCTCCCATGCCGGCCGCCGGGCCGCTATTGACCGCCCGGCGCCGCAGTCACTGACGTACCCCGTTTTGTAGTCCGCACAGACGATGCCGCTGGGTGATCGCCCTGTCGATACTGGGCGGACCTATCACGGAGAACCACTATGCCTATAACAGCCATCACCGGTAGCGCCTCGGGAATCGGGGCCGCCGTCAGCGTAGCCATGCGCGCCGCCGGACATCAGGTCATCGGTATCGATCGCAGCAACGCCGAAGTGATCGCCGACCTGTCCACCGCTCAGGGTCGTGACGCGGCCATCGCGCAAGTGCTTGAACTCAGTGGCGGGGTTCTCGACGGGCTGATCTGCTGCGCCGGGGTCGGTGTCACGGCGCCCACCTGCGGGTTGATCCTGGCGGTCAACTACTTCGGCGTCAGTCAATTGCTGGACGGTCTGCAAGGTGCGTTGGCCAAGGGCCAACAACCAGCGGCGCTGGTGATCGGCTCAGTGGCGGCGACTCATACCGGCCCTGACGGCCAACCGATGATCGAAATGATGCTCGCCGGCGATGAGGCCCAGTCACTGGAGTTGGCCAACACCCTCGGCCACCCTCACGTCGCCTATGCCGCTTCCAAGTACGCCATCAGTCACCATGTCCGTAGCCTGGCGGTGAGCTGGGGCAAGCAGGGCATGCGCTTGAACGTGGTGGCGCCGGGCGCGGTAGCAACCCCGTTGCACCAGGCTTCGCTGGAAGATGCACGGTTTGGCCAGGCGACCCGCGATTTCGTCGCGCCTCTGGGTCGCTCCGGGCGCCCGGATGAGCTCGCCGCAATGGTGGCCTTCCTGCAGTCGCCACAAGCGTCGTTTGTCCATGGCAGCGTGGTGTTCGTCGATGGCGGTATGGACGCTATGGTCCGCGCCTCGCGCTTCTAAAAGGAATTGGCATGAACAAGGTGGCATTCATCACCGGCGCCAGCCGTGGTATTGGCCGCGAGGCGGCACTGGCATTTGCTCGCGCCGGTTTCGATCTGGCGATCAGCGCCCGCACCCTTAACGAGGGCGAACAGCATGAACATGCCCTGCGCGACGCCGCCGGGGCGCCGCTGGCCGGCAGCCTCAACGGCACCGCCGAGGCGTTACGCGAACTCGGTTGCCGAGTACTCGTGGTGCCGATGGACCTGCTCGACAGCGCCTCGGCCCTGGGGGCCTGCGAGGCGGTGCTGGCCGAGTACGGGCGCATCGACGTGCTGATCAACAACGCTATCTATCAGGGCAGTGACCTCAACGCCGGGTTCATGGACCTGCAAGCGCAGACCCTGGAGCGGATGTTCCAGGGCTACATCCTCACACCGTTCCTGCTGACCCGGGCGGTGGCCGAACACATGGTGGCGCGCGGCGGTGGGGTGGTGATCAACGTCACCTCGGGCGCCGGCGAAAGCGACCCACCGGTGGCGGCGGACAAGGGGGGCTGGGGTTATGCCTACGGCGCGGGCAAGGCGGCAGTGTCGCGACTGTCCGGGGTGCTGACCACGGAGCTGGGTGATGCCGGGGTTCGCGCTTACACCCTCAATCCGGGGGTGGTCACCACCGAAGCGCTCAAGGCCACCATCGGCGACAAAGGAATGATTGCTCTGCGCTCCGGCAGCGCTCCGCCCCATGTGCCGGCGGCAGTCATGCTGTGGCTGGCTACCGCCGAACAGGCACCGGGGTTTCAACGCCGGACCATTGCCGCGCAGCCGTTTGCGTTAGAGCATGGGATTGTTGCTGATTGGCGTTGACCGGTTGTTGATCGTTCCCACGCTCGCGTGGGAACGATCAGTCAGCGAGTGCGGGTCTTACGCCTGCCGCCGCTGGCGGGCGAGGGTCATGGCGGTGTCTTCAATCATGTCTTCCTGGCCGCCGACCATTCCCCGCCGCCCCATCTCGACAAGGATCTCCCGAGCCGAGACGCCGTATTTCTTCTCGGCACGCTTGGCGAACAGCAGGAACGAACCGTAGACCCCGGCGTAGCCCATGGTCAGGGCGTCACGATCGCTGCGGATCGGGAAATCCATGATTGGCACCACTAAATCCTCGGCGACGTCCTGGATACCAAACACGCTGACGCCGGTGTCGATGCCCATGCGGTCGCACACCGCCACCAGTACTTCCATCGGCGTGTTGCCGGCACCGGCACCGAGGCCCGCGCAGGCGGCGTCGATCCGGTTGGCCCCGGCGGCAATCGCGGCGATGGAGTTGGACACGCCCATCGACAGGTTGTGGTGGCCATGGAAGCCAATCTCGGTTTCCGGCTTGAGTGCCGCGCGCATCGCCTCCACACGGGCGCTGACGTCATGGGGCAACAGGTAGCCCGCCGAGTCGGTGAGGTAGATGCAGTTGGCGCCGTAGCTTTCCATCAGCAAGCCTTGCTTGACCAGGCCTTCAGGACTGTTCATGTGAGCCATCATCAGGAAGCCGACAGTGTCCATGCCCAAGCCACGGGCGTGGGAGATGTGTTGTTCGCTGACATCGGCCTCGGTGCAATGGGTGGCCACGCGAATGGTGTTGACCCCCAGTTCATGGGCCATTTTCAGGTGATCGACGGTGCCGATGCCCGGCAGCAGCAGGGCCGAGACCTTGGCTTTTTTCATCAGCGGGATCACCGCCGACAGATACTCCTCGTCGGTATGGGCCGGAAAGCCATAGTTCACTGAGCTGCCGCCCAGGCCGTCGCCGTGGGTGACTTCGATCAGCGGCACGCCGGCCGCGTCGAGGCCGCAGGCGATGTCTTTCATCTGTTGCAGGCTGATCTGGTGACGCTTGGGGTGCATGCCGTCACGCAGGCACATGTCGTGAACGGTGATGCTTTTGCCGCGAAGATCCATGGTCGGCTCCTTATGCGTGGGCGGTTTGGACGGTAGCGTTCAGCACAAGCTCGCCCTTGAGGATTTCCTCGGCGAACATTTCGGCGGTGCGTGCCGCCGCGGCGGTCATGATGTCGAGGTTGCCGGCGTACTTGGGCAGGTAGTCGCCCAAGCCTTCGACTTCCATGAAGATCGACACCCGATTGCCGTCGAACACCGGGCCGTTGACCAGCTTGTAGCCGGGCACATAGCGTTGCACTTGCTTGATCATTGCCTCGATAGCGGCGGTGATCGCCGGCTGGTCGGGTTCGCTGGCGGTCAGGCAGTGCACGGTGTCGCGCATGATCAGCGGCGGCTCGGCGGGGTTGATGATGATGATCGCCTTGCCTTTCTTCGCGCCGCCGACCTTTTCCACCGCCCGGGAGGTAGTGCGGGTGAACTCGTCGATGTTTTTCCGGGTGCCGGGACCGACCGACTTGGAGGCGGCGGTGGCGATGATTTCGGCGTATTCCACCGGCTGTACGCTGGACACCGCCGCCACTAGCGGAATGGTGGCCTGGCCACCGCAGGTGACCATGTTGACGTTCATCACCCCCAAGCCCAGTTGGGCCTTGAGATTGACGGGCGGCACGCAGTACGGGCCGATGGCCGCCGGAGTCAGGTCGATCATCAACACGCCCAGGGCATTGAGTTTGCTCGAATTCTGCGGGTGCACGTAGGCCGAGGTGGCGTCGAAGGCGATCTGGATCTGATCGTCGAGGACATGGGGCAGCAGGCCATCGACACCCTCGGCGGTGGTTTTCAGGCCCAGTTCGCGCGCCCGCGCCAGGCCTTCGGAGGTGGCGTCGATGCCCACCATCCACACCGGTTCGAGCACCTCGCTGCGCATCAGTTTGTACAGCAGGTCGGTGCCGATGTTGCCCGGCCCGATCAGCGCGCATTTGATCTTTTTGCTCATGGTCTTTGGCTCCAGGGGAGGGAAGGGGTGATCAAGGGACAAAGCGCAGGCTGGCTTCGCCGAGCCCGCTCATGGACAGGCTGATGCTGTCGCCGGCGACCACTGGCACCAGCGGCGCCAGGGCACCGGAGAGAATGATTTCGCCGCGACGAAACGGAATGCCCAGCTCGCCCAGGGTGTTGGCCAGCCAGGCCACTGCCGCGCAAGGGTGACCTTGCACCGCCGAGCCCAGACCCGAACCTGCGGGCTGGCCGTTTTTCAGCAGTTGCATGTGCACCGCGGCCAGGTCCAGTGAGCGTGGGTCGATGCGCTGGGTGCCGAGGGCGAACACACCACAGGAAGCGTTGTCGGCCACGGTGTCCTGGATGCGGATCTGCCAGTCGTCGATCCGCGAATCGACGATCTCGAAGCACGGCACGACCCATTGGCTGGCGGCCAGCACGTCCTCGGCGCTGATGCCCGGGCCTTGCAAGTCCTCGCCGAGGATAAAGGCGATTTCGCCTTCGGCCCGGGGCTGGATCAAGTGATGGCGGGCCAGGCTGACATCGCTGCCATCCTCGACCTGCATGGCATTGGTGAGGAAACCGAAGTCCGGTTGGTGGACATCGAGCATTTCCTGAACGGCGCGGCTGGTGACCCCGATTTTTTTGCCGATCACCCGCTCGCCAAGGGCTTCGCGGCGTTGCAGAAAATGCAGGGAAATCCGGTACGCCTGCTCCAGGGTGATTTGGGGGTAGCGTTGGGTCAGGGGCGCCAGTGTCTGGCGACTGCGCAGGGCGTTGAACAGCTCATCACCGAGCGCGTTGATCAAATGGGCGTCCATGGCGAGGGCTCCAGATGGGTGGGAAGAAAAAAGCCCGCCCCAACATCAACAGGGACGGGCTCAAAGGAGTCGGTTCAGCCGGGCCAGACCGACGAGTCGGCACCGCCATCGACATCAATGATCTTGCCGGTCACCCAGGCCGAAGCGGGGCTTGCCAGGTACAGCGCGGCGGCGGCGATGTCTTGCGGGGTGCCCAGGCACTTGAGCGGGGTGTTGGTTTCCATGACCTGGCGCATGGCTGCCGGCATCACGCCGTTCAGCGCTTCGGTCAGGGTGGGGCCGGGGGCGACGGCGTTGACCCGGATCTGCGGCGCAAAGTCCTGGGCCAGCAAGCGAGTCAGGTGGCTGAGGGCAGCCTTGGCCGTGCCGTAGGCGCTGAAATGGCGTTGGGCATAGCGCGCCGCCACCGAGCTGATATTGATGATGTTGCCGCCACCGGCCTCGCGCATCAGCGGCACGCACAACTGGCAGAAGGCATAGCTGGTGGCGACGTTGAAGTTCAGCACCTGGGCGAATTGCTCAGGCGTCATGGCCAGCGGATCGTTGGGCCCGCCACCGCCGACGTTGTTTACCAGATGAGTGATACGACCCATTTGCTCAACGCTTTGACGCACCAGCGCCTGGCGTTGCTCGGCATCGTTGACGTCACAGGCGATGGCCAGGGCGCGCCGGCCCAGGCCACGAACTTCTTCGGCCACGGCCTGTACCTCGTCCAGTGAACGCGCCGAGCACACTACATCGGCGCCGGCTTCGGCATACGCCAAGGCAATCGCCCGACCGATACCCCGGCCGCTGCCGGTGACAATGGCGACGCTGCCGTCCATTTGGAAACGCTGCAAAATACTCATGGGCCCTTGCTCCGTGGGGTCGACTGTTGATGGGCCTACTATCGCCACCGTGGCCTCGGCGGGCATCGTCTCAACGGACTAGCGAACCAGGACGACGGCGCTCTGCAGGAGAGGGTTGGGATGAGGGGCTTTTGATCTTGGGGGCGGCGCGGTTCTTGTAGCCTCTGCCGTAGGTACGAGCACGCCGAACAGAAACTGATCCAACGAGTACATATCCGGCATGCGCGTGTAACTGAAAAATAGGTTCCGTAGCAGCTGACGAGTAGAACGAGGCTGCGTTCGAGTGACGCAGTCCTCGCAAATACTGTGCTCGCGGTACATCTGGAGTGACGAGTTGTAGGGTTTTACGACTGCTGCGCCGGACGCGGCCTCGTTCTACTTGTCCGCTGCTACGACATCTAGCGGGCCAAAAGATGTGTAGATACCTATGCCCCTACAAGGTGTTCTCAATCGTATCAGCCGTCATTTGGCTGGCCTGATTGAGAACGCCCTGTAGGGTCTGTTGCCGTTTCATTGCGAGCCGCAATGAAACGGCAACAGACCCTAGTCCGCTTTGACGATGAATGATTGTTCGCTCGATCCGATGATCCACCACAACTCGCGCAGTGGCGCAGTGAGATCGGGAGAATTGAGTGATGCACAGCATGCGAGAAAAGACCCAGGACGAACGTGATCTGCTTGAACGTGCACGGAGCCTGGTGCCGGCACTCAAGGCACGCACGGCGCAGGCCGACAAGGACTTGAAGGTGCCGGAGGAGAGCGTTGCCGAGTTGCAGTCCGCCGGTTTGCTGCGGGCCTTGCAGCCTCGGGCGTTCGGTGGCTACGAAGTGGACCCGCGTACCTTCTTCGAAATCCAGACCATCCTCGCCGAGGGTTGCATGTCCACGGCCTGGATCTACGGCGTGATGGGGGTTCACCCCTGGCAGCTGGCACGTTATCCGATCGAAGCACAGCGTGAAGTCTGGGCGGATGACCACAGCACGTTGATCTGCTCGACTTATATGCCGGCGGCCAAGGTCACGGTGGTGGAGGGCGGTTACCGGATCAGCGGGCGCTGGGGTTTCTCCAGCGGCAGCGAGCATTGCCAATGGGTGCTTTTGGGCGGCATCCTGCCTCCCGATGGCGAACTGGCTGCCGAGCACGGCACCTTCCTGCTGCCGCGTCGCGACTATCAGATCGAGCGTAACTGGGATGTGCTGGGCCTGCGCGGCACCGGCAGTCATGACATCGTGGTCGAGGATGTGTTCGTCCCGGCCCATCGCGTGCAACGCACCAATAACTGGACCCTCGAAGCGACGCCCGGGCGCCTGGTCAACACCAACCCGATCTACGCGATCCCCTTCGCCCAGGTGTTCTCGCGCGCTGTCTCGACCTCGGCCATCGGCGCCCTGCAAGGCGCGATCAACGAGTTCCGCGACAACGCCGCCAAGCACATCGGCAAGCACGGCGCCCGTACGGCTGACGATCCGGTGGCGCAAACCGCCGTTGCCGAAGCGATAATCACCGTTGACGGCCTGCGCCTGGTACTGGAGCGCAACTACGAGCACCTGATGAACCTGGCCCGTGCCGGCGAATATCCGGACACAGAGACTCGCCTGCTGTATCGCTACCAGTCAGCCTACGTGACCAACATCTGCGCCGAACGGGCCAACGACCTGCTGCGCAGCATGGCCGCCTCGGGCTTGTACAACACCAACCCGGTGGCGCGGCTGTTCCGCGACCTGCATCAGGCGCGCGGGCACATCGCCAACAACTACATGGCCTACGGGCGCAGCTACGGCGCGGTGATGCTGGGCCTGCCCAACCCGGACCCGTACGTCTGAGGCCATGGTGCCCGTTTCGATACCCCTGGGTTTACACCTGCCCGTGATACACGGGCAGGTGGTCATGAGTACCTGACCTATGAACAATTATCTTGCCCTGCGCGTGGCGCGAGTGATCGAGGAAACAGCCGATGCGCGTTCCCTGGTATTCGACGTGCCGGAGCATCTTGGCGAACGTTTCCGTTATCAGCCTGGCCAGTTCCTGACCTTGCGCATCCCCTTCGAAGACGGCTGGTTGCCGCGCTGTTATTCGTTGTCAAGCACGCCATTGCTGGGCGAACCGCTGCGGGTGACGGTCAAGCGCGTGCGTGACGGCCGGGCCTCGAACTGGCTCTGCGGCGAGTTGCAGGCCGGTCAAACCCTGGAGGTGCTGCCGCCTGCCGGGGTGTTTGTGCCGCGCAGTCTGGACGACGACCTGCTGCTGTTCGGCGGGGGCAGCGGCGTGACGCCGGTGCTTTCAATCCTGCGGTCGGCGCTGTTGGCCGGCCACGGCAGGATTCTGTTGATCTACGCCAACCGCGATGAAGCCTCGGTGATCTTTCGCGACGAACTCAAGGCACTGGCCAGCGCGCATCCGCAACGCCTGCAGATCGTCCACTGGCTCGATTCGGTGCAGGGCATTCCGACCATCGAGCAATTGGCTGAGCTGGCGCGTCCGTTTACAGACGCCCAGGCCTTTATCTGTGGCCCCGGGCCGTTCATGGACGCAGCGGTCAGCGCGCTGAAAAACCTGGGGCTGCCCGGCGGCCGGGTCCATGTCGAACGCTTTGTCTCGCTACCCGGCGAAGGCGAATTGCCGCTGGCGGCCAGCAGTGAAGCGGCGATGGCTGCGCAGTTATCGGTGCGTCTGGATGGCGAGGAACACAACCTGGCCTGCGACAGCGGCGAAACCGTGCTGGCAGCGATGGAGCGTGCCGGCCTGAATCCACCCAGCGCCTGCCGGGTGGGTGGCTGCGCCTCGTGCATGTGCACGTTGGAAAGTGGTGACATTGAGCTGCTGCACAACGATGCGCTGGACAGCGGTGAACTGGCCGAAGGCTGGATCCTTGCCTGCCAGGCTGTGCCAACCAGCGCCCACTTGCGTATCCGTTTTCCCGAATGATGCAGATCACCGAGCCTACGATGAACCAGAGCCTGAAGATATCCCTACCGCTAAGCGAAGTGCCCACCACCATTGCCCGGTTGGTGTTCCAAAGCGCCGAACGTTTTGCCGGTCGCACGGCCATCGAAGACAACGGACAGTGCACTGATTACGCCGAGTTGCCAGAACGGGTCATGGGCTTTGCCCGGGGCTTGATGGCGCTGGGCATTCAGGCCGGCGACCGGGTCGGTGTCTGGGCGCCGAACAGCGGTGACTGGATCCTCGCGGCGCTGGGCATTCAATGCGCCGGTGCGGTGCTGGTGCCGATCAACACGCGCATGAAGGGCCTTGAGGCCGCCGATGTACTGGAACGCAGCGGCTGCCGGCTGTTGTTTGTCCAGCAGCGTTTTCTCGACGTCGACTACCCGGCGCTGCTCGCTCCCCATCGGCCGGCCAGCCTCGAACACCTGGTGATTCTCGATGGCGACACGCCTGGGCGGTCTTCGGACCTGACCCTTGCACAGTTCCTGCGCGGTGCCGCGACCATCGACGCCGAGAGTGCCAAGCGCCGCGCATTGGCAGTCGGCCCCGAGGCCATGTGCGACCTGTTGTTCACCTCCGGCACCACCGGCAAACCCAAGGGCGTGATGAGCGGTCATGGCCAGAACCTGCGGGCCTTCAGCGAATATGTCAAGGTCATCGGCCTGGTGCCGGGCGACCGCTACCTGATCGTCAATCCGTTCTTCCACGCCTTTGGCTATAAGGCCGGTTGGCTGACCTGCCTGATCGGCGGGGCGACCATCCTGCCCCATGCGGTGTTCGACGCAGAAGAAGTCTTCCAGCGCATTGCCCGAGAGCGCATCAGCATCCTGCCCGGCGCGCCGACCCTGTACCTGTCGCTGTTGGCCCACCCGCGACTCAAGCAGACCGACCTGTCGAGCCTGCGCATCGCGGTAACTGGCTCGGCCAGTATTCCACCGAGCCTGATCGAGCGCATGCGCAACGAGTTGGGATTTGCCGTGGTCACCACCGCCTACGGCCTGACCGAATGCGGCGGGCTGGCGACCATCTGCGATCCCCAGGACTCGGCGCAGGTGATTGCGGGCACCAGCGGTCGGCCGATTGCCGGCACCGAAGTGAGCATCCGCGACCCGCACAACCAGGCGCTGAACTCAGGGCAGACCGGCGAGATTTGTCTGCGTGGTTTTCACATCATGCAGGGCTATTTCCAGAACCCGGAAGCGACCCGGGAAGCCATCGACGCCGAAGGCTGGCTGCACACCGGCGATGTCGGGCGCCTGGATGAGGCGGGCAACCTGATCATCACCGACCGCCTGAAGGACATGTTCATCGTCGGCGGATTCAACTGCTACCCGGCGGAAATCGAAGCGGCGCTGATCAGGCACCCGGCAATTGCCCAGGTGGCGGTGATCGGCATCGCCGATGAGCGCATGGGCGAGGTCGGGTGTGCCTGCGTGGTGCTGCGTGAAGGAGAAGAACTCGACGAGGCGCAACTGATCGCCTGGAGCCGTGAGCAGATGGCCAATTACAAGGTCCCGCGCCAGGTCCGCTTCTTCAACGCCTTGCCACTCAACCCGTCGAGCAAGGTGGCGAAGAACGAGCTGCGCGCGGTGGTCAACAGCGCTCAGGCATGAGGCGCGCTCATCTCATCAAACGGACGATGTACACGGCACCGGTTTTTTTCATGCTGTGGTAACACGAGCAAAAAACAACAACAAAAGGAGAGGAGCATGTTTACGCGGAATATTGTTGCGCGTCGTCCGGGGAACCTGATCAGGGGGCGCTGCCTGTTGGCAACGGCGATCACCGTCGCCAGTGCCACGACCAGCGCCGCACCGACCATCCAACTGGGAGAAAACACCACCCTGGATTCGTCGCTGACGGTTAACTACACAGCCTCCATGCGTACCGCCAAGCAGGCCAGTCAATACCTCAACGACCCGAACAACGACGACGGCACGCGCAACTTCAAGCGCGGATCCTTGATCAACAACCGTCTGAGCCTGTTTGGCGAACTGCAACTCAAGCACGACAACCTCGGAGCGGTGCTGCGCGGCAGTGATTTCTATGACGATGTCTATCACCAGCGCAACGCCAACGACTCGCCGGAGACGGTGAACAAATTAGGCAACAACGATGGCTTCAGTGACAAAACCCGCCATCTGAGTGGCAGCACCGCGCGCCTGCTCGATGCGTATGTGTATGGCAACTTCGACGTCGGCGAAACCCAGTACCTGTCGCTCAAGGCCGGGCGGCATCTGGTGGCCTGGGGCGAGAGCCTGTTCTGGCCCAACATCAGCCAGGGCCAGGCCCCGGTGGACGCCACCAAGTTCAACGTGCCAGGCACCGAGGCCAAAGACTCGTACCTGCCGGTGGGGCAGGTGTCCGGGTCGTGGTCGCTGAATGAAAAACTGGCGCTGGTGGGCTACTACCAGTACAAGTGGGAAAAGACCGAGCTCAATCCCGTGGGCGACTATTTCGGCAGCGACACCTTCGGTCCCGGCGCCGAATTCTATCGTCTGGGCAGTGGTGTGGTTAGCAGTCTGCCCAATGGCGCCGCAGTCGCTTATGCCGGTGAGAAAGACGCCAGCAACAGCGGCCAATGGGGCCTGGGTGTGCGTTACCGGATCACCGAGAACACCGAGGTGGGGCTGTTCCATTACCGCTATAACGAGCGCATCGGTTCGTTGTTCTTCGACTTCACCGGCAACACCCAGTACTCGTCGCTCAAGAGCATCGGCCATAACGGCGATGCGATGACCTATCGCATGGGCTACTTCGAAGACGTCAAACTGACCGGGATCAGCTTCAGCTCGAAGGTCGGCGACTCGGTGCAGTACGCCGGCGACCTGAGCTACCGCGACGGTGCCTCGGTCTACCTGAGTAACGGCGCGCCGACCACCGGGCAAATCTGGCAAGGCAACCTCAACACCTCGTACATTCTCGGGCCGAGCTTCCTGGCCCACCAGACCACCTTTGTGGGCGAAGTGGTGCATCAACGCATCGCCTCGGTGGACAGCCTGACGATCACTGGCGGTGGAGTTGGTGTGGACGGCACGTTCGACACGTTCGAGTCGAAGACCCAGACTCGCGGCTCGACCCTGCTGGGCGTTGGCGCCTACATGGACTATCCGTCCATTGCCGATGGCCTGGACTTGAGCACCAAAGTGGTATGGACACAGAACGTCGACGGCAGCGCCTATCAGGGCCTGGGTCGTGCCGAGAAGCGCCTGACCGTGGGGGGCGACTTCAAGTACCTGGGTAACTTCCAGGTCGGTATGAGCTATGTCGCCTACCTGAGCTCGCCGGATGTCGCCCAGGGCCGACTGCTGGCTGACCGCGATTACCTGTCGCTCAACGCCAAGTACACCTTCTGATGATCACGGCTGCGTCGCGATATGGCGACGCAGCTTTCATTTGTAGCCTGATAACAACAAAGAGAGGCCTGTCATGAACCCTCGTCCGACCCCATCACCGTTCAGCCCTATTGCGATTGGTCCACTGACCCTGAAAAACCGGTTTATCAAGTCTGCCACCAACGAGGGCATGAGTGTCCAGGGTGTGCCTTCCAAACAATTGGTCAAGCTGCACTCAGCCCTGGTCGCTGGCGGTACCGCCATGACCACCGTGGCCTATTGCGCGGTGAGCAGCGATGGCCGCACCTTGCCCAACCAGTTGACCCTTACCCAATCCAGCCTGCCGCACTTCAAGGCCCTGACCGACGGGGTGCACGAGGCCGGTGGTCTGGCCAGCGCGCAGATCACCCACGGCGGCTGCTTTACCTTCATCCGCGAGCGCTCGACCAAACGTCCGCTGTCAGCCAGCGGCGGCTTCAACAAGATCGGCTTGATGAGTGGCATGTTCCTCAAACAGGCGATGAACGAAGCCGACATGCAACAAGTGGTGCGTGACTTCGCGCAAGGAGCGCGCCTGGCACGCCAGGCGGGTTTCGATGCCGTGGAAATCCACATGGGCCACGGCTACCTGCTCAGCCAGTTCATTTCGCCGATGTACAACAAGCGCCGCGACCAGTACGGCGGCAGCCTGGAAAACCGCCTGCGCTTTCCGCGCCGAGTGCTGCGTGCGGTGCTGGATGCGGTTGGCCAGGACATGGCAGTGATCTGCAAATACAGCGTGACTGAAGGCGTGCGCGCCGGTAACAGTGCCGAAGACGGGGCGAAGATTGCCCGCATGCTGGAAGAAGAGGGCGCGCACCTGCTGGTGCTCAGCGCCGGGATGAACGCCGAGTCGATCACCACCATGTTCGGTTCCTCGTTCCCCAAGGAAAACCGCGTGCAGCAGAAGAACAAGTTGATTGCTTTTGCGATGGACATCCAGCGTCGCAAAGAGCCGACCGTGGAATTCCATGAGCTGTATTTGCTGGAACATGCGCGCAAGGTGCGTGCGGCGGTGAAAATGCCTTTGGCTTATCTGGGTGGTGCCAAGAGCCTGGCGAGCATCGAAAAGCTGATGGCCGAGGGCTTCGACCTGGTCGCCATGGGCCGGGTGTTGCTAGCCGAAAATGACTACGTCAACAAACTCGCCAGTGGCGCCAGCCGCGACTCGATCTGCACCGCCTGCAACCGCTGCGTGGCGATGATGTACACCCCCGGCGGCACCTCCTGCGTACTGGGCCAGCCCGGCGATGCCGAGTTGAACAGCCAGCCGGCGGCGGGGCGCCAGGCCATCTCCTTGCCCTTGTAGGAGCAGCCGGTCGACGCCCGATGGCTCGCGAAGGTCGTTAACGATAACGCGTGTCTGCTGGATGAACGCGTTGTCCTTGAGTCCTTCGCGAGCAAGCTCGCTCCTACAAAGGGAGATGATTAACCGTTCTGCAGGAAGTCGATGCAGCTGCGATTGAACAGCTCGCGATGTTCCACCTGGACCCAATGCCCGCAACGGTTGAGCACGATGAACCGGGCGTTCGGCGCGCCGTCGATGATGCGCTGGGCGCCGCTGATCGGGTTGAAGTGATCGTTGGTGCCCCAGAAACCGAGGATCGGGCACTGGATCTCGCCCAAGCGTGATTCCATATTCGGCACCATCATCGTACTGAACAGGTTCTTGGGCTGGGTCACGGCCACTGCCACGCGTTCTTGCAGCAGGCTTTCCGGCAGGATCGAATCATCGAACAGCTGCAGGCGCATCATGCTGCGCATCTCGTCCAGGCCGATGGGACCGGCGCTGAACAGGCTGACCATGCGCACGATGCCTTCCATCTTGAAGTAGGTCTCCCGCTCCTCGACACCGCCCGGTGCCAGCAGGATCAGGCTCTGGGGCAGTTGCGGCAGGCGCAGGGCCAGGCCCAGGGCAATCGCGCCGCCCAGCGAGTTACCCAGCAGGGTGCAGCGCTTCACGCCGACGGCTTCCAGAAACGCCGCCACGCAGTCGACGAAGAAATCCAGGTTGTACTGGGCGTCCTCGGGTTTGTCCGAGCGGCCGAAACCCGGCAGGTCGAGCACGATGTTGCGATAGCCCGCTGCGACGAACTGCGGGTAGTTGCCCTTGAAGTTGCTGAAGCCACTGGCGCCCGGCCCGCTGCCGTGCAGCCACAGCACCACGGGGCCCGAGCCTTCATCCAGATAGTGCAGGCGCAAGCCGTTGTTGGGCAGCGTTGCGTAATGGCCGACGGGCAGGGGCAGGTCTACGGGTTGGTTCATGGGGTTCTCCATTGTCTGCGGATTCATGAAGCACAGCCGCGCCAGGCGCTACAGCGAGTTGAATACAGCGAGTTGAATGCAGCGAGTTGAAGAGGAACGCTGCGCCTGGCGTGGTGCGCACCATAAGAATGCTGGGCCCGTACGGCATTGCCGGCATCGTCCGTTCAGACCACGCGGCGATAGTCCCATCGGACGATGCGTGCCAAGGCACTTGCCGCTAATCATTCAGGGGACGGCTCCACTGCAACGGCAGCGGGCCGCAGGGTATTTGCATATTCGGAGATTGCTATGAAGTTACTCAATAAAGTGGCCTTTGTGACCGGCGCCGCGCAGGGCATGGGCCAGGCCATCGTGCGTGGTTTTGTCGCCGAAGGCGCCAAGGTGGTGGCTGTCGACCTGAATCAGACGGCCCTGGCCGAGAGCCTGGCAGACCTGGGCGACAAGGTACTGGCCCTGGCCTGCAACGTCGGTGACGGCGCCTCCGTGGCCGATGCCATGGGCCAGGCCGAGCAGCGCTTCGGCGGCCTCGACATCCTGGTCAACAACGCTGGCGTGGGCGCGCTGGACAGCTTCCTCGAAACACCGGACGAAAGTTGGGCGCGGGTGATCGGTGTGAACCTGGGCGGCACCTTCCTGTGCTGCCGCGAAGGCGCCAAGCTGATGGTCAAGGGCGGGCGCAAAGGGGCGATCATCAACCTCTCCAGCACCGCTGCGCTGACCGGCGACGGTCCTAGCCACTACTGCGCCTCGAAAGCCGGGGTGATGGGCCTGACCCGCTCGATCGCCCGTGAACTGGCGGCCAGCGGTATACGCGTCAACACCCTGGTGCCAGGGCCGACCAACACGCCGATGATGGCCGGCATCCCTGACGACTACATGCAAGCGCTGCTGAAAAACGTACCGTTGGGTCGCATGTGCGAGACCGACGAGATCGCCCGTGTCGCGGTATTCCTGGCCAGCGAAGACGCCAGTTTCATGACCGGCCAGAACATCGCGGTTAACGGCGGCATGGCCTTTATCTGATGGGAGAGTCACTGATGAGCAAACGTCTACAGGGAAAAATCGCCTTTGTGACCGGCGCCGGTTCGGGCATCGGTGAAGCCACCGCGCTGCGGTTCGCCGAGGAGGGCGCCACCGTCGTGCTCTGCGGGCGACGCGTGGAGCCGTTGCAAGGTGTGCAGGAAAAAATCATTGGGTTCGGCGGGCACGCTGAAATTGCCGTGGCCGACGTCAGCGACGAGCAGGCCTACGTCAGCGCATTGGAAGCCACCGCGCAACGCCACGGTCGCCTGGACATTCTGGTCAACAATGCGATGGCCTACACCTGGGGCGGCATCGACACAATGTCCACCGCCGACTGGCACGCCAACTTCGCCACTACCGTCGATGGCACCTTCTTTGGCACCCGCACCGCGATGCGCCTGATGAAAGAGCAGGGCGGCGGTTCGATCGTCAACATCGCCTCGATCTGCGGCCTGTTCGGCACCGCGTGGATGGCCGGTTACTCGGCGGCCAAGGCCGCGGTGATCAACTTCAGCCGGGCGGCGGCCAGTGAAGGCGCGCCAAACAACATTCGTTGCAACGTGATCATCCCCGGCGTGGTCGATACCCCGGCCACCGCCGGCATGCTCGGCGACGCCAAGGCCCGCACCAACACCGAGAAAGTCATCCCGATGAAACGGGTCGGCCTGCCGGTGGAACTGGCCAACGCCATTCTTTTCCTGGCCAGCGACGAAGCCTCCTACGTGACCGGCGCCAGCCTGGCGGTGGACGGCGGACGGGGTTCCGACCTGTATACGGTGTTCGACTGATGGGCCTGGAATCCGCCGCGCTGCTTGAGCGCATCGACCGCCTTGAATCGCTGGACGCGATCCGTCAACTGGCCGGAAAGTACGCGTTGGCCCTGGACATGCGCGACATGGATGCCATGGCCAACTGTTTCGCTCCGGACGTGCGTGTGGGGCGCGACAAGACGGGGCGTGCACACCTCAAGGCATGGCTGGACGAAACCATGCGCAAGCAGTTTCACGGCACTTCCCATCACCTGGGGCAGCACATCATCGAGTTCAGCGACCCGGATCACGCCACGGGCGTGGTCTATTCCAAGAACGAGCATGAGACGGGCCCTGAGTGGGTGATCATGCAGATGCTGTATTGGGACGACTACGAGCGGATCGACGGACGCTGGTGCTTCCGTCGCCGCTTGCCGTGCTACTGGTACGCCACCGACCTGAATAAACCACCGATTGGCGGCCTGAAAATGCGCTGGCCGGGGCGTGAGCCTTATGCCGGCACGTTTCACGAGCTGTTCCCGTCCTGGGATGCGTTCTGGGCGCAACGGCCGGACAAGGACGCCTTGCCGGAAATTGCCGAGCCGGCAGCTCTGGAGGGGTTTCTTGCGACCTTGCGGCGCGGGGCGGGTGATCCGAAGATTCGCGTTCGCTGAAGGTTGGGTTGGCTGATGATTTATGCCGCCAGGAACATTGTTTTTGGCGGTGTACATATCCATTGCTGTGGTAACGGCCACTTGTGGTTTAGCTCTTACAGCCAGCCCTTTCAAGGTCTTCGTTTAAAATCCCCCAAAACTCCAGTCAGGGTGACGAAAACTATGTGGGCAGAAGTTCTAGCGCGATTTGAAAAAAAGGCACCGGCCAGTGTCATGGTCAAGTTGGCTCTGGAACAGGCCATTCCTGCTGAGTGGGTTGATCAGGTGTTCGAAGAGCATCGTCAACGCCAGTACCCGCGTGAGCTTTTGTTTT
>NZ_JBLYED010000037.1:0-65999 GCF_048515765.1 Pseudomonas sp. H11T01 | reverse complement strand
TGGAAACAGTGCCCCCTGGCAGCGATCTTCACCTTGGATATAGCGCATAAGAAAAATGCCCGCATCTTGCGATGCGGGCATTTTCTTGAACCGGAGAGCAGATTGCTAGGTTTTCACACAATCTGCATTGAGCCGGGCTTTTTGTTGATGGACCGCTGACTTTTGAAGGGAAGGGAATGGTTGGGTGTTTCACTGCTGAGAATTTTCTCAAACCGCTCTATTGCAGTGGTCATTGGCCCGTGGTGATTCATACTTGCCAGTAGTAGGGGAGAAAAAAATGCGTAACCGCGGCCAAAAATACTGGGATTGGGCAGATCCCGAACTGCATAGCCGGACGCATGACTCTCGGTTGAGCGACGGGACGCTGATAAACGTTCAGGTCCGACTCTCAAAGGCTGGAGTTACCCAGCTATTTTTCGGAATTTACGACAAAGAAGGCACGATGCTGTTTGAAGAGAGCTTCGACTCGCGCCTTGGCGAAACGATGACTCAGGCTATGGAGTGGGGATTGGCGAAGGCCAGAGAGCTGATTGATCTTTCGTGTGCTAGGGATCGCCTGGAAGAGCAGCGAAGCCAAAAGGCGCGAAGCCCACGAGCGGAACAGGGCACAGGATCTGGAACCGGCATTAGGCCCAGATGACGCTGACCTGCTTATTGATCCGGACTGAGCTGCCGCACTCAATTTTTGTCGTTACCCCTCAATCGAAACCGGCGGCTCATAGATTGGAATCTCCGCTGAGGAGGGGGAGAAGGAGGACTCAGTCATGATTGATCGCAAGTGCTCGATGGCTTCACGATATTTACGATCGGCATATCGTCTCTGCTCTTGGTACTGCGTGAAAATTTCCGCGTCAATGTAGGGGCGATCGAGAAGATCAAGGGCTGCGCAACTCAAGCTATGTGCTTCGGTGAAAAGCTGTTTGTTACGTTCAAGCGCCAGGTTCAGACATGCTATGGCTTGATCGGAAATCCTCGTGTCGTTCATTGCTGCGCCCTCTGTATTGACCTGTTCTTTTTTTTTGCGCCCAAGCCCGCGCTCCGCTGTATTGTCCGGAGGGCTTGGGCGAGGAACTTCGAAGTACATGCAAAACCATTTCAATACGATCGTAAAGAGACCAACCCGATCGCTGGCGCCAATATTGCATTGGTGTCCATCAAGGTTTGGATTCCCACAAGCCGACTACTCTCTCTGCTGCGTTTTCCGGTATGGCCCCGAGAAACTTCAGCCGTGTGGCACTCATCGTACGGTGCGACACACTTGACTAACAATAAGGTCAGTTGCTGCAGCGAGGAGGGTTAGATGGATAATTGGACCACCCGCAGATTCTTGATTGTCTTCGTCATCATCTGCCTTCTGATCAATTGGGGATTGGTTGAGGCTGCCCCGTGGATTACGTCACATCTCAACTTTCCATGGGCCCTGTAATGGGCAATGTGACCCGCATTTGGTATGAATTACCCGTAACAAAGCATTGGCTGAGCGTGATCGAACATTTACTCCTGACCCACTTTAGCGGTCTGCTGACAGGTAGAAAACTCGAGCTCAGACATTGATTGAAGCCGGGCCGACTTAATGCCCTGCCTGGACAGCACCCTCTCTTCCAGAATCTCCCGGGCAAGCCTTGCGATTGAATCGGCTCGTTTGCCAGGCGTGCCGATCTGCCGGAGGCCTCCGTCTTCAGGTCAGGCTATCTACCGCCTCGCCACACCTTGATGTAATCGACACGGAAGGTGGAGGGCAGGTCGGCGTCGTCGACAATGCCGAACCAATCCCACATGGCCTCGCTGTCAAAGTTGATCTGCATCGGGAAGAACCAGTGGGTGTTCTTCGCTTCGCGTACCAGTACGCCATCGACGTACCAGCGCAGGGTGTCAGGCTGCCAGTCAAAGCCGTAGACATGGAATGCGCTTGCCAGGCGCCATGGGCTGACCCAGCTGCTGCCATCGCGCAAATGCTCAGTACTTTGTGGCGTGGCCCATACGTGGGTGTTCATGTTGTACAGGTGATCGAAGGCTGCGTTTTTGGTCTTGCCGCCGATTTCGAATATGTCGATTTCGGTGGCGTTGTCGGCAAGCCCCGTCCACGCCAGCCAAAACGCGCTGGAACCTGCCGAGTTCATGGGTTTGGCGCGTGCCTCGTAGTACCCGTAAGAACTGCGCTCGATAGTGCGGACCATCGCCGAGGTATAGTCCTTGTAACCTGGACGAACGTACTTTTCCGGCAAGGTTTCCTTACGGAAAACGATGTTCAGGTTGCCATTGCTGACGGTGGCATTGTTCGGTGTGAACAGCGCCGGTTTACGACCGAGCGAATCGCTGCCCGAGCCATCATTGACGTGCCAGCGTTTGGCGTTAAGGGCCGCGCCATTGAAGTCGTCGGAAAATTTCGTGTCCAGAATCCATTGGCCGACATTGGCCTGATCGGACAGCGGCAGATTGACGTTGGTCTGTTTCGGTGGCGTGCCCAGCGGGCCAATTCGGGTCCAGGAATTAGCAAGCGTGGGGATGGCGACGGCCCATTTGTCCGCCAGGTACTGAAACACGCGCTGCCGTTCCTCTTGGGAGACTAAAGGACGGTCGTACACCAGTACTTCCGCGATATCGCCGCGCAGGTGTTCGGAGCTGCCGACCACGTTTCGCCCCACCGCGTACGGGCCTATGGGCACATCGTTGAGTTCCAGGAAGGAAATGGTCGGTTCGTAGGCTGTGGTCTGTTGCACGCTAATGCCGAAATTCGGTGCCACGTTGTCGTTATCGGCGATCTGCGGGCGCGAGCTGAACAGGCGCTGCCAGGCCTTGCCGCCGGCTTGATCGGTCAGTCGGCGTGACACGATCAATACGGTAACGGGGCCTTTTGCAGCGCGTATCGTCTTGCCAAGGAACCCCGAAGCGCCACCGAAACGCACCACCGAATGGCCATTCATCGCGTTTGCCACGCGTTGCGGGAGCGAGGCGCCTGCAGCATCGTCGACTGTAACGTCGTTGGACTTGCCGGACTTGTCGTGCCACAACGGGAGACGGTTCTGGGCATCGAGCTTCATTGTCGACGCGTCGGCAGCGTCGAGCCACAGTACCAGGCCGGTGGCGAGCGGATGAGGGGTGGCTCCCAGCGCGTAACTGGCAACCGATGCCAATAGGGCCAGCAGCAGAAAACTCCTGAGCATGTGTGTTCCCTGGTGTGCAATGGAGAGCGCAATGGAGAGTGCAATGGAGAACCGGGGAGTTTGAAGGTCATTGCTCACACCCATTACTTCACCGCGATCGATGCCAGTAATTCGGGTCGGGACCGGTATCCATGCGGATTACACGACTGCCATCGCCAGGTGTCGGCGATCATCTGCACCAGGTCGCGCTGTGCACACCAGCCCAGATCACGCCCGGCCTTGGTGGGGTCGGCCCAGCATTCGGCGATATCGCCGACGCGGCGCGGGGCGAATCGGTAGGGGATGGTAATACCGGTAACGTCCTCGAAGCTGCGGATCATCTGCAGAACGCTGTAGCCAATGCCTGTTCCCAGGTTCCAGATATGGATGCCGTTACTGCTCTGCAACATCTGCAGCGCTTTGAGATGGCCATGGGCAAGGTCGACCACATGGATATAGTCGCGCACACACGTACCGTCGATGGTGGGATAGTCGCTGCCGAACACCGTGAGTTCAGCCATCCGGCCAATCGCGACCTGCGTCAGGCAAGGCAGCAGGTTGTTGGGTCTGCCGTTAGGGTCTTCCCCGATCAGCCCGCTTTCGTGAGCACCAATCGGGTTGAAGTAGCGTAATAGAGCGATGCTCCAGCGTGAATCGGACACGGACAGGTCGGTGAGCAATTCTTCGATTATGAGCTTGGTGCGACCGTATGGATTGATCGGTTTGCCGGTGGGCAAGTCTTCGACTATCGGTATCTGTGTGGGTTCGCCATAGACGGTGGCCGACGAGCTGAACACCAGTTTGAATACTTCAGAGCGGGCCATGGCCTGGCATAGATTGAGCGTGCCGACAACATTGTTGGCGTAATACTCCAACGGTTTTCGAACGCTTTCCTCCACGGATTTGAAGCTGGCAAAATGCACCACGGTATCAATGTCGTAGTGGCTGAAAATATCGTCGAGCAAGTTCGTATTGCGAACATCGCCTTCGATGAAGTCGACCCGAGTATGGGTCAGTCGCTCCAAACGCGTGAGCGACTCTCGGCAGCTGTTACACAGATTATCGAGCACCAGCACGCGTTGGCCGGCGTCAATGAGGGTCAGGGTGGTATGGGAGCCGATGTAACCGGCCCCGCCAGTAATCAGCGTGGTTTTGCGCATGATGAGGTGTTCCTGGCACAAGGGGATTGCACGAGGTGGGGAATGCGGTCTGGGCGCAAGGAATGTTGTTTGGGGAGACTGGGTCGTCTCGAATTCACTGAGGGAGGCTTTGCGGCACTGAATTCAGCGGGCGGTGAACACCGACTTGAATTCTTGCGGCCACCGTGGGTGCAACACGCTGTAGGCCAGTGCATAGGTCACCGTACCGATACCGATGCTGCAGGCCAGGTGTAGATAGCCCTGCAAACCCAGGTGCGAAGAAGCAAGCACCACCGCCGCGGCCATGACGAGCGAGGCGATCACGCTGCGATAATTGGATTCGAAGAACGATCGCCAGCGGTAACCTATTGCAGTGTTCAGCCCCCGGATCTGCAGTGGCGTGATAATCACCATCCGCGCCAGCAAAGCCAGGGCAGCTGCCATGCCTCCATAGAGGTGGCCCAGGCCGTAGACCAGCGCCAGCGCCAGCAGGGTGGTTGCCACTTCAGCCTTGAGGGTGAGGCGGGTGCAGTTGACCGCCACCAGCGCTGTCGTGGCATACATCGCGGTGTTGCCGATGGCCGCGGTGCATGCAAGCACTTGCAGCATGGGAATGGCTTCTGCCCACTTGGCGCCAAATATCAAAAGGATGATGTCCTCGGCCGTTACCGCGATGCCGACGAATATTGGCGTGATCAGGAAACCACTGACCGCAGTCGAATCGCAGATGATCCCGATTAACCGCGTCGGATCTGTGCTGCGCCGGGCGAACACCGGCAGCGCATAACTCATGAGGCCGTTATAGATCGCCGTGCGAGGCAAATCGATGATGCGCATCGCCATATTGAACATGCCGACGGCGGTGGTGCCGGCGGTGATGCCGAGTACCACGGTGACGCCGCGCTGAAGCGTTTGAGAGCTCACCACGTTGATGGCCAGAGGTATACCGGCCGCCAACAGTTCACGCAGGATGGGGCCGTCAATGTTAAAGGCAATTGGGCGTCGCTCTGCGCGCATCAACACAACGATGGACACGAACTCCATGATCAGCGCCTGAGCGATCACCGCCCATGCGCCGAAACCCCAGAGCGCGACGGCGATACCACCAACGCCACCGACCACCTTGCCCAGTAGCGTGCGCGAAGCCAGCATCTTGAAGTTGCCACTGCGGCGCATTTGCACCACATAAACACGCGCCATCATGGTGAAGAGGATTTTCACCGAGGCAGCCGCAGTCATCCATTGAAGCGCCGGGGAAGTCGTATACAGCATCGCCCCGATCGATATGACGACGATGGAGACCAGGCTGACGAGCACCGCGGCCCAGAAGGCCGTGGAAATATGCTTGTCTTCCAGGCGCTCCAGCCGTACCAGCGGGTCTTCCAGCACTGACGAGTAGATGACGCCGATCACCTCGACGATGGCGATAATCACCGTACCCACACCCAGCTCCGCCGGCGACAGAAGCCTGGCATAAGCGATAAAGGTGATCATCGACAGGACGATCAGGCCGAATTTCTCGGTGACGATCCAGAGCAATGTAACAACACGATGATTGGCCATTGGTGGATCCGAGAAATAATGGGGCTTTGCGGTCCATGGGCTGTAGTCGACTCAGGGTGCCTTGCGCAATGTTTTCAGGCGCGCATAGAGATAGCGCAGGGTCGGTTTGCCATTGAGGAAAATGAGCGCTTGCCAGGAGTGCTCAAGCATACGCCTGAATACCATGATCACCTGCGCATGTGCGCCGAGTCTGGAAAACGCATTGAGGAATTCGACGTGGTTGGCCAGCACGAAGTGGATACGTTGCTGCCTGGTCAGCACTGCACCGTAGCGTGCGAGGTACAGCTCGATGAATTTGACTTTGTGCGGGTAGTACTTGAGCGGTTGCGCTGTGATGTTGCCGCGGTCTACCCCGCGCTTCAGCAGTACCTGCGGCACCGTGTGAATCTCCCAGTGCTCGGCGATCCGGGTCCATAGCAAGCGGTCTTCGGCAAAGTGAATGGAGGGATCGAAACCGCCCAGGGCCACAATTATCTCGCGCACCACCAGCACGCCGGACGTACCGTTGACGACGTTGGCGTGGATGAAGTCGTCGAAGTGCTTGCCGCCCTTGCGTCGATCTTCCAGCTGCCGGGTTCCGTCGCTGAACTCGCTCAACTGGTAGCAATCTATGAGCCCGACCGGGTGCCCCAGGCGAGAGAGTTCGGCATAGAGCGCCAACTGCTTTTCCAGCTTTTGCGGATGCCATTGGTCATCGGCATCGAGGAATGCAATAAAGGTTTCTTCGGCACGCAAGATGCCCTTGTTCCGCGCACTGGCCGGCCCCTCATTGGCCTGCTGCAATAGCGTCAGGGGGAAGGGGGCGGCATAGTTCTGGACAATTTGCGGACCAGGGTCGCTGGAACCATCGTCGATAACGATAACGTTATCGGGCAGTCGGGTTTGATGGCTCAGCGACTCCAGCGTCTTTTGAATAGTGGCTGCGGCGTTGTACATCGGAATGACTACACACACCGAACCAGGTGATTGGGAGGCGTCGTTTAACACGTGCTTTTCTCCGCCAATGTTCCCGGTGCCAGGTCAGGACGTTCAGCGTGATGGCGCCTGAATGACAGGGCCAGGGTGCAGAACACCAAAAACTCCGCAGAGCGGTAGTTGGGAATCACGTAGGCCACATAGTTGGTGACGATGAACAAACCGATGATCACCAATGAGCTGGCGCGAAACTGTGCCGATTGGTCAGCCGTCACGGCCCGATATTGTTTGATCAGCACTTCGACAAGCATGAGGATCAGCGCCGTTAGCTGTACGACGCCGCCGTTGAGCAGGGTCTCCATGTAGCCGCTGTGGGCGTTTCCGATGTAGTTCCAGCGGGTAATGAATGGCTCGGCGCTGCGGCTGGACCAGAAGGCGCCAAAGCCGTAACCCTTGATGAACTCGGCATCGATCATCGGTGTGAGCATGTCCCAGATTAGCGTGCGGTCGGTGAGTGACGGGTCACGACCGACTAGCCCCAGCAACAGGGTGTAGTTGCCGTATAGCAACAGGCAGATCAACAAGTAGATGATCGTGGTACCGAAGAACGCCGCCAGCGAACGGTTGATGCGCAAGCGGATCAGTGTGAGGAAGTACCAGTAGCTCACCGTACCGGCAATAAGCAGCGCGATCCCTGTGGCAGACTGGGCGAGCAGAATGGCGACCATCGAGAAAAACGAGCAGATCATCGCCCAGGGGTTGCGCTGGTGGATCATCGGCAGCAATAACAGGATGGCGATCGCGTTGATCCGTGCGCCGGCATTTTTCTCCGGGTAGATCCCTTTGAACGCACCGTCGCGAATACCGCCGGAAATGAACGCGACGCTGGGCATGATGACTGCGAATATCAGCCCGATCAACGCCGCGACACCGATGGCACAGCCGAGCATGAAGGTGATTTTCTCAAGGCTGTAGTTGTAGGCGATGAAGCCTGCGAAAAAGACCACGCTGATCATCGCCATAAAACGCTTGAAGCTTAACATCGGGTCGTAGGACCAACTGATCGATACTGCCAGGCAGAGCATGAACACCAGCAGAAAGAAGTTGTTCTGGTAAAAGCTTTTGCTGATGAAGACCTTGTCGCGGATGAAAAAGAACAGCGGTACCAACAGGGTGATCAGGCCGCAGATCTGGTTGATGACGTTGCCTTCGAGGTCTTTTTCGGCGACGTTCAGATTCGACACATCACCCAGCCCGAGAAAAAATGTGATCACCTGGATGTAGAACAGCACACCGAACAGAGTGAACGCGTCGCGCAGAGTGGTATACCTGACTTCCAGTGTTTTCATGACGGTTGGCTCCCAAACAACGCGGCAAGATAGGTTTTCGCCGCACAGGCACTTACGAAGCGGGCAGCAGCATCGATGCGGGCCTGGCGGTGTGAATCACGCGGCAAAGTCAGCTCCAGAGTGATGGCTTGCGCCAGTGCGGCTGGGTCTTCGACGGCCACCAGTGGGGCGACCGCGCCATCGTCGAGAATGTCTTGCGGGCCATAGGGACAGCAGGTCGACACCACCGGAGTGCCCGTAGACATGGCTTCGACCAGCGCGTTGGGACTGCCCTCGAAACGCGACGACAGCACAAAGCAATTGGCCGCTGCCACTTCCGCCAATGGATCACTGGCATAGCCCGGCAGATCGAACCGATCGGCCACGCCCAGGGCGAGTGCCTGCTCGAGCAACTGGTCCCTGAGCGCGCCTTCGCCGAAAATGATCAATCGCACACTGAGATCGGGTAACTGGGCGAATGCAGCGATCAATATGTCAAAGCCTTTTTGCCGAGCCAGGCGACCCACAGCGACAATCACCGGGGTGGATTTTTCCAGCAGCCAGCGGTGGCTTGGAGGTCCCGGCGTCTTGTCGCGAAAGTCGTTGTCGAGTACCGGATTGTCGGCGATGGTGACGTCCTGCCGGCGCGTAACGGTGGTATCGACCAAGTCTTGGGCGACGCCGCGCGAGACGCAGATCACCGGGTTGGGGATGAGCCGATACAGCAGCGGCGCCAACCAGTAGGCTACCCGCACCCTCAACGCCGGGTTGACGTGTTTGTCGTAGGAAAACGCGTTGCGCTCACTGACGTGCAGGTGCGTCAGGGTACCTGACAGCGTGGCAGCGGCGATGGCCACCACGTTGACATGGGTGAGGGCGGCCAGTTGCGCGTCAAAGCGATTGTTGCGAAGAAAGCGTGCCAGTGCCGGCACCGCACTCGAGCTGCGCGCACTGTGCAATTCGACCTGTTTGACCCGCGGGTCGAGGCTCGCTGAATGTACACCTCCGCCGGTGAGCATCAGTAAGGTAACGTCGTTGCCCGCGTCAGCCAGCGCACCGGCGAGGCGCGCCATCATCTTTTCGGCCCCGCCCGCGCTCAAGTCATGCAGAATGATCAGCAGCTTTTTCATTGGTTCCATACCTGGTAGTACGCCTGCGCGGCATACTGACTGGTGTACTGGCGGACCGTATCAGCGACAACGTGTTCGCTTTGCGCAGCCTGGCCGTTCACGACCAGGCTGTGCAGCATCCCTTCGGCCAGCGCCGGTACATCGTTGACTTTGACCAGGTGGCCGAGGCGGCCGTTATCAAGTAGTTCCCTGGGCCCGGTTTCGCAGTCGCAGGCCAACACTGGCGTACCCAGCGCCAGGGCCTCAATCAGTACCGTCGGCAGGCCTTCATGGAAAGAGCTCAGGATGAGCAGTCGTGCATGCCTGATCAGCGGGTAGGGGTTACTCAGATAACCGGTGAAATGCACACGGCTCTCGATGCCCAGGCGGCGTGCCTGCGAGGTCAGCGCTTTGAGCTGCGGGCCGTCGCCGGCGATCACCAGATCTGGCAGCGCATCGCTGAGCAATGCCATGGCGTAGGCGTCGAGCAGCAGGTGGAAACCCTTCGGCTCCACCAGCCGGCCCACACCTAACCAGTACTCGATTGGCAAACCGGTGGGCAAAGGCGCCTGTGCGGCACTGAGCAGTTGTTCGGTGACGACCGCGTTGGGGCAATAGCGGATGCGCTGACGACCCCAGGGCATCAATTCGGCGAGGGACAGGCGCAGGCCATTGGAAACCGTCACCACCTTACCGTTACCGCAGAGGTACAACGCGTAGAGCAAGCGCAGGCTGGTGGAGCCGATCTTCTGCTCGCCACAATCCAGTGCCGCGTGGCGGCTATAGATGACCTTGCAGGGGCTACCCAAGGTGGCAAACCAGGTGCAGAGGTTGGCTTGTTCCTTGGCGGCGATGAGGTGGGTCACCCCATCGCCGCGAATGATCTGGCGCAGAAGCACGATGGACTTGAGCAGACCGACAATTCCACTGCCGCCGCCGTTGAGGATTTCAGCACCTTCGGCGTCCGGAGTATCGCCGTTCATGACGAAAAAACTGACACGCTGGCCATCCTTGAGAAATTGCTCGGCCAGGCGTTGCTGGACGCATTCGACGCCACCACCCGGCTTGAAGTCCTTGAGAATGAATAGGATATGCATGGTCATTACTCGGCGCTCAGGGTGCAGTGAGGTTGATGGCCACTTCGTGCCGAACGATCATTTCCGATAAATGAATAAAGTTGGTCGGGTAGTCGACCAGGTAGCGTTTGATGGTGTGCGGTTCGCGGTACATTCGATAGAACGCGCGCAGATGCAGGCGGTTGACCGGCTCAGGGTAGTAATGATGAGTGGCCATGGCCTCCTGTCGAATGAAGCCGCCACAGGTGAATGCCACACCGGTGAAGCCTGCGCTCAGGGCATCCTGCACGAACTGCTCTTGAAGCCCGGCGCCCAGGCCTGTGATCAGGATGTTCGCTTCGCTGCGGCAGATGTCTGCTTGAATGCACGCGGCCTGGGTTGCATCGAAGTAGCCGTGGTGACTACCTGCGATAATCAACGCCGGGTAGCGGACTTTGATCTTATTGATAAACAGATCCAGTTCGGCTTGCCTGGCACCGACTAAATACACACGCTTGCCTTGTTTCTCGGCATAACTGAACACAGGGTCGGCGATGGACGTGAAGTCGAAGCTGACTCGGCCGATAGCCCGACCGGTGACGCGAGACATGAACGTAGACATCAGCAGGCCGTCGCAAAAATAGGCGATGGTATTCGGGGGTTGCTCGAAAAAACTGCCGATGGACGCAAAATTAATGAAGGAATATGCCTTGTTGGCCTCCAGCAAATGCGGTGTGTAATGCCCGATTAATTCCAAGCTAATCATTGCCTGACTCCTTATGAAGTTCCTTCATAGGTCTTTATCGAGACGTAACTTATGCACCCCTCGACAAATGCGTTGATGCCAGGGCGCACGCTGGTGAAGGGCTTGAACCCGATAGACAGGAGACCCGGTGGATGTGGGTGCAGGGAGAGTGGGCACGGCGTCAGAAAATGTTTTTTGAGAACAACGTGAACGGCGTCTTGACGAGAATCTTGAAGTCCAGCCACAGCGACCATTGATTAATGTATTTGAGGTCTTGAGCGACGCGCTGCTGCATTTTTTCCAGTGTTTCGGTTTCACCTCGATGCCCGGTGATCTGGGCCAACCCGGTTATTCCCGGTTTGAGGCGATGACGGGCCATGTAGGCGCGTATCTTTCCGGTGTAGTAAATGTTGTGGGTGACGGCGTGCGGTCGGGGGCCGACAAGGGCCATATCGCCGAACAGCACGTTGAACAGCTGCGGCAGCTCGTCGATGGAGCTACGGCGCAAAAAGCGCCCAAGCGGGGTGACGCGGTCATCCTCACGAGTGGCCTGGCGCACTTCGCTGTCGTCGTGCAGGCGCATCGAACGGAACTTCCAAACCTTGATTACCTCAGCGTTACAACCGTGACGGTTTTGCTTGAACAACACCGGGCCGGGTGAAGAGAGCTTGACGGCTGCCGCAACTACCAGCAGCAACGGGCTGAGCAAAATAATCGCCACGGCGGCGATGCTGCGTTCGAATAGATCCTTGCAGAGCAGGCTGCCGGGGTGCGAACTGATCAGGCTTTCGTTGAGGTAGATTGCCGGCATTCGCTCTATTTCCGAGATCGACTGATTAAGCAGCACCATGCTGCCGAAATCAGGGATCCAGACCACGTCGACGTTCATGTCCAGCAGATCGATGTACAGGGCTTCGATGGTTGCTGCTTGTGCTATTGGCAGGACGATGTAGACGCGGCGTACTTCCAGGCGGGTGATGATCTCGCGAATCCCGTCGACGCGGCCCAGCAGCGGCAGAATGCTTGGTGCCGGGCCGGTTTTGTCAGCGGTTGCGATGAAACCCAGTACCCGTACGCGGTCCGGTCTGGAAAGTTTCTTGGCCAGCTTATGTGCGGTCGGGCAGGTGCCGATTATCACCGAGCGGCGCTCGTTGCAGACCTTGCGCGAATGCAGTCGGATAAGGTACTGCAGGGGCAAAAAACTGGCGGCCTGGATCAGGTAACCCAGCACGGCCCAGACGATGATCACTTGTCGCGAGAAAATCACGCTGGTCTGGGTTATGAAGGCAATGGTGATCAGAACGGCCAGCAGGATCAACCAGCTGACCAGCAACCTGCCGAGCCCGGACAGCAGCCCATTGCGCTTGTGGTAAACCTGCATGACGCTGTAGATCGGAATTGAGCCGAGGACAGTGAGCGTCATCAGAACGCGGTATTCACTGTTTAGACTGCCGACGCGCCAATACACGAGCAGCATGAGCAGCAGATTGGTCAGGCTGAGTGCGCACAGCCACTGCCCCCAGAAGGCCAGACCTCGGCGATTTGCCATTTGAGCTGCATAGTGCGATGTCATCGACTCAATCTCCAGACATGGGTTATACATCGGCGCCGATCGGGTACTGCACGCCCTCGCTCCCGCACGCTGTTGTGTCGCTCGACTGAGATGAAGTGGTTTTTGGTGATTGTTGGAAGGGAGGTTACGGCAGGCTCAGGCTCCGGCGTTTACCTGGACAAGTAGTCGTAGTTATAAAAGGTGTCGGAATGCCTGTAGCCATACTTGCGTGCCTTGCGCAGGTCAACCTGGTTGAGCACCACACCAAACACTGGCGCGTGGCTCTGCTGCAGCATTGCGAGGCACTTTTGCACCTCGCTGATAGGGGTGCTTTCGGCCTTGACCACATAGATCACCGCATCCGAATGCTTGGCCAGCAACAGCGCGTCGCTGACCATCTGGGCAGGGGGGGAGTCGATAATGATGTACTGGTACCGTGACTTGAGCGCCTCAAGCATGAGGACCACGCGCGGCGAGCTGAGCAGATCCAGCGGTGGGGGCTGGTGCGGCGAGCTGAGCAAACCCAGCGGTGGGGGCAGGCGCAGCGAGCCGTCCAGTGGGGGGGGCGAAAGCTTCCCGGCCGGCAGCATGTCGAGATTGCCAACAGTACGGATACAGTCTTCGAGCCGGGCAGTGCCAGCAATGACGTTGGCCAAGCCTGGGCTGTCTGGCGGAAAATCGAAGTTCAGCGAAAGGGTGGGTTTGCGCATGTCGGCGTCGATTAACAGGACACGCTCAAGCCGGGTGAGCGAGCATGCCAGGTTGTTGGCGATGGTGCTTTTGCCCTCATCTGCAATGGTCGAAGTGACCAGTACCACCTGCGTCGGCCTTTCGCCACTGTGCAACATCAGCCAAGTGCGCAGGTTGCGAATGGTTTCGCAAAAACGCGGATGGTCGTTGTCGTCGAACAACCGCGCCAGTTGCCGGCGGCTTTTCTTCGTGACCAACGGCACCACGCTGAGCAGTGGCATGTTGAGCGTGCTTTCGATCGTTTCGTCGGTCTTGAAGGTATTGCTCAGGGTTTCGAACAGAAATGCCAGCGCTACGCCGATCACCGCAGCCACAACAGCGACAATCGCCACAATCAGTGTTTTACGGGGCTTGCTCGCTTCTAAAGGAACAAGCGCAGGGTCGACGATGCGCGCCTTGGTTGAGTCAATGTCTGACGTTGCCGTGGTTTCCTTTAAACGGGTGAGGAAGGTCTCATACAGCGCGCGGCTGCTGTCCACCTCACGCTGGAACTCACGCAGCTGGAACTCCTTGCGCGAAATGTTCTGTATCTGCGCCTTGTTGCTGTTGAATGATTGACGAAGTGAGGCTTCATTGGCCTGGGCTAGCTGGTATTCACGCTCGATGCCGGCAACCACCTGTTGTACCTGTAGGCGCAGACTGGTGGTGGCGGTACGCAACTCAGAGAGAGCGGACACCAAGGCCGGATGTTTTGGACCGTAGCGCCCCGACAATTCCTCGACCTTGGCTTGTGCCTTGGCCCGTTCAGCCTGGAATTGTTGCACCAAAGGGTTACTCAAGACGGCGGGCACGCTGGAAAGTTTGCTCAGGTTGCCGTTGCTCAGGGCCTGCACCTGACGGAATTGGCTCTCGGCTTCTGCCCGGTTACGGCGGGCGTCGATCATGCGGTTGCCGGTCATTTCCAGTTCGTTGGCGCTGATGGTCGCGACACCGTCGACGTCCACCAAGCCTTGCTCTTCCCGGTAGGCCTGAAGCTTTTTCTCGGCATGGCGTAGATCATTGCGCAACTCGATCAGGCGTGTGTTCATCCAGCTGGTGGTGGTCTGTGAGGATTTCAGGCTGCTGTCGAGCTGGCTATCGATGAAACCCTGGGCAAGCGCGTTGGAGGCAGCGGCAGCCAGATCAGGGTCGGGCAGCTCCACGTCAATTTCGATTAGTTGGCTCTTGCCAACGAATTTGACGTTGGTACGCAGCATGAGGTTCTGAGTGACTTCATTGAAGATGTCTTCTTCAGTGGGTGCAGGCAGTGGCGTCAAAAAGCCAAGGACGGGTAGCCATTGGCCAAGGTCAAGGTTTGCTAACCACTTTCGCGGCGTGAACCATGGCTCCGGTTGCTGGCGTGGGTCGGTCACTGGGTGGGTAGTGAGGTGCAGCGTTCTTACCGCACGTTCGGCCAGGTCCCGCGATTGCAGGAGCGCTTGTTGTGTCTGTAAGTAATCGATGGTACTGGAGCCCGAATCCGTTACTTGCTGGAAGGCCAACAGCGGTGACGTTTTTTCTTTGATCAGCAGGGTGGTGCTGCCCATGTACTGTGGGGTAATGATGTACACCGCGGCGATCGCGAGCGCACAGCTAAGCAGTATCAACCATACGATGTTCCATTTGGCGCGCCAGATCACCCTCCACAGTTTGAGAAAATCAATGGTGTCCTTTTCTTCGCTGTGCTGCTGATGCAGATGCTGGTGCAGCGGCGACTGGAGCGGACGCTCGACGTATGTGCTTGGGCTGTTGTCCATGATTAGAAAAAGCCTTGTGCAATGGATATGGTGTCACCGGGGGCAATTGCGGTACTGCGCGTGACCGTGTCGGTCAGTGTGGGGGACCCATCGCCGCGCACGATGGTCACACGCTTGATCGAGGCTCGCTCGGTCAGGCCACCGCCCAAGGCGATGGCTTTTTCCAGCGTCAACCCAGGCTCGAACGGATAGCTGCCGGGTTTCTGCACTTCTCCATTGATGTAGAACGAGCGGTAGGCGATCAGGCTCAGGCTAACCTTAGGGTCAACCAGGTAACCTTGCTTGAGCCCATTGACGATGATCTTTTCGACCTGATTGGGGGTTAGCCCCTTGGCGGAAATCTCACCCAGAAATGGGTAGGAAAACGTTCCGGCATCGTTGAGACGGATTTTCGCGAAGCTCAGGTCCGGCTCACCGAATACGGTAATGCGCAACACATCGCCGGAGGCCAGTTTGTACTGGGCGCCGGAGTCTGCTGCATCCGCTGCATAAGTTGCGGGTAACAGACACAGCACGAACAGCAGGCCAAGAATGCGTGAGTTCATGTGCAAATCCCCTTAAAGACTTACGTTGAAACTGATCAGGAAAACATTGCGAACGAAGCTTTGATTGTCGGCATCGGAGTTGTCGTTGCGGTAGCGATAGCCCAGCTTGATGTCCAGCCAGCGGCGCATCGCGTACACCAGAGCAAGGTTGGCGTCACGAAAGTTGTCGGTGCGGCTCTGGCCCTCGTAGACATAGCGGGCCAGCCCGGCTTCGGCCTCCGTGGTGATCCGTTCGGTCCAGCCATGGCGCCAACCGAGCAGGACAGAGGTGGCCTTGACGGCTTGAGAACCATCGTCGCCCTCGGCCATGGCTTGGCTGGCAACAAAAGTAAAGGTCGAGTAGGTTCGTGGCTTCCATCGCAGATCCACCTGCCAGGTCGGATTATTGAGGTCTTTGGAACTACTGTTATCGAAGTTCTTTCGCTCAAAACCAACGCGGACGTTGCCGGTAGTGCGTGCGGTGAAGTCCCATTCGGCGCCGGCGAGCACTGCATCGGATTTGCTACTGCGGGGGCTGTTGGATTGGAGGTAGTCGAAGATAGTGTGGTCGTACTCCAGCACGCCACGGGTGTTGCTGCCGATGCGGTGGTACCAGGTAGTGTTCAGGCCGGTGGTATTGCGCTCTTTATCGTTGTTGATACCGTCGGAATTGTCGTAGCGCAGTTGAGCGTAATTTGCGCCTAGATCGATCTGATTGGCAGCGCTCCTGGCGCCGTAGGTATAGAGGCCATTAACGCGGTTACTGCGGATCTTGTCATTGATGCCATCGACAGCGGTCGAATTCGTCTGTTCGTATTTACGCGCTTCCACGTCAAGTTTCAGGCGATGACGGTCGGTGAATTCCATGATGCTGTCCAGCCGTACACGTTGTGCTGTGTTCGAGGCATCTGGCTCGTCATGATAAATGTACTGGGTAGGCTGCCAGATCAGTCGGGTGGCGCTGTTGCGGTCTTCAGCCTTGAGCTCGAAGTAAGGCGCCAACTTGGTCACCAGGGATGACTGGCGATTTCTCTGCAGTTCCCGGAAGTTGTCGTCATAACTTTCTGATAACTCCAGAGTGGGCGTAAAGTTGAACCCATAGACATCAATATGCTGCGGATCGAGGCTCCAGGCCATTCCAGGGCATAAAGAGGCCATCATCAGTGCGAAAGAGCCGCGTGACTTCATGGCCATATCGTGCTCCTGGGGATGACGTCAATGAATATTCAATCGCACAGGCGTTGGGCGAACGCGATCAGTGCAAGGCGGGGTCATATAAAAAGGGAGCGTCAGCACTGCATAGATGAACAATTAAAGTGCGCTCTTTCAATGACAGGCTTTTCAGGAATATAAAGGGCTCAGTAATATAAAGGGCGAAATTTATAATGAAGATCGCTGTCGTTCAAGATCACACAATGGAACACGGACACGCTGTTCTCGATTGAGAAACTGAAGCAGAATCATGACTCGCTCAGCACCTGCCATTGACAAGAAAACACCTTCGAATGTCGACAGTGGGCCTCGGATAATGTGCAGTGTTTCGCCGGGCTTGAGTGCTTGGGTTGTCTGCAGTGCCAGTGGTTTAAAGCATCGCACGCGCAGATGCTCGATGACATCGTCGGCCACTATTGCCGGGACGTGATTGAAATCGACGATTCGGCTGACACCACGGGTAGAACGCAAAGGCACCCAATTGTCGTCATGGCTCAACTGAATGAAAAGATACCCAGGGAAGAGGGATTCCGCCGTCTTATGCGGTTTGCCACGAATCAGGTACTCACTAACGAGTTGCGGGCGAAAAATGACATAGTTCTGCCGCAACAGGTTGATTTGTGCCCGTTCATCCTGCCGCGGCTTACACTGCAAAAGGTACCAGTTAGAGCCTTTGGTGCTATGTGTTAGCATGCTGGCAACCTCCGTACAAAGCGACAGTTCAAACATGTCTGGCCTGCTCGCGCAGTAGGGATGCCAAACGGTTGTAATGTGTGCCAATAATGAAACATGTGATGTATCAATAACGAAGCGCGTGATGTATCAATAATGAAGCACATATAAGGTGTAAGGTGCAGCGGTAAATTACTTAACGCTATACGTAATATCGCCGTCGGCATTAGGCGCAAGGGCATACTTTGCCATGGCCAAAGCTACCGCACGGTCCGAATCTTCGGCCCTTTAAAAACAAATATTTCAAACGCTCGCGACCTGAAATGCCAGGATCGGCAAATGCCGATTAACTTTGCACTCCAAGGGTATACGGATAGGTCATATATTTATCGACCACTCTAAGCGGCCTGTCAAACGTTACTAGTCAAAAAACAGGCCTTCTATCCACTGGTGTATTTCGGAGTCGTCAACTAATTGTTTTCCAAGTGTTTTTTTAGTTGTCCGATTTTTTGAACTTTCGGCACTGTTTAGCATCGTGGTTTGGAGGAATAGATACCTGAACGCGATTGATGCTCCTACCCGACTCAGGCTGATTCAGCCGTGCAACGGCTAATCTGTGCCGAGCCGCCAATAGCGTTCAGCCAAGCCGATATCGGTACGTTTGACTAAACCAAACAGCGGAAGCTGACTCTGATACGCGCGTGCGGCGTAGGTTTTTTTTTCTGCACTGGAGGTGGGGAATTTAACCGCACACATTCCCAAGCCAGCCTGCTTCCAGGCAGCGAGCCGAGTATCTACTACGCCTGGAATGCGCCTATAGATGGCCTCCTCATAGACGAACCAGGATGCTGGGTGGCCAGTCGCTCCACATCCTGTCGACTGTTGCGCGAGAAGGAGCGCTTCGCGCACCGCCAAACAGGCGTTGCTTGTCAGCAGATGATCGGGATGGATAAGCCCCATTGGCATGACAATAGTCCCGCCCCTTTGCTCCAGGATCGTTCTTAGCGACGGTACGAGGTCGGTCGGCTCATAGCTGCGCCCGTACTGGCCATCCCAGAAACTGAGCCATGTGCTTTTCGCACCGAGTCTGCGCATCGATTCCGCATCCTCCTTACGTCGCGCGAGCACGGCCTGGTGCCCGCTGCTAAATCCTGCCGCTCTATCCCAAGCTGGAGCTTCAATGTCAGGATCAGGCACGCCAGCGAGTACCGTGATAACGAGAGCGTCCGGACTGTCTGCCAAAAGGCAGCCGCAACTGAACACAGCATCATCCAAATGCGGGGAAATCACTGTAATTTTCTTGGGGATTGGCAACAGCATTTGATCCCACTTCCTGATTGTCAGGCCTGTCGCTAGGGTACATAGCTCGTAGTATAGGTGGCATTACACCGCTGTCTGGGCAGGCATCCTCTCCCATGATGACTGCTTTGGGCGGCCTCCGTGCCGGGATTGTCTGGGTCAACTGCTCGCAGCCGACGTTCGTCGAGGCGCCCTGGGGCGGCTATAAACAGAGCGGTATGGGTCGAGAACTGGGTGAATGGGGCTACAACAATTACCTGGAGACCAAGCAGATCACTCAGTACAACGGCGGCCCTTGGGGCTGGTACCTGAAATAGAGGCGGGGGCTGAATTCGGGTGAAGTTGGCGAAGTCCAGAATTGAGTCCATTCCTGCTGCAGGAGTAAAAGAAAACCGGCCTGGTGTTCGTCAGGCCGGCACTTTCAGGCGTGGCGTTACTGCGCCTTGATCGCTGTAACCGTGATCTCCACCAACCAGCCCGGCGGTACCAGGCGTATGACTTGAGCGCGGGTACGCGCAGGCACGTTAGGCTGGGCCTGCGTTCCGAAGTACTGGTTGTAAACCTCGGAGAACCCCTCGAAGTCGGCCTCTCCATTCAACGCCGGGTCGCCGACAACAAGCGCTTGCATGCTCACCACGTCACCCAGGGTATAACCGTGACGCTTCAGTGTGGCCTCGATCTGCTTGATGACACTCAGGGTTTGCGCCTTAGTGTCGCCGTAGGCCTTGATCGAACCGGCTGCGGCGCTGGGGTCGGCAAGCGCCGGTCCGACCCCGCTGAGGACGATCTGCCTGGCATTGGCAGGGACCTCGATGGCTTCGGCGAACTCCCGAGCCCAGGGCTCGCTGACATTGGCGGGGTTCAGGTGGCGAATGATGTTGTCACTGGCTTGAGTGGGCATGATGGTCAGCATTCCAGTTAGTACGAGAGCGAAGGTTGCAACACGCATCGGAGTTTCCCTTTGATGTCTTGGCATTGCCGCGCCGAGCAGCCCTGTCATCAGGGATTGCGGCGCAGCAACCGATCATCGGCAGGTGCTCATGCAGTGACAAACGATTTGATTGCACGCAGGTATGAGCTGGGGGCATGCGTGGTGGAATTCACTTGGTTTCATGAATGATCTTGCTCGCCAGGTCACGAATCTGCGCCGCCTCACTCTGTACCCATTTGCAGAACAATCTCAGGGAGCGGTCCTCCGCGGCGTCTTTGCCGGTCAGCAGGTAATACTCCCCGGCACTCTCAGGCCCAGGCTCGAAAGGGCACTGCAGTTCATGGCGAAAATCGCATTGCTGGAGCAGCACCAGTGGCACGATCGCCACGCCCTTGCAATCGCGTGCCGCCTGCAACGCAATAAAGAAGTGCCCGAAATCCACCGTCTCCTTGAATTTTTCGTAATTGAGCTTGTGCTGGCCAAGCCAGTCAGGCCAGGCATGCTTGCGGCTTGAGGTATTTATCAGCCGGTAATGCAGCAGATCCTTGGGCGTCTCCAGCGGTGCGCCCTGGGACAGTAGGCGGCGGGCTATGACCGGCACCAGCACGTCGGCAAACAACGGCTCAGCCCTGACGCCGGCCCAACTTTCGACCATCTCCATTTCTATGCGTGGCTGGTTCTTCTGATAGACCTTGCCCGGCAGCCTCCCCACCCGTAGGGCGACGTCGACGGTGCCTGAATGAAAATCCACCGGATGGATCGAGGTGATCAGGCGTAGCTCGATGTCCGGATAAGCCTGGGTGAACTTGCCCAGGCGTGGCATCAGCCAGAGTGTGGCGAGCGTCGGCAGCACGTTGACCGTCACTATTTGCGGGTCCTTGCTGTTCCTGACTTTGGCAGTGGCTTTGGCGATGGCCTGAAACGCGGCCTGAATGCTCTGCAGGTATTGGCTGCCGGCATCCGTCAGCTCAATGCGTCGGGTCATGCGCACGAACAGCTTGCAGCCCAGGAAGGATTCCAGGGCGCGGATCTGGCGACTGACGGCGCTTTGGGTAATGAACAGCTCCTTGCCCGCGTCGGTGAAAGACAGATGACGGGCGGCGACTTCGAACACTTTGAGCGCAGCGAGCGGGGGCAACTGAGGCGACATGTGGGCACCACCTGGGAAAGGTTTATGCATGATTCTGGCTCATGCATAGAGGTGCAACAAGTTGTTTGTCAGGCCTCGCAGGTCGGCCCTACGATCACCCCATCAGCCGGCGACCAATGCCGGCTGGGGCGTGCAAACCCAGAGTTGGAAGAGCCTAATTACAATGAAAACCATTTTTCAGGCGTCAGGAATTTCCAAACACTACGGCACCACCTGCGCTCTGCGCGATGCGAACCTGGTGTTGAAAGCAGGGCAGATTCACGCATTGATGGGGGAGAACGGCGCAGGAAAATCGACATTCGTCAAAATCCTGGTCGGCGCCATTCGCCCGGATGGCGGGGCACTGGTGCTGGACGGGCAGCCGGTGGTCTTCGGTTCGGTGCGTGATGCATTGAAACAGGGCGTGGTTCCGGTTTATCAGCACTCCACCTTGTTCACCCCATTGACCGTGCTTGAAAACCTGAGTGCCTTTGGCCTGGGTAGCGCGCAACGTTCGTGGGCCGGGAACAACTGCCTGGATCGCCAGCAAGCGACTGAAGTGCTGAACCTGGTCGGCCTGGACGTATCGCTGGACAGCCTGGTCAATGAGCTGTCGCTGGGCGAGCGGCAGTTGCTGGAAATCGCCCGTGGCGTGGGCCGGCGCTGTTCGGTGCTGATTCTCGACGAACCGACCGCCGCCCTGGGCGCCAGGGAAGCCGATCGCCTGCACCAGGCGTTGCAGGTGCTGTGCGCCAAAGGCACGGCGATTCTCTACATCTCGCACAAGATCGACGATATCAAGCGCATGGCGGACGCCGTGACCATTCTGCGCGACGGTCTGACGGTGGTGAATGCCGCTGCCCGTGACGATATTTCAGCGGCGCAGATCGTCCAGCACATGCTCGGGCAAACCTTTGAGCCGCAAGCGTTGTGCGTGAGTACCCGAGGTGAGGTGGTGCTTGAGGCCAAGGACATCCGGCTGACACCCACGGCGCAACCGTTATCGCTTTGCGTGCACCAGGGTGAAGTGCTCGGCATCGTCGGTGTCGCCGGTTCTGGCGCCCTGCGTCTGGGCGAGGTGCTGGCGGGTGCGGCCAGCGGCCACGGCGGGACGGTCTCGCTCAATGTAACGTGCGAGGTGGTCAATGATCGCCAGTCGGCAATGCGCGCCGGTATCGGCTACGTGCCCTCGGATCGACATGCCGATGGTTTGTTCCTCGGCTTGCCCGCGCTGCAAAACGCCTCGGCATCGGTCTTGCGTGGCTTTTCGAACTGGGGCGTCCTGCGCTTGCGCGAGGAGGCCGGTCCGTTCGATGCCTTGATCGCTCAATTCAATCTCAACCCGCCACGGCTGGATCTGGACGCGGCGTATTACAGCGGTGGCAATCAACAAAAGCTGCTGTTCCTGCGCAACCTGGTGCTACCGAACCTGCGGGTCCTGGTGGTGTTGGAGCCGACCCGAGGGGTGGATGTGGGGGCCCGCGAAAGCATTCATCAAGCGCTTCGTGCACTGGCCTGTCGCGGCATTGCGATCATCGTGGTGTCGTCCGATCTGCTGGAGGTGAACACCTTGTGTCATCAATTGCTGGTGGTCGCCTCCCATCAGGTCGCGGGCCGAATGATGGCCGATGCGCAAACCGATGCAGTCCTTTCAATGATGGCGGGAGCGTGCTGATGACGACGTTGATCAAACAGCGTCCGGCGATTGCGCTGGGCTCGCGGATCGGTGTGATTGCCGTGCCGCTGGTGGTGTTTGTCTTGTGTGTACTGTTCGTGCCGAGATTCCTGTCCGTGGACAACCTGCAGAACGTAATGCGTGTCGGCTCGATTCTGCTGATTGCGGCCTGCGGGCAGACCGGGATCCTGATCGTCGGCGGAATCGATTTCTCAATGGGCTCGGCAGTCGCGCTGCTCAGCGTTGTGACCGTGATACTGGCGCCCGAGCTGGGTGTCACCCTGGCATTTGCCGGCGGTATCGGTGTCGCGGTGCTGGTCGGCTTATGCAACGGTTTACTGATCGCGTACCTGAAGCTTCCGGCCTTTCTGGTGACCCTGGGCATGTTGCTGGTACTGCATGGCCTGGCGTCGCTGCTGTCCGGCGGAATGCCGCTGGACGCCGCACCTTCGCCGGGCTTCTTGTGGCTGGGCAGCGGGCACGTCGCGGGTATACCGGTGCCGATCATCCTCGCACTGCTGGCGGTACTGAGCCTGCATGGCCTGTTGCGGTACACGCTGGTCGGGCGCAGCTGGTACCTGGTCGGGACCAACTTCAACGCCGCGCTGAATGCCGGGCTGCCGGCACGGCGCATGGTGTTGCTGGCCTATATCGTCGCCGGGCTGTTTTGCGCACTGGCCGGGGCGATTCTGACCAGCCGCGTCGGCTCCGGTCAGCCCAATCTTTATCCCGACCTGGCGTTCGCCACCATCGCGGTCTGTGCCATTGGCGGGATTCCGTTGAATGGCGGGCGTGGTTCTGCGGTGCAGGTGGTGTGCGGCGCGCTGATCATCGCCATGCTCAATAACGCTGTGGTGCTGCTCAACCTGACCTCGGCCTGGCAGCAGTTGCTGATGGCGCTGGTTATCGGTGCCGCGGTGGTGCTGCCGCAATTGCCCAACGTTCGTCGACGCTGCATTCACCTGCTCAGGGGCAACGCTCAATGAAGGCATCAACGATCAACCGCCAGGCACGTTTTCTGGTGGCCCCCGGTGCTTTGCTCCTGGTTTTATTGATGGCAGGGGCCCTGGTTGCCGATTACGCAAGCCTGGGCAACCTGCAAAACATCGGCTCGCAAGCCGCCATCCTCGCGCTGCTGGCGTTGGGGCAGATGCTGGTGATGCTGGTGCGCGGCTTTGATATTTCGGTGGGGGCGGTCGCGGCCTGTTCGAGCACCGTCGCGGCACTGACCATGGATTGGCTGGGCACGCCCTCGATCGCCCTCGCGGTGGTGGTCGGTTTGCTGTTCGGTGGCCTCAATGGGCTGCTGATTGCCTACCTTCGGGTGCAGCCGATTGTCGCGACACTGTGCAGCATGATCGCGGCTCAAGGCCTGGCGCGGCTGATTTCCGATGACGGTCAACCGGTGGTGCCCATCGACGCCAGCGCACTGACAGACCTGGCCTTTCAAAACGTCGCGGGGATCCCGCTGCTGCTGGCCCCGGCCTTGATCTGCATGCTGCTGGTCGGGCTGATCCTGAAGAAATTCACCCTCGGGCGGCACCTGTTCATGGTCGGCTGCGACCCGCAGGCCGCGTCACTGGTGGGCGTCGACAGTCGCCGGGTGACGTGCATCGCCTATCTGGCCTGTGGCGCATTGGCAGGCCTGGCCGGCGCCGTGCTCTTTTGCAAGACCGGCACCGGCTTGCCCACCGAGGGCGTCAGTTGGGCGCTGCAGTCGGTGGCCGCGGCCGTGATCGGCGGCACCGCGTTGCAGGGCGGGACGGCGAGTGTCTGGCCGGTGTTTTTCGGCGTGCTGCTGATCCAGGCGCTGGAGACCGCATTGAATATCGAAGGGGTGTCACCGTTCATTGCGGAGATCGTGATGGGCCTGATCATTCTCGTTGCTGGCGGCCTGGATCGTTTGATCCTGCGGCTTTTTTCCTCCTCTACCGCATACGGTGAATCATGATGAAGACGTTCATACAGCCTTGGCGTGCGCCACTTGCAATGCTTGCCGTGACCCTATCGTGCGTCGCCGGAGTGGGCGCCGAGGAGTTGACGATCGGTTATGCCGTGCCAAGCCTGTCGCAGTCTTTCTGGATATCCAGCGCCTATGGCGCGCAGGACGAGGCGAGCAAGGAGGGTGTCAAACTGATCAAGCTCAGTGCTGGCGGGGATGGCAATGTCGCCCAGCAGATCTCCCAGTTGCAGTCGTTGATCCAGCGACGTGTCGGGGCCATCGTCGTCGGGGCAACCAATGGTGACGCGGTGCGCGCGGTGGTCGATCAGGCGGTGCGCCAGGGGATTGCGGTGATCGGTATTTCGTCGCCGCCCAACAGCCAGCACCTGACCTCCATCGTCACCGCCGATCATTACGACATGGGCCGCATGCAGGCCGAATGCCTCGGTGAGGCGCTGCAAGGGCAGGGCGATGTGGCAATGCTCGCAGGTCCCGCCGGGCAAGCGTGGTCGGACCTGCGCGCCCAGGGTTTTCGCCAGACCCTCAAAGACAAATTCCCCGGGATCAACGTGGTAGCGCAATCGCGCCTGGCAGACAACCGCAACGCCTCGCTCAATACCACCGAAGACTGGTTGCAGCGATTCGCCAACCTCAAAGGCATCTACTCGGCCACCGAAGACATGGCCGCAGGTGCCGTGGCCGCGCTGCGTGCCTCGGGCCGTCTGGAGCAAGTCAAGGTTTCCACCTCTAACTTCAGCCCGACCACCCGGGAGCTGTTGGCCAACAACGAGGTGGTGTGCAGTTCGGTGCAACAGGTGGTCGAGCAGGGGCGTTCCGCCTTGCGCCTGGCCGTTGCGGCAGCGCACAAGCAAAGCGTCGAAAAAGTCGTGTCGCTGCCCGCCCTGAAAATCTCGCCCCAGGACGTGGCAACAATCAACCTGGACCAGGTCATGGCGCCTGCCAGTTACACCCCGTGACCATCGGCCAACGGTTTCTCCCACTCCTTCAAGAACTGTCATCAAAAGAGGCTTGCTCATGCTACCTGGACCTAATCGTTTCGCTTATTCAGGCATAGAGTCACGCACAGATTTCCAATGGCCGGAGGGCAAGCGACTGGCGTTTTATGTCGCGCTCTGCGTCGAGCATTTTTCCTACGGCAGCGGCGGGCTCGGGCTGTCTTACTCGCCCGGTATTTCTCAACCCAACACCTACAACTGGGCGTGGCGCGAGTACGGCAATCGCGTCGGCGGCTGGCGCATTCTGGCACTGTGCAAGGAGTTGGGCATTCCACTCACGGTGCTGCTCAACACTGAATGCTATGAGCACTGCCCTGAGCTGGTACAGGCACTGGTAGACGCCGGAGCGGAAATCGTTGCCCATGGGCGCAGCAACTCCGAAATACAGAACGGTTTGTCAGAAGAGCAGGAACGGCAGTTGATCCATTCGGCGACCGAATCGATCAAGCAACACAGCGGCTTACAGCCCGCCGGCTGGATGAGCCCCGGTGCCAACCCCAGCGCCGTGACCGAAGACCTGCTGCAAGAAGCCGGCTATTTATACACGCTGGACTGGCCGATGGATGACCAGCCGGTATGGATGAAAACCCGTGAAGGCAAGCTGCTGAGCCTGCCTTACCCGCATGAAGTCAACGATGTGCCCATGGTCGTTCTGCACCACGGAACCGCACCGGCCTTCGCGCAAATGGCGATCGCCAATTTCGATGAAATGCTGGTCCAGTCCACCCAGCAGTCCCTCGTCTACGGCATGACCCTGCACACCTTCATCATGGGTCAGCCGTTTCGGCTACAAGCCTTGCGCAAACTGCTCGAACACATCAAGCGCCGGGACGATGCCGTTTGGTTCACCACCGCCGGGCAAATTGCCAAGCATTACGCGCAGCAGATTACGCCGGATTTCAACGATAGCCCTCAGGGAGCCCCAGCATGACCACTAGCCCATATTCTTCCGATTTGCGCATCGGCATCGTCGGTCTGGGCGCTGTCGGTGCGTCGTTGGCGCGAACCTTCGACGCAGGCATCCCCGGCATCCGCCTGGTGGGCATCACCGTGCGCAACCCCGAGCGCGCAGCAGGGGTGTTAGCCAACTTGAAGAATCCACCGGCGCTGCTGGACCTGGATGAATTGGCGCAGGCCAGCGATGTGGTCATCGAATGCGCACCCGCGGCGCTGTTGCCGCAGATTGCGCTGCCTGTTCTGAGCGCCGGTAAAAAGCTGGTGGTGCTCAGCTCCGGCGCCTTGCTGGAAAACCCGCACCTGATCGAGCTGGCGCGCCTGCATGGTGGCCAGATTCTTGTGCCCACCGGTGCCTTGCTTGGGCTGGATGCAGTGACCGCAGCGGCGGAGGGCGTGATTCACTCCGTACGAATGATCACGCGCAAGCCACCTCGTGGCCTGGTGGGGGCGCCTTATCTGCTGGAGAACTTCATCAGCATCGAAGGGCTCGATAAGCCCAAGCGCGTGTTCAAGGGCAGTGCACGCGAGGCCGCTCGCGGGTTTCCGGCCAACCTCAATGTGGTGGTGGCCCTATCGCTGGCGGGGATCGGCCCTGACCGCACGACCCTGGAAATCTGGGCAGACCCGTCGGTGACCCGCAATACTCATTTGATCGAGGTCGATGCCGATTCGGCGAGCCTGACCATGACCATCGAGAACATCCCCTCGGACAACCCCAAGACCGGTCGCATCACCGCGCAGAGTGTGGTGGCTCTGCTACGCAAAATGAACGCGCCACTGCGCATCGGTACGTGAAGCCGCAGCCCCATGGCGTCTGTCAATTGGCCGCCTGCTGCTTGCCAGTGCCGACGCCGAGCGGTCGGCCCTGGCTAATCGCCCGATTGATCATGGAGCATTGTCCGTCATGAGCATGATGTCGCTGGAGTCATTGCGTATTGAGTTGGCGCGCGGTCGAACCACCAGCCGCGCGCTGCTTGAAACCTGCCTGGAACGCGCACTCGATCCAGACGGTGAAGGTGCGCGCACCTTTTTGCATATTGATGTGAGAGGCGCCCGGTTGCGGGCGGATGCGGTCGATGCCTGGCGGCAGAAGGGCCAACAGATGTCGCCTTACGCGGGGCTCGTGGTCTCGGTCAAGGACCTGTTTGACGTGGCGGGGCAAGTCACGGCCGCCGGCTCCTGGGTGCTATCCAGCGCACCGCCGGCCCACGAGGACGCCGTCGCCGTTGCGCGACTGAAGGCCGCGGGCTTGATCATCATCGGCCGAACCAATATGAGCGAGTTTGCCTATACGGGCATTGGCCTCAACCCCCATTACGGGACGCCGGCCAACCCCTTCGAGCGGGCACTCAAACGCATCCCCGGGGGCTCGTCTTCGGGGGCGGCGATATCTGTCACTGACGGGATGGCGGCGGCGGGGCTCGGTACCGATACCGGTGGCTCGTGCCGGATTCCTGCGGCCTTGACCGGCATTAGCGGCTTCAAACCCAGTGCATCGAGGGTCAATGGCAGGGGCGTGTTTGGATTGTCCAAGAGCCTCGACTCAGTAGGCGTACTGGCGCCTGATGCGGGCTGTTGCGCGATTATCGATAGCATCGTTGCCGGAACAGACATCCGCCTGCCCGCTGAAATCAATCTGCGTGGAGTGAAGTTCGGCGTGCCCCAGACCCTGGTGCTCGATGGCCTCGATCAGCACGTGGCGCAGACGTATTCGGCAGTCTTGAAGCGCTTGCACGATGCCGGCGCCGAGCTGCGGGAGATGGCGCTTGATGAGTTGGCCGAAGTAGCCACGATCAATCGCCGGGGAGCGATTGTGGCGTTTGAAGCTTATGCCTTGCATCAGGAAATATTGCGCACCCGTGCGGATCAGTACGACCCCAATGTACGGGCGCGTATCGAGAACGGTGCGTTGTACCACCAGGATGACTATGAGGATGCCTGTAACGCTCGCCGGGACTGGATCACGCGTGTGCAGCGGCGCATGCAGGACGTGGATCTGTTGATATGCCCCACGGTCCCGATCATCGCACCGACCTTCTCCCAAGTGGCAGACAACAGGGATTTCCAACACTTCAACCTGCTATTGCTGCGCAATCCCATGCTCGCCAATTTTCTTGATGGCTGCTCTGTTTCCATCCCTTGCCATGAACCCGGCACAGCCCCTGTGGGGTTGATGCTGATCGCTCGGCATGGCCGCGATGAGCCGTTGCTGAGTGTGGCTCAGTCCGTGCAACGACTTTTACGACGTGTCGAAAACCGCGTGTGACCTAACGTTCAGTTGTTATCTGGAGAATATTATGCAGTCAATTTTTCACCTGGCTTATCACGTTCGCGACCTTGATGAATCGCGTCATTTCTACTGCACGTTGTTGGGGTGCAAGGAGGGGCGGAGTACCGAGACCTGGGTTGATATCGACTTTTTCGGTCACCAGCTCTCATTGCACCTTGGCGAGCCTTTCGCCGTGACCAACACCGGACGCGTCGGCGAACATTGGGTGCCGATGCCACACCTGGGGGTGATTCTCGCAATGCCCGACTGGCAGGCGCTGGCTGATCGACTGGTAGAGCAGGGGCTTGCATTTGTCATGGCGCCGAGCATTCGTTTTGCCGGCCAACCGGGCGAGCAGGCGACGATGTTCTTCCTCGACCCGGCGGGAAACCCGATTGAAGTGAAAGGCTTTGCGGATCTGCAGCAGGTGTATGCCGTATGAATCCGCCGATTCCGTTTCTCGCCGCGCCTGGCTATCCGGCGACGCAACAATGGATCGCAGCCCTGCAAGAGGCGATGCCTGGCGAACGTATTGTCACGTTCAGCCAACTCAATGATGCTGATAAAGCCGCGTGCACCCTGGCCATCGTGGCCAATCCCAACCCCGCGGACTTGAAGCAGTTGCCTGAGTTGCGCTGGGTACACAGCGTCTGGGCGGGCGTCGAACGCCTTGTTGCCGACCTGAAGCAGACTCAGGCTGAACTGAAGATCGTTCGCCTGATCGACCCGCAACTCGCCGAAACCATGGCCGAAGCCGTACTGGCCTGGACGCTGTATCTGCATCGCGACATGCCCAGCTATATCCGTCAGCAACGGCACAAACGTTGGCAGCCACTGCCTGCCGTGCGCGCTCAAGAGCGGACGGTCGGCTTGCTTGGCATGGGCGTGCTGGGCGAAGCGGCCGCACAGCGTTTGCATGCGGCGAACTTCAAGGTCAGAGGCTGGAGTCGCGAGCGCAAGGCACTGGCGAATGTCGAGTGCTTCGCCGGCGCTGCAGAATTGCAATCGATGCTCGCCACGACCGACATCCTGATCTGCCTGCTGCCATTAACCGAGCACACCACCGGGTTGCTCAACGCTCAAACCCTCGGCTGGTTACCGGCGGGCGCCAGCCTGATCAACTTTGCCAGAGGGCCGATCATCGATGACGCAGCGCTGTCGAGCGCACTGGACAGTGGCCATATTGGCCATGCGGTGCTGGACGTCTTTGCCGTCGAACCCTTACCCCAAGACCAATGGCAGTGGACGCACCCGCAGGTGTTGGTGCTGCCACATTGTTCCGCCCCGACCCATCATCGAACCGCATCAGCCATCGTCGCATCCAACATTCAGGCATTTCGCAGCAGCGGTTTGATCCCGGCAAGCGTCGATACGCAAGCAGGTTACTGATTCAGGCACCGCCATCCCGGTAAGATTCATGGGGGTGGTCCTGTTCATTATCCTGGAGGGTGAGGGTGCATAGCGCCCTTACAATCGCCAGAGGATTATGGGCTCTTGTGCGAGGGGGTACACAGTGATCATGAAGGTATGGTGCCAGTGATAAGTCGATACCTGCAGCCTGCTGGCTGCTCCTCCAGTTGACTATGAGAAAAATCCAATAGCGTGGCTTGGAATTGCTCCTTTTTTGCTCTTGATACCCCCTGAAAACAAGTCGCGAATCGAGTCTTTTCCTCCTTCTGGAAGAAAAGAAAAGAACGTAGCGCCTCACGCCTGGCCACGGAAAACACCCCGCGTATAACTAACTGACTCACAGTGGTTGGTCTCGATACTGGATACGATAAACCGGCTTAACAGTGTGACCTGAACCGCCGTCTACGGAACCGTACGTACGGTGGTATTTGAGAGGACGGCGGATGTAAATCTGCCTCCTACTCGATTCCCGCCTCATGTAGTTCACAGCGCTGCCCAAAAAGGCTGCAGCGGTTATGATTGTGACCTGCCGAGGAGATTGAAATGGCCTACGATTTTGACCTTTATGTGATTGGTGCCGGTTCTGGCGGTGTTCGTGCTGCACGTTTTTCCGCCGGCTTTGGTGCGAAAGTGGCAATAGCGGAGAGCCGCTATTTGGGCGGTACCTGTGTCAACGTGGGTTGCGTGCCGAAAAAGCTGTTGGTGTATGGCGCCCACTTCGCTGAAGACTTTGAGCAGGCTCAGGGTTTTGGCTGGTCGCCGGGAGAGGCCGAATTTGATTGGCCGACGCTGATTGCTAACAAGGACCGCGAAATCAACCGATTGAACGGTATCTATCGAAATCTGCTGGTCAACAGTGGCGTAACGCTTCATGAAGGTCACGCCAGGCTGATCGACCCGCATCAAGTGGAAATCAATGGCGAACGTTTCACTGCCAGGCACATTCTGATTGCCACCGGTGGCTGGCCGCAGATCCCGGATATTCCGGGTCACGAGCATGCCATCAGTTCCAACCAAGCGTTCTTCCTGAAAGAGCTGCCCAAACGCGTTCTGGTGGTGGGCGGCGGTTATATCGCGGTCGAGTTCGCCGGGATCTTCCATGGTCTGGGCGCGGAAACCACGCTGTTGTATCGCGGGAATCTGTTCTTGCGTGGTTTCGATGGTGCGGTGCGCGCACATTTGCAGGAAGAGTTGACCAAGCGCGGGATGGATCTGCAGTTCAACGCGGATATCGAGCGCATCGACAAACAAGCCGATGGCAGTTTGAACGTGACGCTCAAGGATGGTCGCGAACTGGAGGCTGATTGCGTGTTCTACGCCACAGGTCGCCGTCCGATGCTGGACAATCTCGGCCTGGAAAACACTGCGGTGAAACTGGATGAGCGCGGTTTCGTCGAAGTCGATGAGCAATACCAAAGCAGTGAACCATCGATTCTGGCCATCGGCGATGTGATTGGCCGGGTTCAGCTGACACCGGTGGCCTTGGCTGAAGGCATGGCCGTGGCACGACGCTTGTTCAAGCCTGAGCAATACCGTCCTGTGGATTACAAGATGATCCCGACGGCGGTGTTCAGCTTGCCGAATATCGGCACTGTCGGCCTGACTGAAGAGCAGGCCAGAGAAGACGGCTATACCGTGCAGATTTTCGAAAGTCGTTTCCGGCCAATGAAGCTGACGATGACCGAGTGTCAGGAACGCACACTGATGAAGCTGGTGGTAGATGCCAAAACCGACAAGGTTCTGGGGTGTCACATGGTCGGGCCGGATGCCGGCGAGATCGTTCAGGGTTTGGCGATTGCCTTGAAGGCAGGCGCAACCAAGCGTGATTTTGACGAAACCATCGGCGTGCATCCTACGGCCGCCGAAGAGTTCGTCACCATGCGTACGCCGGTGGCCAGTTAATCGTCTTTAGCAGGTCCTGACGCTTGCTCCGCATCTGGCTCGGTGATCGTCACGGACGTCAGGTGCAGGGCCAGGCCTGCTTCGGCTTTTGCTAGCGAAAGCTCCAGCTCCCTGTGGGTTTGGGCCTGCTCGTCGACGGTGTGCTTGAGTGATTGGCTTTCCAGCAAGGCGACGCGCAAGCGTTCCTGGAGGAGGGTGCGCTCACTGTCGACGCGGCTTGAATGCTCCAGCAGCTGCTGATGGCGGCTATTGATCTGCTTGAGCTGCTCCTGGATCAGACTCAACTCTCTGAGGGTGCCGCGGTTCTCGGTTAATAGGCGTTCATTGTCGCGGTGCAGCTGGGTGATTTCATCCTGGCGCACCAGCGCGCTCTGCTGGGCCTGGCGCAACTCCATTTGAACCTGCTGCAGCTGACCTTCATGGCGGCGTTGTTCTTGCTCGCGCTGTTCCTTGATGGCGTTGCGATAATGTTCCAGGGCGTCGCGGGCATGCAGGTGCTTTTCTTCCAGTGAGCGAATCTGCTCATCCTTGTCTTTCAAGCGTAATTCGAAGTCGCTCAATGCCTGGTTCAGCCCGGCGTTGCGGGTTTGCTCGGTCTGCAGCATGGAGCGGGTGCTCTGCAATGTGGCGGTCTCATTGGTGAGCGCTATGTGCTGAATCTCGAGTTGTTGCTTGAGCTGAGCCTGAGCGTGGAGGGCTTCAGTCAGTTGCGCTTCCAGCACTTTTCTTTGCGACTCGAATCGCGCTTCAGCTCGATCGATAGGCTCCTGAGCCTGCTCCTTAAGGCGTTGCGCCAGACGCGCAACCAGGCCCGTCAACTCATCGTCGATCTGCTCTTGCGGGGCGCTCAGGCGTTCGTCGCCATCGTCCAGCTCCTTCAGATAACGATGAATCGTGGTCTTTGAGCCGGTATTGCCCATCTCAATACGTACCGCATCGATACTTGGATGCTCGCCGCGGGCGAGGATCGCCAAGCGTGCTGTTTGTACTACCGCCTTATTTACGCCGCCGCGAGCCATGTTTTCTCCTACGATTTCGTACTGTGGTATGTACCACGTATAGTTGTACTGTATCACGCAAATATTAAAGTTAAAGATTTGTATTTTTGGCATGGGATATACTGGTATTACCCCGTGTGATGGCAGAAAAAGCACGGTTTAACGTTGTATTTCAGTACGTCACCGAGAGTTGAGCCCATGAGCGATCTGGATCGCTATCTGCACGCTGCAACCCGCGAGAACACCCGACGCAGCTACCGGGCGGCGATCGAGCACTTCGAAGTCAGTTGGGGCGGGTTTCTGCCGGCAACCAGCGACAGCGTGGCGCGCTACCTCGTCGCCCACGCGGGTGTGCTGTCGATCAACACATTGAAGCTGCGTCTGTCTGCACTGGCGCAGTGGCATAACAGCCAGGGCTTTGCTGATCCCACCAAGGCGCCCGTGGTGCGCAAGGTCTTCAAGGGCATCCGCGCCTTGCACCCGGTCCAGGAAAAGCAGGCCGAGCCGTTGCAGCTCGAGCATCTGGAGCAAGTCATCACGTCTCTCGATCAAGAAGCGTTGCAAGCCATGGCTGACGGCGATCAACCCACGCTGCTGCGGGCCAGGCGCGACGCCGCACTGATCTTGTTGGGCTTCTGGCGGGGTTTTCGTAGCGATGAGTTGTGCCGGGTGCGCATCGAACATGTGCAGGCAACCGCCGGGTCGGGCATCACTCTGTATTTGCCGCGCAGCAAAAGTGATCGCGACAACCTGGGAAAGACCTATCAAACCCCGGCGCTGCAGCGCTTGTGTCCGGTGCAGGCTTACATCGAATGGATCAATGCTGCCGCGTTGGTGCGCGGTCCGGTGTTTCGAGGGATCGATCGCTGGGGCAACCTGAGCGAAGAGGGTTTGCACGCCAATAGCGTGATTCCACTGTTGCGTCAGGCATTGCAGCGCGCGGGGATTCCCGCCGAGCAGTACACCAGTCACTCATTGCGCCGGGGCTTCGCCACCTGGGCTCATCGCAGTGGCTGGGACTTGAAGTCGTTGATGAGTTATGTCGGCTGGAAGGATATGAAGTCAGCGATGCGCTATATAGAAGCCAGCCCGTTTCTCGGGATGACCCAAATCGCTGAGAAGCCTATCTAACGTTTTCTTCTATTAATACAGCCTGCTAATAGCCAAAACCAATCAGCAGCATCAGCTTTGCCAATGAGCCATCAGGAAGTTGAGTGGGTAGGATTCACCTCATCAACTTTTCAACCCTGACGGAGAGTCACCGATGCCTATCATCAACAGCCACGTTAAACCGTTCAAAGCAACCGCATTCAAAAACGGCGCATTCGTCGAAGTGTCGGACGCCGATCTGAAAGGCAAATGGTCTGTCGTGTTCTTCTACCCGGCCGACTTCACTTTCGTATGCCCGACCGAGCTGGAAGACCTGGCTGATAACTACGCCGAGTTCCAGAAGCTGGGCGTTGAAATCTACAGCGTGTCGACCGACACCCACTTTGCCCACGCCGCATGGCACAACACTTCGCCTGCAATCGAAAAAATCCGCTACACCATGATCGGTGACCCGACCCACGTGATCTCCCGCAACTTCGACGTGCTGATCGAAGAAGTCGGTCTGGCTGACCGCGGTACCTTCGTGATCAACCCTGAAGGTCAGATCAAAATCGTCGAACTGAACGACGGCGGTGTTGGCCGTGACGCTTCCGAGCTGCTGCGCAAAATCAAGGCTGCTCAGTACGTCGCCGCTCACCCAGGCGAAGTTTGCCCGGCCAAGTGGAAAGAAGGCGAGGCCACTCTGGCTCCGTCTCTGGACCTGGTCGGCAAGATCTAAGTCTGTGAGTCGACTGAGGGCGATGAGCTCTTAAGCACGTAAACCGCATCGCCCCAAAAAAACGCCCGGGCGGAATTCGCTCGGGCGTTGTTTTTTCTACGAATCACCTTTTATCAAAAACATGGAAATCGCCCGTATGTTGGACGCCAATCTTAAAGCTCAGTTGAAGTCATACCTGGAACGGGTCACCCAGCCGATCGAGATCGTCGCCTCCCTCGACGACGGTGCGAAATCCCAGGAAATGCTCGCGTTACTCAAAGACGTTGCCAGTCTTTCGAACCAGATTACATTGCTCGACAACGGTACCGATGCACGCAAGCCATCGTTCTCGTTGAACCGCCCGGGAAGCGATATCAGCCTGCGCTTCGCCGGCATCCCCATGGGCCATGAATTTACTTCGTTGGTGTTGGCGTTGCTGCAAGTCGGCGGCCACCCCTCTAAGGCCAGTAGTGAGGTGATCGAACAGATCCGCTCGCTCAAAGGCGAGTTCAACTTTGAGACTTATTTTTCGCTGTCGTGTCAGAACTGCCCGGACGTGGTCCAGGCGCTGAACCTGATGGCCGTGCTGAACCCGAACATCCGCCACGTCGCCATCGACGGCGCGTTGTTCCAGGACGAAGTCAATGATCGTCAGATCATGGCCGTGCCAAGCGTCTACCTGAACGGGGTCAACTTCGGCCAGGGCCGTATGGGCCTGGAAGAAATCCTCGGCAAGATCGACACCAGCGGCATTGAACGCCAGGCTGAAAAGATCAGCGCCAAAAAGGCCTTTGATGTGTTGGTGGTTGGCGGTGGCCCGGCGGGTGCTTCGGCGGCGATCTACGCGGCCCGTAAAGGCATTCGCACCGGTGTTGCTGCCGAGCGTTTTGGTGGGCAGGTGCTGGACACCATGGCCATCGAAAACTTCATCTCGGTCCAGGAAACCGAAGGGCCGAAGCTGGCCGTGGCCCTGGAAGAACACGTCAAACAATACGACGTCGACATCATGAACCTACAGCGCGCCGACACGCTGATTCCCGGCAAGAACGGGGCGCTGCATGAGGTCAAATTCGCCAGCGGTGCATCGCTCAAAGCCAGGACGGTCATCCTTGCCACCGGCGCACGCTGGCGTGAAATGAACGTCCCGGGCGAGCAGCAATACCGCAATCGCGGCGTTGCCTACTGCCCGCACTGCGACGGCCCGTTGTTCAAGGGCAAGCGTGTGGCAGTGATCGGTGGCGGCAATTCGGGTGTCGAGGCGGCCATTGATTTGGCCGGTATCGTGGCTCACGTCACGCTGCTGGAGTTCGATGTGCAGTTGCGCGCCGATGCGGTGTTGCAGCGCAAATTGCATAGCCTGCCGAACGTGACCGTGATCACGAGCGCACAAACCACTGAAGTGACCGGTGACGGACAGAAGGTCAACGGTTTGCGCTACAAGGATCGGCAGTCAGGTGAAGTGTTGAATGTCGAACTGGAAGGGATCTTTGTGCAGATCGGTTTGCTGCCCAACACCGATTGGCTCAAAGGCACCCTCGAGCTGTCGCCTCGCGGTGAGATTATTGTCGATGCCCGTGGCGAGACTTCAGCGCCGGGTGTGTTTGCTGCCGGTGACGTGACCACGGTGCCGTACAAGCAGATTGTTATTGCAGTGGGCGAGGGCGCCAAAGCATCGCTCAGCGCGTTCGATCATTTGATTCGCACCTCCGCACCAGCGTAAACCGATGCCTAAAAACAAAACCCCATGAGCGATCATGGGGTTTTGTCGTTGCGCAGCTCTAATGTGGGAGCGGGCTTGCTCGCGATGATGGCAGCACATTCAATACTGATGTGACTGTCAGACCGCTATCGCGAGCAAGCCCGCTCCCACACTAGCCCTGTGTTGGATCACTTATGGGTGGTTCACATTGCCGCAGGCTGAATGATTTCAACCCAGTAAGCGTCCGGGTCCTTGATGAAGGCCAGGCTCTTCATGCGGCCGTCGTTCAGGCGTTTCTGGAAGTCCACACCCAGTGCTTCAAAGCGTTCGCACGCGGCGCGGATATCCGGCACCGAGATACAGATATGGCCGAAGCCTCGTGGGTCGGTATTGCCGTTGTGGTAGGCAAAATCCGCGTCGTTCTCGGTGCCGTGGTTGTGGGTCAGTTCGAGAATGCCAGGAATCGACTTCATCCACTCGGTACGCGTCGCAGCGTCAGCCGGGATCTGTGCTTTATCAACCAGGGCCAGGAAGTACAGGCTGAATTCGGCTTCCGGGAAGTCGCGTTTTTCCACCAGGGAGAAACCCAGGATGCGAGTGTAGAAATCCAGCGACCTGGTGATGTCCTTCACACGCAACATGGTGTGGTTGAAGACAAATTTCTGAGTAGCGGTGTCAGGTTGAGCGGTCACGCCCGGGAAAGTGTTCAGTTCTTGCAGGCTCATGGGCCCTCCGGAGAATAAGTGGGGCAAGCGGTGCTCGATATCACGAGCAGCCCCTTGGCTTGCGGTTGACTGGGTTTGCTTGCAGTGGGCCAATGATACGCAAGGGTTGCGGCAGCACCAAACCCATTGGCCTATTGCCTGGTGAGGTTGTGAGGCTCAGACTTTATCGTTCGACCTTCGAGTGCTCATTGCAATGATCCGACCGTATAAAACCGTATTCGTTTTGCTAGGCCTGCTGGTGGGCAGTGTCGGTGTTCAGGCGGCCGATCCAATCGTCACCTGGCCCAATGGCTGGGAAGTAGAAGCGTTGCCGCAAGATGATGCAACGACTGAGTCGCCGCCCAAAGTGTCCAGGCAGCGAGCGGTTAAAAATGATCAATATGGGACCCCGGTCATGGTCATGGAGTTAACTATGACTCAGGTTGAAGCCGGGCATGAGGTCAATCTGCAAGCGGTGTTACTGGAGATGCGCAAGTCAGTGCAGAAGGATTTTGTTTCGGGCGGCTATCAAAGTGTTTGCACCCGGATTCACTCAACCACATTGAGTCGGCTGTCGGCGCTTGAAACCACTTGTACCATTACGCAGAACGGGCGGCATGTCCTGTCTCAAACACTAGTCGCCGCGGTCGATGCCGATAAAGCGTATGTTCTTTCCTATGCTGGGCAAGCAGAGGCTTATGCGGCGAGCCAGGACGAGATAGTCGCTGCCCGAAACAGCCTGAAATTTTAGTTGCTCGTTCACGCATTCATTAGTCGGTATTTGCCGGATGTTTCCAAGTGGATCGGCGATCATCGTTACATCGATTTGCGCTATAAAAAAAGGCCCTGCAAATGCAGGGCCTTTGTAGGGCGAAATCGCTTAAGCGCGTAGCCAGGACTCTACGGTGGCGGCACCGTACTGTTCCTTCCAGGCTTTCAAACCGCGGTGATTGCCACCCTTGGTTTCAATCAGTTCACCGGTATGCGGGTTGTGGTAAACCTTGACCACACGGGCACGGCGCGTTTTTGGAGCAGCCGCCAGCTGGCTGGATTTGCTCGGGTGCGGATCGAGGATGGCAATGATGTCGCGCAGGCTCTTGCCATAGGTTTTCATCAGGCCCTGGAGCTTTTCTTCGAATTCGATTTCTTTCTTGAGCCCAGCGTCATTCTTCAGCGATTCCAGCTGCGCGAGCTGTTGTTGAAGGGCCTTTTCAGCGGCACGAAATTCAGCGAGTCTGGACAATATCTTTACTCCAATAGTGTATTTGGCTGATACCAACCGCAAACAAAGCTATAAGCCAAGCGCCTTAGGACGACTCGGTGATAATGGCTCACCTGCTATCTTGCACAGGCAAGAAAAATTGTAGTAGTTAACGCGCCCAGAGTAAATCACGTCTTTTCTTTATGTGCCGGGTAAGAGTCGCCCGATGCAATTGGGCAGGTGTTCAATTGCACTATAGAGGTTCTTGTCCGCCAGGCGTCGCTATTTAATGATGATTTAATGCATGAAGGAACTCATCGCCAGGCATGGGCCGTCCGAATAGATAGCCTTGCAGGAAATCCACACCTTGTGCCGCAAGATAGTCACGCTGTTCAGGTGTTTCGACACCTTCAGCAACGATGCCCAGATCGAGCTTGCCTGACAGCTCAATGATGCTGTCGAGTATATGTCGGGACAGCGCGTCGACACCGATCATCGCCACAAAACTTTGGTCAATTTTCAGGAAGTCCACATTGAATTGGCGCAAATAACCCAGACTCGAGTGGCCCGTGCCGAAATCGTCGATAGCGATCATGACCCCCAGTCCGTGCAGTTGTTCAAAGAGCTGGTGAGTGATGTCCGTGGGCTCGATCAGCTCGCGTTCAGTCAGCTCCAGAACGAGCGTGACTTTACCGGGTGCGAATGCGCCGAGAAACTCCCGGCAGTCTTCAACGAGCTCAAGGTCACGGCAGTGGCTGGCGGTGATATTGATGCCGATATGGAAACCATCAATGAGCGACTGGGCATGAGGTGCAAGCACTGCAGCGGTTTGTCGCATCAACGAGCGGGTCATCGGGACGATCAATCCGCAGTGCTCGGCAAACGGGATAAACAAGTCCGGGCGCACCAGGCCTTCTTTCGGGTGTTTCCAGCGCATCAACACTTCGATGCCTGCCCATTGCTGGTTATCGCCACGTACTACGGGTTGGAACCAGGGAATGAACTCAGCCGCCTCCAATGCACGTTGCAACTCATGGCTCGGTGACGATGAACGTTTCTGTACCCAATGGCCGAGGGTTGCGGAAATCGCCCCGAAGAAGATCAGCAGGCTGAACAACGCTGGGTACCTGGCCTTCATATAGCGCCAGACTTCTCCCTCAGGCATGCCGGCCTCGACGCCGTAGGCGTAGCGGGACGACTGGAGATGGGTGGGGGCCACGGGGGAAACCGGCAGGCTTGAGTCATGGACCTGTCCATCGGCTGATAGCCAGTGGGGTCCCACTTGCAGCACCAGGTCGGTATAGCGGCTTATCAGTCGCAGTGCGTTGCTCAGGTAAAAACCATCGATGGTTGCGAGAGCGGCTTTATTGCCTTCGCTCAACCGATAGACCAGCACTGCGGTATTGGGCGTGACAGGATTGCCGCTCATCAGCCACAACTTGCCCTCGACATAGTCATTCGGGTTCAGCGCTTGCTCTGCTACGTAGTCGCCAAACAGCGAGCTGCAATAGTTGCTGTTATTCCAGATCAGGTTGGTAGAACGAACGAAAGGGCGGCGGGTGACTTGTTCACGCAAGGCAAGTCGCTCGTCGTTATCACAGGGTTGGCCCGCGAGCGGAAGAATCTCTTGCGCTGCCTGGGCAGCATTGTCGAGCATCAGGTCGAATTGACGGACAGCCTCTTCGGCGGTTTGCGCGGTGGCCTGTTCCAGTGTGCGTTCGGCTTGCAGGTACAGGATGACGACCCCGAGCACGATGGGCAGCGCTGCGCTCAACACGGTTATTGCATACCGTGTGGTCCGATTCCTTGGGCCTTTAACAGTCAATGGCATTTGCGAAACCTGTAACGGGGCAAGAACGATAGGGCTCTCAAATGCAGGCAGGGCAACGACTTTCCTCCCAAAATGAGTTCATGTACCGAGCATGATAGAGGGTGGTGGCGTTTTTTTATGCCTTTTCATGGGTAATTAAGGCTTAACGCCAACTTGATGAACGCCAGCGTGGCCGGCGATGACTGTCGTTGATCCAGTACCGCCAGACCCACCTGACGTTTGACTTGAGGACAAAGCGCCTTTCTCACGTACCGACCGTCTGTGGATTCCGGTAACGATAACTCGGCGACGATCGTCAGCGCGTCGCCGCGGCTGACGCTCTCCAGTGTGCTGAGCAACTGCGAGCTTCGATAACGAATGTCCGGTGTCAATCCGGCGGCTGTGAACATCCTTGAAACCAGCTCCGAAGAACCCGCCTGCGTGAGAATGAACGGGTCGCTGCACAGTTCACGCAAGGTCACGCTTTCCTTCGCGGCCAGCGCATGAGCAGCAGGGACCAACGCGACCATCTGGTCTTCGACCAACGCAAACGTGTCAAAGCGCTCTTCAGGCAACACCACAAATCCGATATCGATCCGCCGTTCTTCAAGCCACTGTAGGACTTGGCGATCCGGACCTTCGTCGACGTGTACCTCAATCCCCGGATGGGCCGCGCGATACTGCTGCAGAATCATCGGCAACAGCTTCATTGATGACGTTGGCCCAAAGGAGCCAATACGCAACGTGCCACGTTTCATGCCGCGCGCATCGGCGGCTTCCTGTTGCAGGGTGTTGGCCAGCCCGAGCATGGCTCGGGCGCGCAACAACAGTTGCTGGCCGATATCACTCGGTTCGACCAGAGACTGATGCCTTCTAAACAACTCGACACCGAGTTCTTGCTCCAGGGATTTGATGGCATGGGACACCGCCGATTGGGTAATGCCCAGGCGGATCGCGGCGCTGGTAAAGCCGCGCAGCTCGGCGACCAGTGAAAAAATCTCGAGTTGGGTCAGGGTCATGAGCTTTTACTCATTTTACGATGATCAAGTATTAGTCAAAGAATACGCCATGCCCATGCCTTTGCGCCCGAGAGTTACATGAGAACTGATGTAAAAGCAGCGCCGATTGACTCCGATTTTCCGGTTTACCTGAAGCTGGCCACGGTCACGATGATCTGGGGCGGGACGTTTGTCGCCGGTCGATTCCTGGCCGGTACGCTCAATCCATTGCTCGCGGCGAGCATGCGTTTTCTGCTGGCCAGTCTGGCATTGCTGCTATTCATGGCGTTGGCCCGTATCCCGTTGGCGCGTCCCAACTTGAAGCAATGGTTGCAGCTGGCCGTGCTGGGATTCTTCGGGATCTTTTTCTATAACCTGTGCTTCTTCTATGGGTTGCATTACATCAATGCTTCGCGCGCTTCGCTGATCGTGGCATTGAACCCGGCAGCCATCGCTCTGGCGTCCTGGCTACTGTTCAAGGAGCGCTTGAGTCGGGCAAAAGTCATTGGCATAACGATTTGCCTGGCAGGGGCGGGCCTGGTGATCGTCGTTCGAAATCAACAACTGTTTAACGGCGCTGCGAATGCCTGGATGGGTGACCTGCTGATTCTCGGTTGCGTGTTGGGTTGGGGAATCTACTCGCTGTATTCCAAAGGCCTGAACCAGGCGTTGGGGTCGCTGCAAACCGTGACCTATTCGATCCTGATAGGCACAGTGATGCTCTGGGTGACTAGCGCCGTGCGCGGCGAGCTGAGTATCGAAGCGTTGGCGAGCCTTGATCCCGGGCAGTTTTTTAGTCTGCTGTATTTGGGTGTACTGGGTTCAGCGCTGGCCTACATCTGGTACTACGACGGCATCCAAAAAATCGGCGCAACCCGTTCCGGTGTCTTCATCGCTCTCAACCCGCTGACCGCTGTCATCTTCGGCGCGCTGTTGCTGGGCGAGCAACTGACACTGCCTATGTATCTGGGAGGCGGGCTGATTCTGGGAGGCATCTACCTGTGCAACAAACCCCTTGCGCTGACATCGAAAAAGGGGATTTGATACAGAATGCGGACAAACTGATTTACGCTGTGTAGAATCGGTTTACGCATATAAGAATAAGTCTTCTGGCAGCAGAAGCCTCGCCCGTAAGAGAATGGGTCGACATGAAGCTACTAGGGTTCCAACTGATTTTCGGTGATTTCCTCGCCCGCAGCGTGCGGGGGATTTCCTGCGCGCCGCCCGCCTGTCTCAGCATTGCTAGTAACTAACGATCCGTTAATTCTAAAAGCATGATGAGGCGCCAACCATGGCAGATTTATACGAAAACCCAATGGGCCTGATGGGCTTTGAGTTCATCGAATTCGCATCGCCTACCCCAAATACGCTCGAACCGATCTTCGAGATCATGGGGTTCACCAAAGTCGCCACCCATCGCTCCAAAGACGTGCACCTGTACCGTCAGGGCCACATCAACCTGATCCTCAACAACGAACCCCACAGCGTCGCTTCGTACTTTGCTGCCGAGCATGGCCCGTCGGTCTGCGGCATGGCATTTCGCGTCAAGAACGCCCAGCAGGCGTTTGCACGTGCTCTGGAACTTGGCGCCCAGCCGATTCATATCGAAACCGGCCCGATGGAGTTGAACCTGCCGGCGATCAAAGGCATTGGCGGCGCGCCGCTGTACCTGATCGACCGTTTCGGCGAAGGTAGCTCGATCTACGACATCGACTTCGTGTTCATCGAAGGCGTGGACCGCAATCCGCAAGGCGCTGGTCTGCAAATCATCGATCACCTGACCCACAACGTGTACCGCGGGCGCATGGCTTACTGGGCTGGTTTCTACGAGAAGCTGTTCAACTTCCGCGAGATCCGTTATTTCGACATCAAGGGCGAATACACCGGCCTGACCTCCAAGGCCATGACCGCACCGGATGGCATGATCAAAATCCCGCTGAACGAAGAATCGTCCAAGGGCGCAGGGCAGATTGAAGAGTTCCTGATGCAGTTCAACGGCGAAGGCATTCAACACGTTGCCTTCCTGACCGACGATCTGATCAAGACCTGGGATCACCTGAAGAAAATCGGCATGCGCTTCATGACCGCGCCGCCTGAAACCTACTACGAGATGCTTGAAGGCCGTTTGCCGAACCACGGTGAACCGGTTGAAGACTTGCAATCGCGCGGGATTCTGTTGGACGGTTCGTCCGAGGCAGGCGACAAACGCCTGTTACTGCAAATCTTCTCCGAAACCCTGATGGGCCCGGTGTTCTTCGAATTCATCCAGCGTAAAGGCGACGATGGCTTTGGCGAAGGCAACTTCAAGGCGCTGTTCGAATCCATTGAACGCGACCAGGTTCGCCGTGGTGTGCTTGCCACCGAGTAATCGGTATCAGATGTGAAAAATCCCGGTCAGCAGCAATGCTGACCGGGATTTTTTTTCGCCACCGGATCAGGGGCGCAGATGCCGAACCAAATGCTTAAACCCTTCGAAAACCAACACCAGCACCGCCAGCCAGATAGGGATATACGTCAACCATTCCCCCGGTCCGATGCTTTCCCCCAGCAGCAGGGCGACGCCGAGCAGCAGTACCGGTTCGACATAACTGAGCAACCCGAACAGGCTGAAGGCCAACAACCGGCTGGCGATGATGTAGCTCACCAGCGCCGAGGCGCTGATCAGCCCAAGCACCGGAATCAGCACGTACAGCCACGGATGTTGCCCGACCACGCCAAAACCCTGCTCACTGCTTTGCACGAACCATAGTGCCACCGGCAGCATCAAGGTCATGTCGAACCACAGCCCACCCAAGTTGACCGCGGCCAGGCGGCGACGCAACACGAAATAGATCGGATAACCGATGGCCACCAGCAAGGTCGCCCAGGAAAAGCTGCCGACCTGATACACCTCATTGACCCCGCCGAGGGTGGCGAAGAACACCGCGATCTTTTGCAGGTACGACAGCTGCTCGCCGTAGACGAGTCGTCCGGTCAGGACCATGGTCAGCGGCAGTAAAAAGTAGCCCAGGGAAACATCCAGGCTATGCCCGTTCAGTGGTGCCCACATGAACAACCAGAGCTGTACGCCGAGCAACGCCGAAGAGAGCAACAGGCCCAGCGCCAGAGCAGGTTTTCCAGGCAGGCGTTTAACCAGTGCGATCACATGTTTCCATTCGCCGGAGGCGAGCATGAACACGGTCATACACGGCACGGTCAGCAGCATCCGCCAGCCAAAAATCTCTACACCGCTGAGGGGCGAGAGCAGCGACGTATAGAAATACATGACGGCAAACAGCACCGATGCCAGAACCGATAAAGCAATACCTTTTGACACACTGTCCTCGCGAGACTTGGGCAATTAAGCGTTTTAAAAGAAGGGGGAATTTTGCGGAGAGAATATAGGGGTTTTTCCGCGAGACTTTTACCCGGATTTATCACCTCTAACGGGACTATTACCTACAGCTGCCTCAAGGCCATCGTGTTAGCGATATGACCTTGGGCGGTCATTGGGTGGAGGGTAGAGAGGAAAGAGGGCTCTAGCACGCGCTTCCAGGATTTTTTTCGACTGTTTAGAACGTTTATGCATTTGGGTTATTTATATAGATCTGTAAGGGATATCTAAACCGTCGAATACATCGTGATTGCCCTTAAATATTCTGTTTATGTGAGCATTTTCAGGTCATAGCAGAAATTGATTCGGTTTCACTGCTTTTTAATCGGTCGCAACGCCCGGTTGCGCTGTTTGACCGTCATCTTGTTCCACAGCCGCCACTCTCTAGAATCCGCCGCATCCGCTTCAAACAACTGTCCAGATTCAAACCAACTATCCAGAGAGTTTCGAACATGATGAACGCCATGCAGATGCAAATGCCGATGAACACCAACATGCCGATGATGCCAATGATGGGCATGCCGATGATGATGGCGACCATGAGCTGCGAAATGCTCGAAGACGGCATGCAGTGCAAAATGATGCCGGCGGCAGGCATGGACATGGCGATGTTCAAGAACAGCGCTGACATGATGTCGATGATGATGAACTGCGGCATGCCGATGATGATGCATTGCGCCAATATGTCGATGATGTGCATGTCCCAGGACGGCATGGCAATGATGCCTATGACCTCGATGATGAACACGATGCCGATGATGGGCATGCCGATGCCGTCGATGAAATGCATCGTTGAATGCCGCGTCGAAGCGGACTGCATGATGTGCAAAATCATGCCGATGCCAGGCATGAGCATGGACATGCTCAATAACTGCTGTGCACTGATGATGAAAATGATGAACGACTGCAGCATGCCGATGATGATGAGCTGCAACGGCATGCCGATGATGTGCTGCACCTGCTGAGTCAGGTTGAGCGTTCAGGCCAATAAAAAGCCCGGCAGTGATGCCGGGCTTTTTGCTGTCTCAATCCAATCGCTCCGGATGGGTAATCACCAGATAGGCGACGGCTTCGCTGTCGGCCGGGTTGCGGTAACGGTGGGGTTGGTCGGCGTAGAACAAGATCGAGTCGCCGGTCGAAAGCAGATAACGTTCCTGATTGACGCTGATCTCCAGAACACCTTGGGCAACCACCAGGTTTTCCTGAATGCCAGGGCCATGTCCTTGCGATTCTTCTTCGCCCAACGGGCTGATACGCAATTCGTAGAACTCCACCTGACGCGCCACGTCGAAGGGGAAGAGGGCGCGGCTGACAAAGGCGCCATTGGCACTGACCAGGCGTTTGCTATTTCGGGCCGGCAACAAGGCAACGCCTTCGAACGCACGGTTCTCCAGAAACGCCGCGACCGAGACTTTGAGGCCTTTGGCAATCTTGCACAGGACCTTGATCGACGGCACGCTGCGGCCCGATTCGATTTGCGCGAGCATCGCTCGGCTGACGCCGGACAAACGTGCCAGCGCATCCAGCGACAGATAACGTTTGCTGCGCAGGCGTTGCAGGTTCTGGCCGACCCGCCGGCTGATCAGGTCATCGTCCAGGCGCTGGCTTTCGCTGCCATCGCGTTCCAGCTCATCGTAGCTGGCTAGCGAACTCAAAGGGATCATGGGTCAGGCCTGATTCGACTCGCTGGATTTGCCGACCGGACCCTGCCCGACCAACTGAGAAGCTGCGTAATTGGCGCGAACGGCATACAGGTTCCACATCAGCTCGGCCAGATGACGTGAATGCTGGCGCTTGCGGTAACTGGCGAGGTCAATGACGTTGTCGGCTCGGCTCATGGTGCACTTCCTCAGTAGTCCTTGTGAGGCCTCAGAGTACTGCGATCCTGTTATATCCATAAATACTTAATTTTTATTTATTAATGCATTTATGGAATAAAAAAGTCCGAATCCTCAATGCTGAAGCTTTCAATGATCACAGAGTGCCGTTTAGCGTGAGCGCGGTACCCGCCCGGAAACGAAATGGCTGACATCGTTGTAGCCCGGGGTAGAGGCGTGGCCCGGTGTCACCAGCGAGTCGATAAAAGCTTCGTCTTCGGCAGTGATTTTTACCGCCAATGCCTTGGTGTAGGCGTCCCACTGTTCTTCGGTACGCGGCCCGACGATGGCCGAGCTGACCGCCGCGTTGTTTAACACCCAGGCGATGGCGAACTCGACGATACCGACGCCTCGGCCCTGAGTGTATTGCTGGATCTGCTGGGCAATCCGCAGTGACTCGACCCGCCATTCGGTTTCCAGAATGCGTTTGTCCTGACGCCCGGCTCGGCTGTTGGCGTCCGGCGTGACATCCGGTGCGTATTTACCGCTGAGTACACCACGGGCCAATGGACTGTAGGGCACCACGCCGAGACCGTAGGCATGGGCGGCGGTGATCTGTTCTGTCTCGGCCTGACGGTTGACGATGTTGTACAGCGGCTGGCTGATCACCGGCCGGTCGACCCCGAGTTTATCCGCCACGCGAATCACTTCGGCGATGCGCCAGCCGCGGTAATTGGACAGTCCCCAGTAGCGGATCTTGCCCTGGCGCAGCAAGTCGCCAATGGCTGAAATGGTGACCTCCAGCGGCGTGTTGTGGTCCTCGCGGTGCAGGTAGTAGATGTCCAGGTAATCGGTGCCCAGTCGGGTCAGGCTGGCCTCGATGGCGTTGAAGAGATGCTTGCGGCTCAAACCCGTGCGATTCGGTACACCGTCCACCGGGCCGAAACCAACCTTGGACGCGACGACCCACTCTTGACGGTGACTGGCAATCGCTTCACCGACAATTTCCTCGGAACGCCCGTTGGTGTAGACGTCCGCCGTGTCGATGAAATTGATGCCCTGATCCCAGGCCTTGTCGATGATCCGCAGGGAATCTTCGGTGCTGGTCTGTTCGCCGAACATCATGGTGCCCAGGGTCAGGGCGGACACTTGCAGACCGGATTGGCCGAGGGTTCGGTAGCTCATGATGAAATCCTTTTGCCAGTGGGAAAGGCTCAATCAAATACCAGAACGACTGCACGGGGCAAACGGAATTATTGAACACCCCCGGATTAAATGTGGGAGCGGGCTTGCTCGCGAAAGCGGTTTTACATTCAACATTGATGTTGGCTGATACACCGTCTTCGCGAGCAAGCCCGCTCCCACACTAGGTTTGTGTTAATCAGGCACGAAGGGTACGGGTCATGCGCAATGCCAGCAGGCTACCGGCAACGATCACTCCGGCCAGCAGGTACAGTGCGGCCGACCAGCAGCATGAACACCGCCGCGGTAGCAGATGAAAATGAACGGGATGAGGCGCTGGGTAATGCCCTGTAGACGGCATTTTTGTCGTCAGCTGTGGCCAGGGTGGCGGCGCTCTCTGACATGGCGGGTCTCTCTTTATTATGATTTTTTGCGATGCGAAGGTAACGTTGATCGCACCAAGAGTCTCGGTCACCCCAGGGTTCCTGTCTTTGTGCCTGCGCACAGGGTTTGCGGGCTTGCGCTGTGCCGGGGAAAAATCACTAATAAGAAACTGCCTTCAAGGATCTCGCTGCTATGTTCGAACTGGATCATGACCTGGCGCAGGATATCGTCGACCGGGCGATGGCCATCCTGCCCTATAACGTCAACGTCATGGACAGCCAGGGCCTGATTTTGGGCAGCGGCGAGCCGGAGCGGGTCAACACCCGCCATGAAGGGGCGCAGCTGGTCCTGGCCAATGGTCGTGTCGTGGAGATCGACGCGCAGACCGCCAAGCACCTCAAAGGCGTGCAGCCGGGGATCAACCTGCCGTTGTTCCTCGACCAGCGATTGATCGGCGTGTTGGGCATCACCGGTGAGCCGGACCAGTTGCGAACCTACGCCGAGCTCGTGCGTATGACCGCCGAGATGCTCGTGGGTCAGCGTAACCAGCAGGAAGAACAGCAATGGCGTCGCCAGCGTTGCGATGATCTGCTGGCCTTGTTGCTCAGCGAGGCCGGAGATTCGCCACGCTTGATCGACGAGGCTCAGCAATTGGGGCTCAAGCCACAGTTGCCGCGCATCCCTTATCTCTTTGAGCTGGGGCTGGAGCATGGTCCCGGACAGACCGTTGAAGCATTGAGTGCCTGGCTGACCTCACGCTATCCCGACAGCTGGTGCGTGAGTTCGGCCAAGTCGTCGTTGCTCTGGTGCCGTGCGGCGACGCAGTCGATCGAAAATGAACGGCTGCTGGAAAAACTTGATGGTCAGGGCTGGAACATACTGCGTATCGCCGTCGGTGGTCAGGCCGATGGTCTGCAAGGGTTGCGCCGTTGTTATCGGCGAGTCGGTGATCTGCTGGCTTATGGGCGGGATGTGTTACCACAGAGCCGCTTGCTGACACTGAACCGTTATCGTCTGCCGGTGATGCTCTGGCGTCATCGCAACGATGATGCACTGGACGAGTTGCTCAACCCGTTGCGCAAGGTCATCGCCAAGGACAGCAACGGCCAGTTGCTGGCGACCCTGCGCAGCTGGTGTGAACACGACGGCCAGAGCCAGGCCTGTGCCGAGGCCCTGGGTATTCACCGCAACAGCCTACGCTACCGGATGGAGCGGATTGCCGAAATCAGTGGTGTCGATCCGTTGCGGCTGGATGGGATGTTGGCGTTGTATTTGGGTGTGCAGCTCTTGCCGCAGAGCGATGCCCACCCGTAGCCAAAGATCAAAAGATCGCAGGCTTCGCCAGCTCCTACGCCGACCGGGTACACACCGGCAATCCTATGTGAATACGATCCCTGATCCCTGTAGGAGCTGCCGCAGGCTGCGATCTTTTGATCTTTGCATAACTCGAAGCGATCCGGGGCTTTGTGGAAATGAACAATAAACCCACCTGCGACTTGTGCAGTGGACCGGCGTCATTCCTGATGCCAACTGGCAGCATGGCGGGACTGGAACTGGAGAATTCACATGAAAATCATCATCGCCCCCGATTCATTCAAGGACAGCCTGAGTGCCGAAGGGGTGGCCAATGCCATCGCTCTTGGGCTGGCCGAAGTCTGGCCGGATGCGCAACTGATCAAGTGCCCGATGGCGGACGGTGGTGAAGGCACGGTCGAAGCAATTCTCGCCGCGTGCGATGGCGAGTTGCGCAGCACTCAGGTGCAAGGCCCGTCAGGTGCAACGGTGTTGGCTCGCTGGGGCTGGCTGCCGCAGAGCTGCACCGCGATCATCGAAATGGCCGAGGCCAGCGGTTTGCAGCTGGTTGCGGTCGGTCAGCGCGATGCCTGCTCCAGCAGCACTTACGGCACAGGTCAGTTGATTGGCGCGGCGCTCGACGCTGGCGCGCAACGGATCATTCTGGCCATCGGCGGCAGTGCCACTAACGATGGCGGCGCCGGGGCGATGCAGGCGTTGGGCGTGCGCTTGCTCGACGACCAAGGACAAACGTTGAGCCGGGGCGGTTTGGCACTCAAAGCGCTGGCCCGAATCGATCCGGGAGGGATGGACCCGCGTCTGGAGCAGGTCCGTTTCGAAATCGCCGCCGACGTCAACAATCCACTCTGCGGTCCCCATGGCGCCTCAGCGATTTTTGGCCCGCAGAAAGGTGCCTCGCCTGAACAGGTGCAACAACTCGATCAGGCGCTCGGGCACTTCGCCGATCACTGCGCTCAAGTGCTGGGCAAGGACGTGCGTGATGAACCCGGCAGCGGCGCCGCCGGCGGCCTGGGATTTGCCGCCAAGGCCTTTCTGAATGCGCAGTTCCGCTCAGGGGTGGAAGTGGTGGCAGAACTGGTCGGACTGGCAGAAGCCGTACGCGACGCCGATCTGGTAATCACCGGCGAGGGCCGCTTTGACGCCCAGACCTTGCGTGGCAAAACCCCCTTTGGTGTAGCGCGGATCGCCAGGCAGCACGGTGTGCCGGTGATCGTCATCGCCGGCACCTTGGGTGACGGTTACGAGCAGATGTATGAACACGGCGTCGATGCCGCGTTTGCTTTGCCCTCAGGGCCGATGACTCTTACACAGGCGTGCGCCAATGCGCCGCTATTGCTCCGCGAACGAGCAGGGGATATTGCGCGGGTGTGGCGGTTGGCCCGCAATTATTGAATACCTGGCCTCTTGCTGCCTGTCCCCAAATGCTGTTTCAGGTAATGCATAGCGGGCTTTTACCCAACCACTGTATAAGCGGCCACCCGTCAACTCTGACAGTATCCAGATCAGAACCATGTGTGCTTAATTCGCTCAAGGCCTTTGTGGCCTGGCAGAACGACAGGGCGTTTTTTTGCAGTGTATGAGCCATGAATCGAACTGCCAAACAAGTTTTGAAGGCCATGAGTATGTTCATGGTTGAACTCAAACAGTTTTGGAGCGATGAGCATGGCAGATTCAAACAAACGGCAAACGGCTGAACTGGTACGGATCAACTATCGCAAGCGGCTCTTCAAGGCGGGCGAGGGTCTGGCACTGGATAAGCCCACTATTGTGGACGTTATACCCGGCGATGCCGACGGGTTGATGCCGGTCGGCAAAGTTGGCGCTCCACTGAAGGTCAAAATTCCCCTGTGGCCGGATCGTCCGGATCCCGGTCTTCCTTTTACCAACAAACTGTATCTGGACTGGGCCCCTTCAGGCTCATCCGAGTTTCGGGAATTTCACAACGAAGACGTACCGGACTCGGGCACGCTGCCTGACGATGAATTTCCTCTAGAACGGGAAGTCCCTCTCGCCGTCTTCCAGAACTACGAAGGCAAGTTTGAATTCAGGTATCGCGTGAAAAACTGGAACACGCCGGCTGAAACGGACTCTACCCCGGCGCCTGTCACCATCGATAGAACCGGGCCAATCAGGCCCGACATACCAAAACCTATAATCGTTATCGCACCCTTGATCACCACTGTCATTTTGGACCGGGATAACGGTGTTAAATGTGAAATTCCTGATTTCGTGGAGGACAAAAAAGAGTTCGTCACTGTTGCTGTTGCCTGGGGGGATAAGATATGGACAGAGATTCCGGATCCTTCCGAGCTGGCCTACCTGGGGCTGCTCCCGGCAGATCGCCAAATACTGGTGCCCAAAGCGTTGGTGACGAGGCTGGGTTCGAAACTTCACTACGTCGTCTACTTCCTGTTCGATAAGGCGGGTAACCGAAGCGATATGCCTCTGCCGGTCGAAGTGCAAGTCGCCCTGGGGGATATCCCCACCGGTCTGGCATCACCCACGGTTCCGTTGGCTGATGATGATTTGATTGATCGTGCCGATGCCGCCTTCCCAACGACCGTTCATATCAAAGAATTCCTGAACTGGCAGAGCACCGATGGAATTGTGATCAAGTGGGGAGATACGAAACTGGCCCGGACGTCGGTCGGCGCACATCTTCCATTCCCTCTGAAAGTCACCGTGCCTTGGTCACGAATGTCGGCTGTGTATGACTTTGTGGCGGGAGGAGTGCAGATGACAGATGTGGACTATGAAGTGCTCCGAGGCGATTACCCGATAGCGTCCCTGGCCAAAATCGAAGTGAAGGTGGACCTCGCTATCCCGGGTCCGGAAAACCCCAACCCTGAGCCGATCAATCCTGTTCTGGATACAGTCATATTTTTGAGTTCTTCCGGCAGTGCGACCGAGTTGACGCTGGGCGATGCCGATAAAGACGCGACGGCTAAAATACGGCTATTTGACGATCCGAAGGTGGGCGACAAACTGACGCTTTACTGGAACGGCGTGGCTGTAAGTTCGCCTCCTTATGAAGTCGACGGCACTGAAGATCCCAATGAGGAAGTTTCGATAATCATTCCCTGGGTAGATATCGTATTGACCCCCGTGATGATCGGTTTGCCAATGTATTACACCCTGACTCGCACCGGTTTCAACAATCCGCAGGAGTCGGACCGTACAACGGTCGACGTTAAAGTTCAGTTGATCGATCTTGAGGAACCCTCCTTCCCGGATCAGGACCCCGGTTACCCACTGAATTGCAATGCGCTGATTGAAAAGGCGGGGGTGTTTGGAGTTCGTGTACATATCCCTGCATCCGATTACTTGAAAGAAGGTGTGGAGGTAACAGTCGATTGGCAAACCTACGGTAAAGACAAGACCACGCCATTGCCTGATACCCATTTGCCTGACGTACTGACAGTCAGTGAACAGCAAGAAAAGGATGGTATTGACTGGTTCATTCCTTATGAAAAATATCTAAAACCCACCTATGACACGGGAGATCAGTACGGCTGGGGTAAAACGAAATACACCCTCTTTATTCACGGGGAGGACGTCAGTTCCGGTTTGGTCGAAGTCATGATTGCCGTGTTCGAAAGTGGAGCTCACTGCGCGATACCGAGGCCTTGACCTGTATTTTCTCGGCGTGAGAGCAGGAGGGAGCATGCCCCTCCTGCTGCTGAAGTCAGGTAATTCGTCTTTTGCTGCTGTCGGAAAAGTCCTACATACCCATGGCAGCTGTCTCGTTAGTCTTCGCCGCCTTTGCAAGTTCAAGTGGTGATCATTGATCACAGCGAATTTGCTCTTTGAACATTTCTTTCTGCGGTGTCTGATGAAAGCTAAAAATCCCTTTGTGTTACACCCTTTGCCGGCATCCCTGAAGTGGATGACCATCATGCCGTTGCTGTTGGTAAGTACCCACTCGCTGGCAAGAATCATTGACAACGACACTCTGTTGATCAATGGCAGTGTTGCCACCGATAACTACCTTCTCAGAAACAATGCCAGCCTGACCGCCAATGGCGCGACGACCAATCAGATCCGGGCTGAACGCGGTTCGTCCCTGACGCTCAACGGCACGACGGTGACATCCGCTGCAACCAGCATCGCCATTGATATGCTCGGCAGCAACGCGACCATCGCCGGCAGCACCGTTACCGGGCGCAGCACCGGGTTATCGCTGGGTTATGCCGCAACCAACCCTTTAGGTTCCTCGGCCACAGTGACGGACAGCGTCATATCCGGCGGTACCGTGGGGGCGGCGGTCAGTGGTTTGAGTCAGTTGAACCTGACTCGAACTGTGCTGACGGGCAGCAATGCGAGCAGCTTCGGTCTGCAATTGGCCAACGGGCAGGTGTCGGCGACTGCCAGCACGATTCGAGGGGGGACTAATGGTGTCCTGCTGACCACCGATCAGAATGTACCGCAGCCGGGCCGCCTGGTGCTCGATGGCACAACAGTCCAGGGGCAAACCGGTTCGGCAATAGTCGTCAATGATTTTGGCTTACCTGCGACCACGGCCAACATTCTGGTCGGCAACAAATCAACCCTGATCGGGGGCAACGGTAAGATTCTGGAGGTCAAAAGGTCATCGACGGCCAATATGGCGGTCGACAACAGCCATTTGATTGGTGATGTCATCGCCGACTCGGGGGCAACAGCCAATGTCACCCTGCAAAACCAGGCAACCCTGACTGGTCGGCTGGGTAACGTCGCCACTCTGGCGGTCAATAGTAGTGCCAGATGGGTGATGGTCGGTGATGGCGATATCGCGAATCTCTCCATGAACGGCGGTGCGATCCAGTTCGGCAACCCAGCCGAATTTTACAAATTGTCGGTGGGCAACCTGTCGGGCAACGGTATGTTCATCATGGATGCCGACTTCTCCACCGGCCATGTCGACACCCTTGACGTTACCGGTACGGCCACCGGCAGCCATGCGGTTCTGATGGGCAGCAGCGGCGCCGATCCGACTGGCGTAGGCGCGATACCGGTCATTCATATTGCTGCGGGTGATGCCCAATTTTCGCTGTTGAACGGCCCGGTGGATCTGGGGGCTTACTCCTACGATCTGATCAAGCAGGGCAACAACGACTGGTATCTAAACACCGCCTCGCGGGTCATCAGTCCGGGCACAAAATCGGTACTGGCGCTGTTCAATACCGGTCCGACGGTCTGGTATGGCGAGCTCAGCACCTTGCGCAGTCGCATGGGCGAAGTGCGTATGGACGAGGGCAAGGCCGGTGGCTGGATCCGCGCGTATGGCAACAAGTTCGATGTCAGCGCCAGTTCCGGTGTGGGCTATCAGCAAATCCAGCAGGGCCTGTCGTTCGGTGCCGACGCGCCGTTACCGATCGGTGGCGGGCAGTGGCTGGTCGGTTTGCTGGGTGGTTACAGCAAATCCGATCTGGACCTGAGTCACGGCACCAGCGGTACGGTTAACAGCTACTACGTCGGCGCGTATACCACTTGGCTGGATGATGACAGTGGCTACTACTTCGACGGTGTGCTCAAGTTCAACCGCTTTCAGAATGAATCCAAAGTACAGCTCAGCGACGGCAAACAAGCCAAGGGCAGTTATGACAACAACGGTGTTGGCGCGTCGCTGGAGTTCGGTCGCCACATCACGTTGGCTGACGACTATTTTGTCGAACCGTTCACTCAGCTGTCGGGCGTGATCATTCAGGGCAAGGATTATGACCTGGATAACGGTCTGTCCGCGGAAGGCGACCGCACTCGCTCGTTGCTGGGCAAGGTCGGTGCAACCGCCGGGCGAAACTTCAACCTGGGCGAAGGTAAGGTGGTGCAGCCGTATCTTCGTGCTGCTTATGTGCACGAGTTCGCCAACAACAACGAAGTCAAGGTCAACAACAACGTGTTCAACAACGACCTGTCGGGTTCCCGTGGTGAGTTGGGCGCGGGTGTGGCCATGACGCTGACCGATAAGGTTTCGGTCCACGCTGATTTCGATTACAGCAACGGCGACAAAATCGAGCAGCCGTGGGGGGCGAACGTTGGTGTGCGCTATAGCTGGTAACCAGACCGATCACGAGGGGAGGGCCTGATGGCTCATCCCGTCCCATAGGTTTTAAATCCTGTCGATTATGACAGTACTCAATGGGTGGCATTTGACGTTTAATTTTCAAACACCTTGCCGGTCAGGCCATTCACGGTAGTCACAACCGGCTCGCTTTTTAGTGAGGGAACAGACATGCCCAGGAATTCAACGCCCTTCAATGAACATACAACGGATCTCTCTCCTCCCGATATTATCGGGGTGCTTCCAGCGGTTCCGGGTGGCGAAGACAACCTTCTACGTAAAGACGCATGGCTGGTTCCGCTGCGGGTAGAGTTCGCGCTGTGGAGTGATTCTGCTCCGAATCCAGGCCTGTTCGATACCGTCCAGTTGTTTTGGAGGGAGGAGGCGGAGCCGGTTCACCAAAAAAAACTGGAAGGTGTCATTCCAGAGACTGAGCTCTGGCTACAGGTGCCAGTCTCTAAACTGGATGAAGGTGTTCATTCCTTGTATTACCGGGTTCTGCCCTGGAATGGTTCGACTCCGCGAGAATCCCTGCCGGTGAATGTCACCATCGATAAAACCGCCCCCATACTGGCGACTTCCAGCCAATTGATTTTCCCTTCCGCAACTCTCCCTCCTAACCAAATCACCGCCGTCTACCTCGCCGATCCGGCGCATGAAGACCAGGTGCTGGCAACACTGCCTGATTACACCGGGAAAAAAGTCGGTGATGTCATTACCTGGTATTGGGAGCGTTCTCCCGGCGGACGAGACATCGCAGATACAAAGACCCTCAAGCTCGATGACCTGGGTAAGGCAGTGCAAGTGTCCTTCAAGGGCGATCTGCTTCGTCGGGCTAACGGAGACTATTACGGGACCTACCGGGTGCGTGATAGAGCCGGCAACGAGACAGTCCTGTCCAGTGATGTGAAGCTGAACGTCAATATCCGCCCACCCACCCCGCGCAAATTTCCAACCGTCAAGCAGGCGACCAGTACTCCCAGCGGCACGGGTGTGTTGAATCCATTCTTGGGGACAGCAGGGGTGACCGTGGTAGTGGCTTCGGCAGAGGTCGATCCGGATGAAGAGGTGACCGTGGATTTTGTCGGTCTTGGTGGCGAAAGTGGCATCGGCTCTGTGACGGCGGTTAAACCGATTACCCCCGGTGGGCTGGAGTTTGCCATTCCTGCTTCGATCGTTGCGGCCAACATCCCTGTGGGTGGGGATGGGCGCAAGGTCGAGGTTCGTTACTGGGCCGGTCATGACGTTCAACATTCAGCGGTTTATACGCTGACCATCAACGAGTTGGCCGGAGAATCGTTTGGCACAGTCAACTGTCCCGAGGCGCAGATCGGCTCACCGGCGACGCTCTCCAAGAGCAAAGTTGCGCTATCCGGTGCAAATGTGGAGATAGATAGATGGGCTTACCATGAGGGCACCCAGCGAATAAATGTGTGGGCGATGGCTTCCGGAGTTCGAACAGATTTCCTGAAGGATGCGCCAACACCGATCAATGCCAGCGGAAAGTTCACCACGCCATTCCCCAAGGACTACGTGGCACCTCTGCCCCTCAACAGTACGTTTACCCTGTATGCCAGCGTCAGCTTTGATCAGGGGCATAGCTATCGCTCCTTCAAATCGATGGCGATGAAACTGATCGCGTAGCCAACCATGTTCAATCGCTTCCCGGCAGGACCACCTGCCGGGCGAGCGGGTTTATTTGTAGGTAATGGTAAATGCCAGCGCCCCCTCCGCAGAACCTGCCGCGACATCCCCGGTAGGGCCCGTCTGATAGAAGCGAGCGTTGAACTCCAGCAGCATGCCCCCGGTGGCCGGGATGGCGCCTTGAACGACATCGGTCCCCAATGCAACCGGCGTAAGGGCATCACCTCCCAGTATTTGAATGCCGACACCTTGTGCGGTGGAACTGCCGCCCAGACTGAACAAACCTTTGCCAGCGTCAAGTGTCGTGGAGCCAGCCGTGGGCTCCAGGCGAATATGCGCGTTAGTCACCGTGCCGCCTGGCAGCGGGTCGGAAATACATGAGTTCAAGGCAATAGTGAAAGGCACCGGATCGGTGGTGTCACCTTCGGCGGTAAACTTCGAAGTCGTCCAGTCACCCAGCTTGACGGGGTCGGCGCTCACCGGATTGACCGACAGGGTACATTCTGCCTGAGTGACTGAGCCGCTCAAGGCCAGACCGAAGGCATTGGGCACGCCAGTGAACGAGGCATTAACCAATTCCCTTCCCGAGTCCAACGGTTGCATACCTCGGCCGATCGGCCCGGTTTTGACCAAGGTGATAGCGCCGTGCAACACCGAGTGCTGCAAGACGAAGGGTGTGCTGAAGTCGATGTAACCATCGAAGGGCACCGTGCTGTCGGGGCCACTGAGTTTCCAAAAACCGTTGGTGAGACCATCGTACGGCCTGCCAAACTTGATCAGGGCGCCGACCCCGGCGATGTTGGTCTGCAGCAAGGTGCCGTTAATGTCCATGCCGTTCCTTCTGGGGATTGGCCCGGGTACCGGTGCGGCAGTGGCCGAAGCGTTGAACGTCAGTCGGGTGCCGTCGGTCACGCAGTTGATGGACAACCCTCCGGCGCCTTGAATGAACGGTTGGTCGATCGGGCCTATCGGGTCGCCTACTTTGGCGTCCCTGGGGATAGACAGTGCGCCCACATTGGCCACGTAACGAATCGGCCCCGTACCTCCCCCCCAATAACAGGTATTGGTGACTGCGTACGCGGCACTGAACGGCATCAACCCACTGGCGGCGAGCGTGAACAGAACGCCTGGAAATAATCTGATCGACATGCTGTGTTCTTTCCTGGCAAAAACAACTCGATGCACCGCAGGGTGCTTCGAGTATGAGTAAACGAAGTATTGAGTCAGCGGCAAATCAAGTCCTGAACCCGATAACCTTGCTCCATGGGCATGCTCTGGACATCGAACCGCAGCTGGCACTGCTCGGTGGAGGTGTTGCCCCAGCGCACATTCAAGGTTTGCTGACCATCGACAGTGCCCAGCAGTACCTGACCGGCCTGGCCGACAATCCCGAGTACTTCGTCGTCGGCATTGCTGACCTGAGCGCCAAAGGGCAAAGGTGCGCCCTGGCTGTCACGGGTGGTCAACACCAGCCTTTGTACCGTTCGGGCGGGGAATGTCGCTTTGACGACCGCGCCACGCCGTGGCACCACCTGGGTTACGCCGTTGTCGATCTCGACATTCGGATCGAGCTGGTCGGTGTCCAGGATCACCCGATTGACCCGGTAGGGTTGTAGATAGGGAATCAAGGCATAGCCACGGTTATTGGTCCTGGCGCTGGAGGCGTTGATCAAACCGACGCCGGCGATGTCCGGAACATGGGCCAGCCCACTGGTCTCACCCAGGTAAGGCCCGAACGCAAGGCCATCGCCGTGGAGCAGCATCGCACCGCTGGCATTGAGCGAAAGGCTGTTGTAAGCGCTGCCTTGAGCGATACCCGCGCCGAGACTGGCAAAAGATGTCTGATAGCCCAGCGCCAACTCAGCGGTTTGCTGGTGGCTTTCATTGTTGGACAAGGAGGCTCGATAGTTGAGTCGATCTCCCTCGCCTCGGCCAGATAAAGAGGCGCGTTCATTGAGCTGGCCACGGTTTTCCCTCAGGTCGAATGTGGCGGTGGTCGAGCGTCCGAAGTCCAGCGGCAACGAGACACTCAAGCCGAGCTGGCGGTCATTGGACTGCTTGTCATTCAGCGATTGTGACGCGTAAAGGTTATAGCTGACCGCGTTGTGGCGGGTACTGACATTGAACTGGAACTGGCGCTGCTGATAATTGGATCGCCAGAAGTCTTCTTGAGATAACGTCAGGTTTAGCGAACTATTGGCTCCGATGTCCTGGAAAACCGAGGCTTCAAGCAGACTGCGTCGACTTCCGCGAAAGCGCTGGTCGGCGCTGCGCTCGCGCACCGCTTCGCTAAAATCGCGATAACCCTCGGTGGAGTAGCGATAGCCGGCAAAGCGCAGGTTGGTTCGGGTCTCGAACGTCTTGCCGTATTTAATCGCATAGCTCATGCCCTGAACGTTGCGACTGCTGTCATGGGGATCGATATCGGCAGCGGAGCGCGTGACGTCGAACGACAGTGCGCCGATCGCCCCGAGATTCTTTCCGATTCCGAGGGTGCCGGCCTGATAGAAATCATTGGCCATTAACCCGCCGTAAAGCGTTGAATTCCACCCCACGCCGGTCGCAAGGGTGCCTTGCCATAGCGATGTGTCATCGGTAGAAAACGAGGGGGCGTTGTAGCGGCCCAGGCTGGTGCTGTAGCGCCAGACGCCTTCACGCAGCAGGTTGCTGAGGGTGGCATAGGGTTGAGTGAAACGCCGCACCTGACCATCGGCCTCGGTCAGGATGATTTCCAGTTCACCGCTGCCACCAGCGGTCGTAAGGTCGTTGATCTCATAGGGACCGGCACTGACATAGGTGGAATAAATAGGGTAACCGTTCTGGCGTATCTCGAGCCTGGCCCGGGTCTGTGCCACACCTCGAACGATCGGCGCATAGTTTTGCAGCGAGTCGGGCAACATGCTCAGGTCGGAAGCAATTTGCACGCCTTTGATGGGAACGCTCCTGAATACATCGCCAGGGGTGTAGGTTTCGCCCAACGTCAGCTGCGAATGCGTGCCGGGGAGGTCGCGCTGAAGATAGGTATAGGCGCGCGACCATGTGCGCTCGCCCTGGGCGTCGCTGCGAAAGGCGTTATTGCTGCGCAAGCGCCAGGCGCCCAGATTCAAGCCGCTGTTCAAGTACAGGTCCTGGCTGCTGTTATGGCCGGTCTGATGGCTGCGACCTTGTTGAGCCGATACTTGATAGTTCACGAACGCCGAATTGATGCCGTAATCCCAGCGTTGCGGATCGACATAACCGGCGACGTCACGACGCATGGCAATCTGCGGGATGGAAATCGACAGCGCGAGTCGGCCGCCATCGAGCTGGGTCAGCGCACCGGGAATCAGACGCTGCAGGTCGACGCAAGTGCCCAGCGTGGCCTCAGGCTCAGCCAGGCTATCGAGCTTCACGCCGATGTCGTTGAGCAGTTGCTGTGACAAACAAGGAACAAGCCCATCACCTTGGGCATTGGCGGTGAATTCGATTTCCCGGTGGTCATAGAAGCTTCGGTTGATATCGATACTTACCAGGTAACGCCCCGGCGCCAGATCCTGGCTACTGGAAAGTGTTTTCAACGCCAGCGCACCGGCATCGCTGGCATGGTTTTCCAGTTGACGCATGAAGGTTGACTGAAACTCTACCTGTGTGGAGGCCAGGGCCGGTTTGGTTTCCAGCAATGCAATGCTGCCGCCGGTGAATACAAAAAGATGAAACAGGCGCTGCGCGGGAGTCGAACTCCAGTGCGGGAAGAAAGGCATGGTGATAGTCCGCGCAATGTTAAAGATCAAGGCTGACGGGCAAGGTCATGGGCGCTGTGTAACCGCCGTAGTCGGTGATCACGGAAAAGTTCACCTGCATACCCGGGGTCGGTTTCAAACCGTCCAGCTCATAGGCTTGGGAGTCCAGAGGAAGTGCCATAGGGGTGTCTTTGAGATTGATTTTCTGTCCGTTTGCGCTGAGTTCAATGCGCACGAAAGACACGTGAAAGGGAGTGGGATTGGTCACCACCAGACGGCTTTTGCCGTCGACCTTTTTTACTGACCAACTCAAGTCTTTTAAGGTGTCCAACGCATTACTTTTGAGTTCGACGGGCCGGTAGAACAACTTGATGCGCGTGCGCAACGCGATATTCAACTGGTTAGCTTCATTGGCCTCCAGTTGCGGTATTTCCTGGACGTTGAAATAAAACAGCGATTCGCGGTCTTTGGGCAGCGTATTAGGCAAACCGTTGATCTGCACCTGTTGTTCTTTACCGGCATTCAAGCGAAACAGCGGTGGTGAGGCGATAAAAGGCACTGCGGTGGTTTGATCGTCGGCAGCGGTATTGACCCAGGTCTGCACGGCGAAGGGTTTGCTGCTGGGATTAGAAACAGTCAACGAAACATTGCGCTTGTCGCTGTCGAACACCACCCGCGTGCTGCTGATGGTTAACGCCCCGTAACTGTTTGGAAGCCATGTAACGAGGGCACCAAACAGCACGCAGGACAGAACGCCGCACCTGACCTGAGCAGGACGTTTAATGAAGCCAAACATAGTAAAAGAATCCCTGTGTCGAGGAGTCGTTCTCAAACAGCAGGCTGTGAAGCCCGCTGTTTTAAAACTGGAGAGCGTGATCAGTTAATGCTGAGGGTGAACTCGACATCAGAATCGGCGGGGCCAGCGCGCACGGTCGCGGCAGTGGCGATGTACATGGCGGTGAAGTCCATGAGGGTCGGATTGGTTTCGTCCAGCTTGTAAATGGTGGAGGTGTCACCGTTCTTGATGAAACTACCGGTCATGTCCTTGATTGCCACTGCAATCCCGGTCGCAGGGCTGCCGGTCGGCTTGAGCCCGTAATGATCCCCACCACCGCCGTACACCGAGTTGAAAGTCACGGTCGCGTCGAGTTTGGCGGGGTCCAGTACGCAGGAAGTGCCCGGTGTTACGCGCATCTGAAAGGCTCGCTCACCGGCGACAGTGTTGATGCCTTTGAAGGCGCTGGAATCGACCCAGCCCAGTGAAACCAGATTGCCTACGGCGCCGTTTTCCGGGTTGACGATTTCAATGGCGCAGGTGGCGCTGTTGATCTTGCCGGTGAAGTTGATCCGGCCATCGGCGGCGAACGCCGAAGTGGCCGCCAGGCTCAATGCCAGGCCAAGCGGTAGTGCGAGTAAAGATGTCTTCATGTAACGGAATCCTTTAATTAATTGAATCCGGCGTTAATTGGGCGAGACAGTGCCGGAAGTGCTCACGGTCGATGTGAGCAGGGAGAAGTAGTTGTGTTGTCTCGGCGGCGGGAGTTTAGAGAGGGGGCGGGGCGGGGGATATGAGAGAACTCTCAGTGCTGGCGATGCAGTGTTTGCAGATATGTATCTATTCCCGGGAAATAGAAAGGCTCCACTTCGAGAAGTGGAGCCTTTCATTATCAGCGTTGGCTACATAGGTATGTTATTGCCGATTCTTCGAGTGAGGTCGGCCACTGTTCTGTTTGTTCTGGCCTCTACTCTGTCGGTTACGAGGGCATCTCTTTCGCCTCCGTTGAATTCCACTTTTTGACTATTTTGCCTAGCAGAAAGTTTCTCAAGATTCCATTCGCTCTCACGCCCACGGACAGAAGGGCCGGCAACTGGCTCAGCCGATGGAGGCGCTGACCTCGCGGTGGGCCGTGAAGGTGGAGGTACGGAAGTTGCGGGGATATTTCCTCTCGCTCCTGCAGTCCCCGGAAGTCCCTGAGGCCCCTGAGGCCCCGGAGGTCCTTGAAGTCCCTGTAGTCCCTGAGGCCCAGGAGGTCCCTGAAGACCCTGCAGGCCGCGCGTCCCCCCAGATACTCCCTGAGCGGAGTTCGCCGGCCCTTTGGGAAACACGATGGGAGTAAAGCCATCTCTAGCCCTGGTCAGTAAACTCGCATTCGTAGCCTTCTTCGCGGCCGCTTTCGCAGCACCTTTGATGGCCATACCAAGGAAGACTCCGCCAAGAACAGTGTCCACGCCACCAGAGATCATGGAGCTCGTCGCGTGTTTCTCGCGGTCTGTCAATTTAGTTGCGGTAGTGGCCATGACGCCTTCAGCGATGCCATAGGCGCCGAAGCCAACACCCATCGTTGTAAACACGGCGGTGCTAGCGATGGCTAATGCGCCCACTGGTGGCGCAACCACCACCGCCGCGACGGTAAGCGCTATACCAATGGCCGACAGGATCGCGCCCCCCACGCCCATCCAGTTAACCCCCCGGTTGGCATGCCCTGTGGGGTCGAAAAAATTGATCGGATCGCCCGCGCAGTACACGTAAGGGTTGATCCCCCCGGCACCGAACGGGCTCAACGAATCCGGACTATGAAAGCGCATCAGCGTCGGGTTATAGGCCCGGTAGCCGAGGCCCAGCAAGTACCAGCCGCTCAGTTCGTCACGCACTTCGCCGTTGAAACCGAGCAGGCATTTCAAGTCATTGTCTGGATTGCGTTCGCCATAGGCGCCATAGACTGCTTTTCGCAGTTCATCCTGACCACTTTCCGCCAGCACACTGTTTTTACCGTCAGTCATCAGCAGCAGGGTTTGCTCCGGGTCGTTCTGTTGCTGCTGGCCCAGGGGCTGATCGCTGAGGTACAGGTAGTGGATTTTTTTGTCGCCTTGCTCAGTGCGGCTCAGGCGATCGTCCTGATAAAAGCGCAGGGTTTCGGCCTGTGTGCCCTGGGTGACGCCCAACAAATGGTTATGCGCGTCATAGCGGTACTGGCTGATGATTTTGCCGCCGGCATCAGTGACGCGCAGCAACCGCCCCTGGGTGTCATAGTGCAGGGTCTGGCCGTTTTCATCGCGCAGCAGGTTGCCGTCTTCGTCGTAGTCGAGTGTGCAGCTGGCCTCATAGTGGGGGTGGCTGTGAGTGACTTCCACCAGTTGACACGGATCGCTCGGTGAGAAATAGCTGATGGCATCGTCACGTTTACCGTCCGCAAACAGTGTGTAGACCCCGGTGACGTTATCGTATTCGTCGAACTCGAACAGCTGCTCCTTGATGGCGTTTTTATAGCGATCCTGGGGCAGAGCAGGGCCCTCGCAGTTGTACTCCACCATCCGCCCGCGCGGGTCATAGTTGAAGGTTTCCAGCAACTCGGTGCGCTCATCCACTTGCAAGTGGCGAGTACGCAGCTTGCTGTCATCGCGATAGGTTTGGCTGATGGTTTGCTTCGGGTGACCGTCCAGCTCCATGACCCGGGTGACCTCTCGGCCTTGATCGTCGAAAGTCAGGTTGGTTCGCAGTGTCTGGTCGGTGTGTTTATTGCGGGTGGTGATGAGGCTCACCTGCCCCAGGTTGTCGTAGTCGAAGGTGGCGAACAGCTGGTCTTGAGTAATGGTCTTGAGCCGAGCCTTTTCGTCATAGGTATAGGTGCAGGCCAATCCGTTGGCATCCAGACGGGTGAGCGGACGTCCGTTCAAGGTGTGGGTGTAGGTGGTTTCCCATTGTTTGCCAGAGCGCTTTTCCTTCCAGAACTCCTTGAGCAATTGACCGGTGGAACTGTAGTTGAAGGTATGCTCGCCCTGGGTGTTTTGCGACAGGGTCAGTTGTGCACTCTGGGGGTCATAGTTGAAGCTCGACTGCTCGTCCGGAGCAATGCTGCCCACCGGCGTGCCCACCAGGCCTGGCGTGTATTCGTAGGTGATCTCTTTTTTGCTGGCGGTGATCGTCTTGCTCACCTGGGACTGGCCACCTTGATACTCGAACGCCTGAACACGCTGCCCGACTTCCAGCGTCGTCCGGCGTTCAAGACCGTCAAAGGTCTGGACGCCAACACTGACCGGCACCTCATTGACGACCACACGCAGGTCAATAGGCAGCTCACCGGCACTGTGATCGGCGTAAGTGCGGCGAACTTCGGTGTAGTCGGGCAGGATGGTGGCGTGTACCCGGGCAAACAAATCGAACTCAAAGCGAGTGGACTCGCCCATTTCGTCGATTTGCTCTACGCAGTTACCCAAGCCGTCATACAAAAACTTACTCGTGCTGACGACCTTGTCCTCTGCATTCAGTGCCTCGACCTTGTCTTCCTTGCCGAAGCGGTTGAGTGTCGTGCGGCTTTTACCGCTGACTTTGAGCGGTGCCACGGTACTTTCAGTCCAGCTGCACAGGGTTTGTGTAGGCGGATTGATTTCGGTGACGTGCGCCACGCCATCGGCCCCGACAACCTTGTATTGCTCTCCCCAGGCGTCGTATTGAATGTGGCGGGGCAAGGGTTTATCGGCGGCCCCTTCCCAGTCGGTATTGGTGTCGCTGATCAATTGCCCTAGGTTGTTGTAAGTCGCCTTGTAGGTTTCGCGAAACGCTTGCGGATCGCCTCCCAGGGCATCGGTGTCCTGGCGCTCTTCTTTGATGACTCGATTATGCCCGTCCAGCCAGGTGATGGTTTCGACACCCTTCACGTCCTTGGCGCTTTGCCTGGCTTGTTGAGCAACCCCGCCGTTGGTCAGCGTGTAGGTGTAGGTGCGACTGGCTTTGTAGTCATTAGAGTCTGGCGCCACGATTTCCTCGATCACACGACCGAGCCGGTCATACGCGTAGGCGACTTTGGCGTCGTTATCGTCCTGGCTGAGTAGCTTATGGCCGTTGAGCAATGAGTGCTCCTGGGTGATGACCTTGCGTACAGGCTTGCCCGGCGTGTCATCGAACCCGATCAGCTCACTTTCAGTACGCATGACCAGCGCACCCTCACGGGTATTGTTCGTAATGCTGTAGCTGTATTGGGTGGTGGTCAGGGTATCGGCCCGGCCGTGCAACGTCTGCAACATCCTGCTTATGAGTCCGTGTTGCTGAGGGTCTGCGGGAGTGTTGATGTACTCATGGGTAATGCGCCGTAATTCCGTCTGCGCACGGCCATCGACCCATTGCGTCAGGGTTTCGTCTCGCAGTGCCAGCCAGGGCCCGCTGCCGGTCAGACCCAATTGCGCGGTGTAGCGATAGCCAGTTTGCAGGGTTGGGGCCTTACCGTATTGGGAGGGGGCCGGGGTCACAGTTTTGCTCTTGAGATTGCGCACAAACCCTTGCGGGTCGGCCGGGCAAAGCACATTGCCGTCTGCGTCGTCTTCACCTTTCGCGATGTACC
>NZ_JBLYED010000036.1:0-66161 GCF_048515765.1 Pseudomonas sp. H11T01 | reverse complement strand
TGAACGCCTGCCACAGGCAACCTCGGTTGAAGATTACGAAGCCTTGCTGCCTTGGAACTGCTCGCTCGCCTCGCCTCGCTAAGCGCGCCGCCTATTTTTGAATAGGTGGGGTTCATGGAGCGCTTACAATGTGTCACGGGTCAACAACCAATCGGCATGCTGGTCTGCATACGGTCGTGGATCGGCTTCGCTGTAATGAAAGCCACCGGGCTCCTGAGGTGGGAGCGGCTCAGGGGCTAGCTGTTGCCATTGCTGGGCTTGGTCAGTAGGCTGCTCAGGCTGTAGCAGTGGCTCAGGATGCACTGGCACACGTTCGACGACAGGGGTAATGTCCAGTTGCTGCTGTGCGTTGGCCGCTGCGGCTAACACAAAAGCAACGCGCCTACCAGATTCAATCAAGCTCCAACTATCAGGCCCATTATTGTTGAACTGGATTTCGACATCGGGATCTTTGAAGGGAGGTGGTAATAGTCTTGAAAGGCACTGCGACAGAAATAGCTCAGGCCGTTCTTGAGCCACTTTCAGGAGGTACTTCACGCCGCCGAGTTTTTTATATACAGCAAGAATATCCGCAGCCATGGTTTCGGTTAGCAAAAGGCGCTCGGCTTTATCAAGGCTACCCTTGCGTCTACCGCCTGTTTTCGGTGCACCGAGTCTGTCTGTCATTTTTTCACCACGCCCATAATAATAGTCACCGATTCCAAAACCCCATTGTTATAGCTGAAGTTTGTTTTGCTAACCGACAGTGGGTGTTCAGGTTGATCTTCCAGCCACTGTTGCAGAGCCGCGATCAGGATGCGGGCTTCAGTTTCGGGATGGGTGGTGCTAAAGATTAGCGCGGTCATGATCTTTCGGCCTGCGCGATCAGGCGTTTTAGTCTAGTCATCCCGATCACCCCGATATGCTCGTCGTCAACGATTGAATTCAACTTCGCGAGCAGCACAGGATTGGCCCCGGTCAACACCAAGTTGTCCCTCAACGCTTTGGCAGCAACAAGGATGTAGTTGGGGTTTCTCATTTTTTATTCACCAGTCGGAGTAAATTTTATAATTTGATTGATGTCGTTGCGCTGGACTCTGAACGGCGCATCTGGTGCACCAGCGATTTGAGCGGTGACTTTTACCACGCGGCCCAAACTATCGTGTTGAACTATGTAGTCAATTTTCGGCATCGTTTTCTTACGCTGTTGCATAATATCGGCTACTCGTTGCGCAAGGGCTTCTAAGTTTGTTGGCAGTTGTTCACCACTGACAGGCTCATTCTCGTCGGCAGTTTCGAGTGCGGTAATCCGACTCATAAGCTGAAGCATTGCACCGGTGAGGTCAGGCGGTAGTTTACGGTTATCGGGTGCCGGTGCTGGCTGTTGCTTAAGAGCATCAGCTACGCGCTGCTGAACCCTAGCCTCGACCAGTTGATCGAGTTCTTCACGGGTCAGATCGTTGGGTGTGATATCGCGGGGAATATAGGGGGTAGCAGGCTCTTTGAAGAGTCCTTTGACAGGCGAGCGTACAGCCTGCATCTGTTGCTCTAGCAGGGCATTAGCCACGGCCTGTTTTACAGTCATATCAATGGCAGAGCCTAGCCCACTGTCATCGGCAGGCACCGAGGCTTCGGACTTTGTTAACCCAAGTTGCCGTTCTATGACTCGAAGTTTTGCGCTCATGATTTACTCCCCATCCGTAATACGCGGGCATCGTTTGCCGCCCAGCAGTTCAGCGAGCCTGATCTGATCGCCACCGTCGAGTGAATGCAGCTCGTTCAACAAGTAGTTCAATTTGCCGATGGTGGCCGCATCGCCATTTTCAGCAATGAGCTTTGCTAAAAGATCCCGACCCTCAAGAATGAGAGGATGAGACCCGCGAATCACACCGTCCATTTTATGTAGTCCCGGCTGGGCTCAATATCGGTGACAGCTGACTTCCATATCCAGTAGAAGAGCTGATGCCAGTTACTCGGTGAAAGGTGATTGCCGAAGTGGCCGCTGTTGTCGCGCAGACATTTATTAAGATGTCCGCTACTTTCATACCTGCCGTTGCTAGTCTGGGGCTGCCGGCTCCAGCGCCGACGAAATAGAGTGAACTGGTACTTTCAATCACCGAGTGAATTTCGCTCGACTCATAAGTCCATATCATTTTGCCGTCAGTTAGGCCGAGTGAAACAGAGGCTCTAACAGGATTTGAAGATGAAGAGTAAGCCATGGTATTAATCTCCTACGTATAACAGTTTATTTCTCGCATCTATGGTGTCGAGCAACTGGGCCAACCGCGCCCTCTGCCCAGCAGTTAATTCCTTCTTCTCTTCCAACAAAGCTTGCAATTTACGTTGCAGCCTTCGGAGATACGCCACCTCTAAAGCGAGACTTCGTTCAGCCAGTAACGCACCGATAACCAGTGCATCGAAGGCATGCACTTTCTCGCTGTCGTTCATTACCCGTCTCTCCGCGTCAGCAACTCCCTGTAGCGACTCTGCATCCTTTCATCCGAGTTCCAGCGTTTTCTGTCAGTGCGCATGACGCGCTCATGCTCTTCTATCTCGGCCTGTACACCGCCTCCGCTGGGCAGGGAATTACTGCCAATCGCCTGCTTATAAAGCCCGAGAATTATCTCCTTGGTATTCAGCGCTTTGATCCATCCGGTGCTAAAGACATCCAGCGCTTGCTGCTCATTCACCGGAAGAGAGGCGTAATAATTGTTGACCATGCGCAGGTTGATATCGAAGCTCTGACCCCAGAGGTCTTTTAGATAACCCATGGTTTGCGCTTGAGCCGCGTTGTTGGCCTTGATCACAGCGGTATATTGCGCATCCGTCAGGGAGTCCAGCGGATTACCTGAAGTGGTAGGGCCATCCATGGCAGTTGGCTTACTTCCAACTTGAGCATTTAGGTGAGCTGATAATTTATTAAGCCAAGCAAAAGTGGCATCTAGAAAAGACTGCCTCTGTTGTTGCGAGCCGTTTTGACCTTGCAGGTGATTAGCAAACGATTCCGCCAGCCAGTCACCGGCTTCAGTACTGGGGAGGCTGAAACTATGTTGCCGTCTGACTTGCTGTGGTGCGCTGGCCGCATTGTCCATAAAAAATTGGATAGCGCTCTGGATCAACTGGTTTGGAAACCCAAGTTTCGAGAAGTCAGATAGGTAGATTCCAGATATCTCCCCTAACGTGGCTTGGATCTGCTGGGCTGAAGTATTGGGCGGCAGTGGGGTGCCGAACAGCTGCAAGTCACCGCCTGAATGAACTTCACGCGGGCTTAAAACATCTACGCCAGTAAAGTTATCTGGTGACGGTGATAAAGGCTGCGAGGGGCTATAAGGCTGGAGTTCACCACCGCCGCCACTATAAAGATCGATGTCACTCATGATTCATACACCAGTTTGCGGTCCACAAAGTTCAATTCACCGCTCATGCTTTTAAAAAATGCAATTGGGGTATTAGCAGTAAGGTATTCAAGGCCGAGATTCCTTAGGTACAATTCGAATTCTTTTTGAATGTCTTCACAGTGATCGACGGGTCCGCCAATTTCACACAGAATTCGGTCAGCGACGTTTTCAAAAGTTCCGTGAATTTCCCCTTCGGGGCTTTGGTGGATTAAGGTTCGGATCGCAAACAAAATAGGTTTCGAGTTCACAGTAAGTTTTCCTTCGTAGTTGTTTGGGCACGCGCCACAAGATCCCGCATCAGTTTCCACGGGCGACTGCATTGGCGGTGCAAATAGACACCGGGGATAGCGTTGCCATAAATATCTTTTTCGGGCTGTAGAACAAATTCAGTGAAGCCTGTCTCGTTTTGCCAACAAAATGAGCAGCTCTCCGTGCTTGGTGGTCGTCTGGCTAATCGACGTTTAGCTACTTCGGGATCAGCTTTAATTGCCAAACAGATCAAACGCCATGACTTGTTATGGTCGGCACTACGCCAGAGAGCGGTTTCGTAACTAAGCTCCAGAGTCTTTTGCGTTTCTTCCAGCCGCAGGAAGTCACCAATGGCGTTGGCATCTGGCGCTGCTTCACCGACCGAGTACCTGACCAATTCCACCAGCTTTTCAAAGTTTCCTCTGAACGCTTGGAAGTGTTTGGCCGTGAACTGCAAATGACTTAGCAGGCACTGCTGTTGTTCAGCGCTTAGTTCGTCTTTCATTTCAGCGTGGCCGAGTCGAGTAAAGCAGCGAGAGCTTCTTCTCTGTTGGAATGGCCGGTTGACATAATTACTCCGTCAGCATGGCGAAGTACCTGATATCCACCAGACCCATTATGGACGGGACCACTGTAATCAATCGAGAATCCGGGTGGTAAACCAGCCTCACTTACAAGTAGCACCGGCAGGGTGTGATAACTAAGCAATTGCACAGAGCAATGGCCTTTTCCCGCATCAAGGATCAGTAATTCAGCGTAGTAACTCCTATCCTCAGCAATGCACAGGATTCTATCGAAGCTTCTGAGCTGATCAGCCACTACACTCCACAAGCCAGATTGCACCAGCCGTTGCTGAGTGGTTCCACGAGGCACGACCGCACTAAATACGTTGTTCCGCGACTCTGCGAAAGTGAATGCGCTGCGCATGATGGGCTGAACATCGGCTGGTACTTCTAGTTCTTCTGCGAGTTCCTGACTCATGTGATGGTGCTCCAGTTGAGTAATGTCACTGGAGTTTGAACCCGTATTGTTTGGAGTTGCGCCGGTTCTGAGTCAGAAGCCGGGGAAACCTTTTACCACCCGACGAACTACCTCTTCGTCGATGGTGATATCGCGCTTGTCGAAGTGGTTCATCAGGATCGAAGTCCATTTGCACCGGGGTTCTTTCTCCAGACGCGCACGCTTGGCGTGGATAGCTTCAGTCACCAGAGCTTCACAGGCTTCAGTACGGGCACCACGCGCTGCCTGAGCCTTCTTGCAGGCTTTGTCGTAGGTGTCACAAGCCTTGCGCAGTAGTGCCGCGTGCTCTGGCGGCAGAGCGTCGACAAGGGCATCTGTTTCTTCGGTGGAAAGCGCCGTCGTGCGCAATCTGGTCATTACATCACCTCAAATAGCCTCAGGAAGGCGTCCAGCAGCTCGCTGGCGACGTTTTAGCTACTTACCCCTCTATGGGCCTCACAAAGGGGTATTGTGGGGGCACCAAAATGCACGCATCGCTTTGTCTTTCATTTTTTGAGCCCTCTACAACCCTAAACAGGTTGTTGTAGACACGAAAGAGCCACTAAAACGCCACTAAATCCACTACAGGCCGCATAAAACGGCACCAAACCATGGTTTGACCATGGGATCTTAAATCCTTTTGTTTATTATTTTTATGGCCGTTTTAGCTAAGTCTTGATTGCGCACAGTGATCTGGCAGATTTTTCTAATTGTGTGCGTCCACCTACGAATATTAATCAGATATACCCAGTGTTTTTACCAACCTTATAAATAGCTCTGAATAATTCTCACCGGGTAATTTAGCTGCTTTAACCATCGCGATAACATCAGGTGGCAACCAGAGATCGAGCTGTAGCCAACCAGCAGACCGAAGACGTTCTCGTGTTAAGCGCATGTTTTTAGCTGACTTGGATCGCGCCGGTGGTGCTGCAATCAACCAGTCACCTGACCCAAGCATCTGCTCAAGCTGCGTTGGAGAACTGACACAATGGGCAGTGCTCTTTCTCACTAACAGTTTCGCTTTCATGTTAATCACCTGCTCACTGTAGACACCATAGACACCGTAGACACCCCCTATCTACGGCTGGAGACGGCGTCCCATAAGGGTTCCAGCCATTTTCGATACTTTCGACACTTTTCTCTGTATACACACCCCCATGGAGAGGAAGAGGTTTTTATTTTTATATATATAATATATATGTCTATACTATCTACACTACCCTGAAACCCCCGTCCTAGATGGTTCGAAGCCGTAGACACCCCCCTATCTAAACCTATCTACAGCGTGTCTACGTTTCCAACCACTCTGGCCCTTTTTGATAACCCTCCCCGGATGGTTTCAAGTCGACCAGCACGATCAAGCCTTCATCAATCAGGGCACTGACCACAGACCAGCGCAACTTGGCGTTACGCTTCCACGCGCTGCATTGCCGGGAGAGAAAGCCCGACGCTATATGGCCGTTTTCCTTGTAGTACGCTCTACCCTTTTCCGAGTCGAAGAACGCCAGAAACGCATTCCTGACACGATCTTCATCGTTCGCCGCTCCACCCCCTGTAGCTTTGTACTGCCGCGCGGACCGCTCATTGTTCCAGCGCATTAAACTGGCAGCCCATTTGAAATTGGCCTTGCTGACACAATCGCCTGAATCAAACAGCGCTGCGATCATCGCCAGCTTGATCACTTTTTCCGCGTGGCGCCCCCATATATCCAGCAATGTCTGCGCGCGTTTACGCCCGTAATCTACCTCGGCGCGCCAATCATCATTAAACCCATCGTAGAATTTCAGCTCGCGTGGTTGTTCGCGTGACATACCCAGCGTTTTGCTATTGGTGACCACGCGCACGCCCTCTGCTGTATGTTCCAGCTCTGCTTCCATGACTTCTTTGAGGGGATTTTTAAGCGCTAACTGGTGCAGTTTTTCCACTTGCTTGATCAGCGCGTCAGGTAAAACACCGGGCTCGGTTGTGATATCCCCGATTTCAGTAGGCGCTGTTTCAATCACCACGCAAAAACGGTTCGTAGTGCCCTCATCGGATGCGTCCGCGCTAAGCCCAGGTATCGTATTTAACGTGCCAGATCCAAACACCTCGACAAAGGGGTAATGAATATCGGGCATCTTGTTCGCTTCGGCTTTTTTTACACCACCCGACTGCGTGTAGCGTGTAGGGGCGACGTAGGCGTCATTGGCGCAGCCATAGACATGCAAAAGGGTCTTGCGCAACTTGAAGTATTCACTGCCCGGTCTGGCGGCGATCAAGTGGCAGATCGTCTGCCCCAGTTCCTCGTCGGCAATGATCTGCTGCGGTGAATCATGGTCGGCAAGGCTCCACCACAAACTGGATGCTGAAGCATGGTCGCGCTCGAAATTAGGAATACAGGGAATGTAGTTAAGCTTCTTCAATAACTCAGCGGCTTTAAGGGCCAAGTCAATAATGGCTTTTTTCCCCATTTCGGAATGGGCTAAAAATAAAATCCATAGATTGATCCTGCTCCCCCGTGGGCCTTTTACTGTGGGGCCGATCAATTGCATCATCAGCAACAAAGCGCTAAACATGGCGTAAACAGGATGTGGCATCAACGCGCTTTCGGTAAACCAATCCACGTAAGCCTGTAGCGCTTTGGGTGCTGTTTTCAATAACTCCGCGAATTCCTTGTCTACTTCTTCCGGCGCAGTAGCCTTCCTCATCGGCGACGCAACACCCCAGCCTGCTTTCTTGCCAGTCTGCTTTGAATACCGCGCCAGCAGCGAGACCATAAAAGCGTTATCGCTGTGTTCGCTGCAATGGCTATGGAAACAATGGAAATGCTCTTGGGCGTAGTGATTTGTATTTTTCTGGTAATAGATCGTTTCGCCATCGCCGCCATCCATGGTGTGCTGGTCCTCAAATGGGCATTCGATAAGGTAGGCACCACCGCCTTGATCGGCGCGCACCATGTTTAATTCATTCAGGGTGCACAAGATGGGATCGTCAGTCTTAACCCGATGGGCTTTTGCCTTTGGCTTTTTCGTCGCGGGGGTGGGCTGTGCCAGTACCGCTTCGACATCCACCGGCTGACCCGTGAAGCGAAACGCCTCTGCACCCTGCACCGGCGTATAGAGAGGCTGTTCGCCCTTGTAGACCGATTGATCGAACTTCACCGCGCCAACACCAAGGTCACGCTCGATCAGTGCCTGTACGGCCTTGCACAACGCAATGCCATCTTCCCGGTCGGTAGCCCTTGTCTGCGCCAGCACCACGCGGCAACGAGGCGCCTCGGGGGTATGGCTGGCCGTGGTATAGGCGAAGCCCTGATAGCGCTTCAGATACCCCAGCAGTATGCCGTAGGTCTCCAGACTGTCGAAGCCATCGCAATCGAGCGGGAGAAAGCAGCGTGGTTGGACCAGACGCTTCTGTCGCCATGGCGCTTCACCTTCCCATTTCTCCGGGTTGCTGTGACGCCCTACAGCCATCGGTGAGCAGATAAAAGTTTCGCCTTTGGCCGCGCTCTCATTGGCTTTGTCTAACACCGCATTTGTAAAGTCGTCGAAGTTGGATTCTTCGCACTGCTTCGGGAGATTATCGAACTTGGTTTTACCAAGTGAAACCTTGATGGTGTTTACCACTTCTATATCTGGGTGCATAATTATGTTGCTCCTGCTTACTCCTAAGTGGCGGTGCTTGGTTGTACTCAAAAGCCTTTCTCGCTGAACCTCGGGAAAGGCTTTTCTATAGTGGTACTAGCCATCACAGCAGCTCCGATTTTTTCTGCGCTCTCGGAACGCTGGGGATACCTTCCTTTGCCAGCCGCTGCACTTCCTCTACCGGGATGCGACGCTCGTTGCCGAAGGCCACAAACTTGATAAGCCCGGCTTTCATCAAGTCATACAAAATAGTGCGGCTGCAATCCAGTGCGTATGCGGAGCTGTTCACGCTATAAAGCAGTCTATCGGGAGTAAACGTTTCCATGGTGTTTGCCTCATCTGGTGAAGTTACGGACACAACTGCGTAATACCTCCGAATCGAGCAACTCGGCAATAGCTTCGGATATAAGGTCGGTGGATAACTAAGGTATAAACAGTGGATAAGTCATTTAAATTGAGACGAATATAAACCGTAGGGAATTCTGCTGGTAACAGCTCTCTGAACGACAAAATCTGCTACGGATGGTGGGTATCCGTAGCAGATCGTTGCTAATAATGCCGTCTGTCAGAATCAGGCGTGAAGTTGCACTACTTTTGCTGTTTCACCTGATACCAGTTGATCGAGATAGCGCGCCCACTTCTCCAGATCTTGGCGTTTCTCAGGTAAATAACTGTAGCGGTCGTAGTGCTTGGCTTGAACACCCGACCGCCCGTGTGACAACAACCAAGCGCGTCGCTCCCGATCCATGCCGAGGCTCGCTAGATGGGTTTCAACCGTGGCGCGCATATGCCGCCAGCCGAAGCGTCTGGCCTTGCCTGCTGCTGATAAGGCGTCACCCAACGCTCCAAAAATACCCAGCGCAGTTCCGGGGGTGATGTTGACCTTGCCGCGCAAGCTGAATGGGCCGGGTGCGTCACTGCCTTGCAGCGCCAGCAGCGGCGCCATGATCTCGCTCAGGCGCTCGGTCATCGGTAGTAGATGGATACGTGGCGGGGTGCCCTTGCCGCCTTTCAAATCCAACAGCTGCATCACCCCGCCACGCTCACCGTCATCGTATAGATCCGCCCACGTGACGCGGCAGAGCATTTCTACGCGCTGCCCAGCCAGATACAGCATGGCCTTGGCAATCGCCCGGCGCCGTTCTGGTAGATCCTCAAGCGCCAGCAGCACAGCCTTCAGCTCATCCTTGGTCAACGCCCACGTCTCTGCCCGGTTCGCGCCTTCGATGGCCTTGACGCTCAGCACCGGGTTGCTGGTCAGGCCAAACACGGCTGCGCCCGCGTCCTGCTGTGCGTCGTTGTCGGAGGTCAGGCCAAAGGCGAACGCGGCTTGCAGATAGCTTCTCAGCTTGGCGGTCTGCCTTTTTTTGCCGTTGGTGGCGCTGGCCGGGGTCAGATGTTTGCCGCGACCCTTGCTCGCTACAGGCCGCGTCAGGCAGTGGCGCAGAAAGCTGGTGATGTCGCTTGGCTCGATTTCCTTGGCTGGTTTCGCTACCAGTGCTGGAAACGGAGTCAGCACATTCAGTTTTAGCGAGCCCTTCACTTCCTTGGCGCTGACCCTGCCGCGCCTTTCCAGATCGCTGACATAACCATCCAGCAACTGGCCGAGGGTGCCCTGCTTGGCCCGTGCTTCTTCTGCCCGCTTGAGCACATCCAGCTGGGCCGCTTCCACGGCCAGCCGTGCCTGTGTCGCCATCGCTTCCAGCCGGGCGTGCTGGTGCAGGTCGTGGATGCCATCGCGGTATAGCAGCGACAGGCGATCCGCTTCCAGCCGGGCTTCGGCCAACCCCTCTTTATTGATACGAAGCTGGTACTGCTTGCCGTCGCGGCTGTACCTGAAGAAGTAGGCAATCCCACCATGCGGTGAAGCGCGCAGCCGTAGCCTGCCTTCACCCCGGCTACCGTCTTCGGTTTCCCAGACGTCGGAGCCCAGCAGCCCGGCTTTCTTGCTCGCATCCTCAACACTGTCGACGGTGAAAATGCGCTTGGCTTTCTTGGCTTTCGTGCTCATGGCCTTTTCTCCCATGTCTGTAAAAATCTATATGGGCCCCTGTCCGCTGATGTGCGCTGATGTATTGCAATGACAGGTACAACTAAAGGATAGGCCGGATTCATTGATTTCGTTAGATTTTAAAACACTAGCGGACACGGGCGGATGGCATGTTTTCTGACTCATAATCCCTTGGTCGTAGGTTCGAGTCCTACTGGGCCCACCATACTCAAAGCCGCGCACTGCGCGGCTTTTGCGTTTCTGCGATTCAACGTTTACTCAGGCAACGCATAAAAATTACATCGTGCCGACCAGGACTTGCCGCACTCCAATTGCTGCAAGAAGTCTCATGGGCGGTTCCGAGATTAGCCGCAGGCACGCTCATCACTAGAAACATAAAATTCCGCCCCATATTGATCTGGAATATTTATTCCAATAGTGTGAGATCCAGAATTTCTGAACGCAGCTTTTCTGCACGACCCAACAATAAAAAAAGATGAAAAGACATGAGGCGTTTTCTCGGCTGTTTATGCGCATTGCTGCTGTCCGTTTCTGCCCATGCCGAGTTGCGCATCGGCGTCACGGTGGGCCAGTACGACAACTACATTTCCTACCTGGTACAGGCGATGCAGGACCGCGCCAAGGAGATTCCGGGCGGCGCCAAGCTGCAAGTGGAAGACTCCGGCAGCGATGTAGTGCGCCAGTTGAGTCAGGTCGAAAGCTTCATTAGCCAGAAGGTCGACGCGATCATCGTCAACCCGGCGGATACTGCGGCGACCAAAAAGATCAGCGAGAAAGTCATCGCTGCCGGCATCCCGCTGGTATACATGAACAGCCGTCCTGAAGTGGAAAACTTACCGGCAGGCGTAGTCTTTGTCGGCACCGACGAGCGCGCCATCGGCCGGATGCAAATGGAGTACCTGGCCGAAAAGATGGGTGGCAAAGGCAACCTCGCGGTAATTCTCGGGCGCCTCGCCCACAGCGATACCGGCAAGCGCACCAACGGGGTTAAGGATGTGTTGGCCAAGTACCCGCAGATCAAGATTGTCGAAGAGCAATCCGGCGATTGGCAGCGAGAAAAGGGTATGGACCTGATGAATGAATGGCTGACCAAAGGCCAGACCATCAATGCCGTGGCCGCCAACAATGACGAAATGGGCATCGGCGCGGCCATGGCGCTACGTCAAGCCGGACGCGATGACATCCTGGTGGGCGGCATCGACGGCACACCGGATGGCTTGCTGGCACTGAAAAAGGGCCAACTTACCGTCAGCGTTTTCCGCGATCCAGTGGCGATCGGCGCAGGCTCCCTCGACGCAGCCGTGAGGCTGATCAACCACGAAGCCCTGCAAGGCGATGTGTGGATTCCTACGCAACTGGTCACGCCGCAAAACTACGCACAATTACAGCGCAAGTAAGCGGCGCGCCCCTGCGAGCATCGGTGCGAGCGAGCCTGTAACATGCTCGTCCACCGATGTTTGCCGCCGGAGAAGACCTTGCCTGACACCCGCCCTCCCGTTCTTGATGAAATCGACCGCCAATTGATCGCGGCGCTGCAGATCAATGCCCGCGAAAGCGTTGCCATGCTTGCCCGGCAATTGGGCATCGCCCGCACCACCGTCACCTCCCGGCTGGCGCGGCTGGAGAAAGCTCGGGTGATTACCGGTTACGGTGTGCGTCTCGGGCAGCGGGTGGTCGATGGCGGGTTGCAGGCGTACGTTGGGATCACCGTGCAACCGCGTTCCGGCAAGGAAGTGCTGCGCCGGCTCAGTGCCATGGCTCAGGTCCAGCAGCTGTGTGCGGTCAGTGGTGAGTTCGATTACGTGGCATGGCTGCGCACCGATTCGCCGGAACAGCTCGATCAATTGCTCGATCAGATCGGCAGCGTCGATGGTGTGGAGAAAACCACCACCTCGATCATCCTCAGCAGCAAGATTGATCGTGGGCAGCCGGTTTAACAGGTAGGCGCTCATTTCATAGTGTCGGTGATCCTGTAGCAGCTGGCGAAGCCTGCGTTCGATCTGGGCCGCATTCGGACGAAGCGGTCGCAGCTCAGTCGACGCGTACTACCTGAAGAAACTCGGCAATAGGTTTTACGACCGCTTCGCGGCCGGACGCAGGCTTCGCCAGCTGCTACGGGGCCAAACCATCATTTAGCCCAATAGAATCGTCATATTGCTTAAAAAGCATTCATATCGACGACACTTTGCGTCTTATTAACGTGCTCTACACTCCCTAGAATGGCGGCAGTCTTTTTCTACTTCCAAACTCAGCAGCGGCCACCACACCGCGCGAGTCGCCAGCAAGGTCAGCCATGAACAAAAATAATCGCCATCCTGCAGACGGTAAAAAACCGGTCACTATTTTTGGCCCGGACTTCCCATTCGCCTTCGACGACTGGATCGAGCATCCGGCTGGCCTGGGCAGCATTCCTACGCAAAACCACGGCGCCGAAGTGGCAATCGTCGGCGCCGGGATCGCCGGGCTGGTGGCGGCTTACGAGCTGATGAAGCTGGGCCTGAAACCGGTGGTGTACGAAGCCTCGAAAATGGGTGGTCGACTGCGCTCCCAAGCGTTTGAAGGCGCCGAGGGGATCATCGCCGAGCTAGGCGGTATGCGCTTCCCGGTGTCGTCCACCGCGTTTTACCACTATGTCGACAAGCTCGGTCTGGAAACCAAACCTTTCCCCAACCCGCTGACGCCTGCTTCAGGCAGCACGGTGATCGACCTCGAAGGTCAGACCCATTACGCACAGAAACTCGCCGATTTGCCGGCGCTGTTCCAGGAAGTCGCCGACGCCTGGGCTGATGCACTGGAAGACGGCTCGCGCTTCGGCGAGATTCAGCAAGCAATCCGCGACCGCGATGTTCCACGTCTCAAAGAGCTGTGGAACACCCTCGTGCCGCTGTGGGATGACCGCACGTTCTACGACTTCGTCGCTACCTCCAAAGCCTTCGCCAAGTTGTCGTTCCATCACCGTGAAGTGTTTGGCCAGGTTGGCTTCGGCACTGGTGGCTGGGATTCGGACTTCCCCAACTCGATGTTGGAAATTTTCCGCGTCGTCATGACCAACTGCGATGACCATCAACACTTGGTAGTCGGCGGCGTCGAGCAAGTGCCACTGGGCATCTGGCGTCACGTACCCGAGCGTTGCGCCCATTGGCCGGAAGGCACCAGCCTGAGCTCGCTGCACAGCGGCGCACCCCGTACCGGGGTGAAACGCATTGCCCGCGCCGCCGATGGCCGCTTCAGTGTCACCGATAACTGGGGCGACACCCGCGAATACGCCGCCGTACTGACCACCTGTCAGAGCTGGCTGCTGACCACCCAGATCGAATGTGAAGAATCACTGTTCTCGCAAAAAATGTGGATGGCCCTGGACCGCACGCGCTACATGCAGTCGTCGAAAACCTTCGTCATGGTCGACCGGCCATTCTGGAAGGACAAGGACCCGCAAACCGGTCGCGACTTGATGAGCATGACCCTCACCGATCGCCTGACCCGTGGCACCTACCTCTTCGACAATGGTGACGACAAGCCAGGCGTCATTTGCCTGTCCTACTCGTGGATGAGCGATGCGCTGAAAATGCTCCCGCAGCCAATCGAGAAACGCGTGAAACTGGCGCTGGACGCACTGAAGAAGATCTACCCGAAAGTCGACATCGCGGCACGCATTATCGGCGACCCGATCACCGTGTCCTGGGAAGCCGACCCGCATTTCCTCGGCGCCTTCAAGGGTGCACTGCCGGGTCACTATCGCTACAACCAGCGTATGTATGCGCACTTCATGCAGCAAGACATGCCCGCCGAGCAGCGTGGGATTTTTATCGCGGGCGACGATGTTTCATGGACGCCGGCATGGGTTGAAGGCGCGGTACAGACTTCGCTGAATGCCGTGTGGGGCATAATGAAACATTTCGGTGGCGAAACTCATGCGCAGAACCCTGGCCCAGGCGATGTGTTCCATGAAATCGGCCCGATTGCCCTGCCCGAGTGATAGGACGTTCGATATGCGCGTAGCTCTTTACCAATGCCCGCCGCTGCCACTGGATGTCGCGGGCAATCTACAGCGTCTGCAAAAACTGGCAATGGAAGCCAAGGACGCGGATTTGCTGGTGCTGCCGGAAATGTTCCTGACCGGTTACAACATCGGTGCCGAAGCGGTCGGCGCATTGGCCGAGGCGCGGGACGGCGTGTCGGCGCAACACATTGCGAGCATCGCCAAGGCCTCGGGTGTCGCCATTCTCTATGGCTACCCGGAGCGCGCCGATGACGGGCAGATCTACAACGCCGTGCAGTTGATCGATGCTCAGGGCGAAAGTCTGTGCAACTACCGCAAGACTCACTTGTACGGCGAGCTCGATCACTCGATGTTCAGCGTCGGCCCGGATGAGTTTCCACTGGTGGAATTGAACGGCTGGAAGCTCGGCTTTTTAATTTGCTACGACCTCGAATTCCCGGAAAACGCCCGGCGTCTGGCCCTGGCCGGTGCCGAGTTGATTCTGGTGCCAACGGCGAACATGGCGCCGTACGACTTTATCGCCGACGTCACCGTCCGTGCCCGCGCCTTCGAAAACCAGTGTTATGTGGCCTACGCCAACTATTGCGGTCATGAAGGCGAGATCCATTACTGTGGCCAAAGCAGCATCGCCGCGCCAGATGGTACTCGTATCGCCCAGGCTGGACTGGATGAGGCGCTGATTGTCGGAACGCTGGATCGGCAGTTGATGCTCGATTCCCGTACCGCCAACCGCTACTTCATTGATCGCCGACCCGAGCTTTATGGCGACCTGAACAAGCGCTGATCGGACGTTATCCGCTAGCATAAGCGCTTCTCTGTTCTGGAAGTGCTCATGCCCGCGCTGAACCACCCTCTTCATCACACTGAGACCCTGGCCAACGGGCTGCGGGTTTCACTGCGTCACGCGCCACGTTTGAAGCGTTGCGCGGCCGCTTTGCGCGTTGCCGCAGGCAGTCACGACGTACCGCTCGCCTGGCCTGGGTTGGCGCACTTCCTTGAACATCTGTTCTTTCTCGGTACCGAACGTTTTCCCGCGGACCAGGGGTTGATGGCCTGCGTGCAGCGTCACGGTGGACAAGTGAATGCACGAACCAGCGAGCGCACTACGGACTTCTTCTTCGAACTCCCGTCACAAGCGTTTGACGGTGGGCTCGAGCGTTTGAGCGACATGCTTGCTCATCCGCGTCTGGACCAAAACGACCAGCTGCGCGAACGGGAAGTGCTGCACGCCGAATTTATCGCCTGGTCACGGGATGCGTCGGCGCAGCAACAGTTCAGCCTGTTCGATGGCCTTTCGGCAATGCATCCGCTGCGAGGCTTTCATGCCGGGAATCGCTTTAGCCTGCCGGTGCCGCAGCCGGCGTTCCAGCAGGCATTGGGCGAGTTCTATCAGCGCTTCTATCAGACCGGTCAAATGACCTTGAGCCTGGCCGGGCCACAGTCTGTTGCCGAATTGAAGGCGCTGGCGGAGGAGTTCGGCGCCGCGCTCGCCATCGGCCCGCAGGTGAAACAGAGCACGCCGCCGGCATTGATGGCGACCGCCGACAATAGTTATCAACAGGCTGGCGAACGCCGCCTGAACCTGCTGTTTGCCAGTGAACAGTTGCCCGTTTCATCACCCGAGGCGCTGGATTTTCTGTGCACCTGGATAAATGCCTCAAAACCCGGTGGGTTGCTCGTCGAGTTACAGCGTCGTCAACTGGTCGAAACGCTGAAAGCCGCGCCGCTGTACCAGTTCGCAGGGCAGGCGTTGTTGAACATTGAATTCACACTCACCGCCAACGGGTCGAAACAGCACCCGCTGATCAGCGAGCTGTTTTTCGACTGGCTCCACTTCTTCAATGAAAACGGCGACTGGCCTCAATTGCGCGAGGAATATGCCTTGCTGCAACAGCGCAAACAGCAGGTCAGCGGCGCCATGGACCTCGCTCGATTGGACAGCGAACAATTGGAGCCGTGCTTGTCCGAACACGGTGTCGTCACACTCAAGGCACTGTTGAAGCAGATGCAGCCAACGCCTGCGGACAAATCCGCTAGCGCATGGCAATTGCCGCCACCCAACCCCTTTCTGCGCCAAGTCGCTGAACCCGCTCGGGCCGGGCTGATTCGTGGGCAAACCAGCGCTCACCGTGGCCTGCGAACCTTTGCCCAGGACCGCTCGCGCGGGCGCCGTGACAACTCGAGCATGCTGTTCAGCAAAGAGCTTGCGGACGATACCGGCGAAGGTGCGATTTATCTGCGCTGGCACCTGAACTCTGTAGCGCAGGCCAGTCTTCAGCCAACACTGGAAAGCAGTCTGAAACCCCTGCAAGAAGACGCCCGTCAGGCGGGTGTCGATTTCTCTTTCAGCGCTGTAGGTAATGAATGGCTGTTAAAGATGACCGGCATTCATGAACCGATGCCGGCGATTCTCGAACAGGCGTTGCTACGCCTGACAAAACCCGAGGCCGACTTCTGGCAAGAACAAGGCGAACCCACCACGACTCCCTCGCTGGTCCCCATTCGACAGTTGCTAAAAGCACTGCCCGAGCACTGCATGGGCTATTTTCAGCATCCAGCGCCGCAGCCAGTCAGCGCTAACGACCTGCAACACCTCTGGTCGACCGCTCGCTGGGATGGATTGGCGCTCGGTTTGTCAGCAAACACACAAGCCGCAATCACCGGCGCACTGAGCCGAATGCCGGGCATCCCCGACAATCAGGTTTCAGTTCCACTGTCGATTCGCTCACAGCACCTGTGGAGCGAGGTGCCAACCGCCTCCAGCGAACACGCGTTGCTACTGTTTTGTCCTACGCCCACCCAGGACATCGCCGACGAAGCCGCCTGGCGTTTGCTTGCACAGCTTTGCCAGTCCCCGTTCTACCAGCGTCTGCGGGTCGAGTTGCAATTGGGCTATGCCGTATTCAGCGGAGTGCGCCAGATCAACGGCCAAACCGGGCTGCTGTTCGGCGTACAGTCGCCAAGCGCGTCATTACGAGAGATCCTCGAACACATCGAAATATTCCTTCAGCGGATATCTGAACTAGTCTTGGGGATTGATGATTCGTCGTTGATTAACCAGTGCCAGGCCCTTGCGACACAATTTGACAGCAGCGCTCTGCCGGTCCCACAAGCGGCTGAACTGCTCTGGCAAGGCAGATTGGCCGGCCATTCGTCGGATTACCTGCTTCAGTTGCAACAGGCCGTGTTGCTACTGGACCGCACAGCGTTGCTTGATGCGGCAAGGCGGTTGATTCACGCAGAAGGTGGCCGTAGATGCCTGGCCAGCGGTGCCTGCCCGGATGGCACCTGGCAACCGACTGCCCGATCATTACCGGGGCTGTAATAGGCTTTCTTCGATAGATATCTCCAATTAGCGGAAACGTTTCAGTAACATAGCCCGGCAAACATCTGAACACCTCCCACGGGAGGTGGGCTATATGTATAGAGTGAATTTTTCCCACCAGCCTGAAGGAACGTTTTTATGACCTGGTCCAAACCTGCTTACACCGACCTGCGTATCGGCTTCGAAGTCACCATGTACTTCGCCAGCCGTTGATTCTGCCTTTGGGTAGAACATGCGGTACAACGCCTCGGCCCGTCCGGGGCGTTTTATTTTTAGCGTTGGAGTGATGGAGCAACCATGTTTGTCCAGATTCTAGGTTCCGCCGCCGGCGGTGGTTTTCCGCAGTGGAACTGCAACTGCGTGAACTGCGCAGGTTTTCGCGACGGCAGCCTGCGGGCCGAGGCGCGTACCCAATCGTCCATCGCGATTTCCGATGATGGCGTGAACTGGGTGCTGTGCAATGCCTCGCCGGACATCCGCGCACAACTGCAGAACTTCGCCCCGATGCAACCGGGCCGCGCCCTGCGCGATACCGGGATCAGCGCAATCATCCTGATGGACAGCCAGATCGATCACACCACCGGCCTGCTCAGCCTGCGCGAAGGCTGCCCGCATCAAGTCTGGTGCACCGACATGGTCCATGAAGACCTGAGCACCGGTTTCCCGCTGTTCAGCATGCTCACCCACTGGAATGGCGGGCTGAACTGGAACCGCATCGAGCTCGAAGGCGCGTTCACCATTCCCGCCTGCCCAAACCTGCGCTTCACCCCACTGCCATTGCGCAGCGCCGCCCCGCCCTACTCGCCGCACCGCTTCGATCCGCACCCTGGCGACAACATCGGGCTGATCGTCGAGGACCTGCGCACCGGTGGCAAGCTGTTCTACGCGCCTGGCCTGGGCAAGGTCGATGCACCGCTGCTGGAAATCATGGCCAGCAGTGACTGCCTGCTGGTGGACGGCACGATGTGGGACGACGACGAAATGCAGCGCCGTGGCGTCGGCACCCGTACCGGGCGGGAAATGGGCCATCTGGCACAAAACGGCCCCGGCGGCATGCTGGAAGTGCTGGAGCAGTTGCCCAAGCAGCGCAAAGTACTTATCCACATCAACAACACCAACCCGATCCTCGACGAAGACTCCGCCGAACGTGCCGAACTTCTACGTCGAAAGGTCGAGGTGGCTTACGACGGAATGAGTATTGAGCTGTAACCGAGATCGTCTCACGATCCATGTGGGAGCGGGCTTGCTCGCGATGGGATCACTGCGGTGCATCTGCAAAACCGCGTCGCACGCATCGCGAGCAAGTCGGATCGCCGCACCGCCGCTCCCACATTAGGCTCGCTTCGTTTTACAGACTGCGCTGATGGCGACCCATCCCAGCGACACAAAATTTACGGCTGTTCCCGGAGAGCCCAGATGACTGACACACCGCTGTCCCCCGCCGAGTTCGAACAGGCGCTGCGCGCCAAGGGCGCCTACTACCACATCTATCACCCGTACCACGTGGCGATGTATGAAGGCCGGGCGACTCGCGAGCAGATCCAGGGCTGGGTCGCCAATCGCTTCTACTATCAGGTGAACATCCCGCTCAAGGACGCCGCGATTCTCGCCAACTGCCCGGACCGCGAGGTCCGCCGCGAGTGGATTCAGCGCCTGCTGGACCACGACGGCGCGCCCGGCGAAGACGGCGGCATCGAAGCCTGGTTGCGTCTTGGCCAAGCGGTCGGTCTGGACCCGGATCAGCTGCGTTCCCAGGAACTGGTCTTGCCCGGCGTGCGCTTCGCCGTGGACGCTTACGTCAACTTCGCCCGTCGGGCCTGTTGGCAGGAAGCCGCCAGCAGCTCGCTGACCGAGCTGTTCGCCCCGCAAATCCACCAGTCGCGCCTCGACAGCTGGCCACAGCATTACCCGTGGATCGACCCGGCCGGTTATGAGTACTTCCGCACTCGCCTGGGTCAGGCGCGACGTGATGTGGAACACGGCATGGCGATCACCTTGCAGCACTACACCACACGGGTCGGCCAGGAGCGCATGCTGGAAATTCTCCAGTTCAAACTGGACATCCTTTGGAGCATGCTCGATGCCATGAGCATGGCCTACGAACTGAACCGCCCGCCTTATCACAGCGTGACCGAGCAGCGGGTCTGGCATAAGGGGATCACCCTATGAGTTTCGATCGTAGCAAGACCCCAACCTGGCGGACCGGCTATCGTTACCAGTACGAGCCGGCGCAAAAAGGCCATGTGCTGCTATACCCCGAAGGCATGATCAAACTCAACGAAAGCGCCGCGCTGATTGGCGGCCTGATCGACGGAGAACGCGACGTCGCGGCAATCATTGCCGAACTGGACGCCAAATTCCCCGGCGTACCCGAGCTCGGTGACGACATCGAGCAATTCATGGAGGTCGCCCGTGCACAGCACTGGATCGAACTTGTCTGAGCAGGCACTGCGAATACCGCCCAAGCCTGAGATCGGCCTGCCCTTGTGGCTATTGGCCGAGCTGACATATCGCTGCCCGCTGCAATGCCCGTATTGTTCCAACCCGCTGGATTTCGCCGAGCAGGGTCAGGAACTGAGCACTGAGCAATGGATCAAGGTATTCCGCGAAGCACGGGAAATGGGCGCCGCGCAGCTGGGTTTTTCCGGCGGCGAACCGTTGGTGCGTCAAGACCTCGCGGAGCTGATCGGTGAAGCCCGTAAACTCGGTTTCTACACCAACCTGATAACCTCAGGCATCGGCCTCACCGAGCAGAAAATCAGTGACTTCAAGAAAGCCGGGCTGGACCATATCCAGATCAGCTTCCAGGCCAGCGACGAACAGGTGAACAACCTGCTGGCCGGCTCAAAAAAAGCCTTCGCACAGAAACTTGAAATGGCCCGTGCGGTGAAAGCCCACGGCTATCCGATGGTGCTGAACTTCGTCACCCATCGGCACAATATCGACAAAATCGATCGCATCATTGAGCTGTGCATCGCGCTGGAGGCCGACTTCGTCGAGCTCGCCACCTGCCAGTTTTATGGCTGGGCGCAGCTCAACCGCGTTGGCCTTTTGCCGACCAAAGAGCAACTGGTTCGCGCCGAGCGCATCACCAACGAGTACCGCGCCAAGCTGGAAGCCGAAGGGCATCCGTGCAAACTGATTTTCGTCACCCCGGACTACTACGAAGAGCGCCCCAAAGCCTGCATGAATGGCTGGGGCAGCATCTTCCTCACCGTGACCCCGGACGGCACCGCCCTGCCGTGCCACGGCGCGCGGCAAATGCCCGTGCAGTTCCCGAATGTGCGCGATCACAGCATGCAGCACATCTGGTACGACTCGTTCGGCTTCAATCGCTTTCGCGGCTATGACTGGATGCCCGAGCCGTGCCGCTCCTGCGATGAGAAAGAAAAGGACTTCGGCGGCTGCCGCTGCCAGGCGTTCATGCTCACGGGTGACGCGAGCAACGCCGACCCGGTGTGCAGCAAGTCGGAACATCACGGCGTGATCCTCAAGGCCCGCGAAGAAGCCGAGCACGCGACCCAGACCATCGAACAACTGGCCTTTCGCAATGAACGAAACTCACGCCTCATCGTTAAAGGCTGAACCCTTCAGCGCCGCCCAAGCCGTCGCCGCCGGTATCGACTTTGCCGAACTGCGGGTCGGCCCGCATGGCTTGTTCTGGAATGAATACCGCCCCGAAGACGCGGCCTGCCGAATCTGGCACTGGCACGACGGCCAGGCCCGCTGCCTGACGCCGTCGGGGTTCAGCGTACGCAGTCGGGTCTATGAATATGGCGGCGGTTCGTTCTGCCTGAGCGATGACGGGCTGGTGTTCGTCAACGAAGCGGATCAACAGCTTTATCGGCAATCACTGCAAGGTGAAACACCCCAGGCGTTGACCCAGGGCGAGTGCCGTTATGGCGACCTGCAGTTCGCTGACGGACAGGTTCTGGCGGTCGAGGAAAACCATAATCAACACCGACTGGTCGCCGTCGATGTCGCCAGTGGGCAGCGCCAGTTATTGGTTGAAGGCGCAGACTTCTATGCCGCGCCAACCCTGAGTCCAAACGGCCATCGACTGGCGTGGATTGAATGGAGTCGTCCTCATCAACCGTGGACCTCTACGCGCTTGATGGTCGCCGAGCGTCAGGCCGATTGCGGCTGGAGTCAGCCACGTTGTGTGGCCGGTGATGGCGCAGAAGAATCCCTGCAACAACCGCGCTTTGATGAGGTAAACCGCCTCTATTGCCTGAGCGATCGTGCGGGTTTCTGGCAACCCTGGATCGAATCCGAATCTGGCTTGAATCCGCTGCCCAGCGCTGAAGCTGATCACGCACCCGCGCCTTGGCAACTGGGCGCCAGCACATGGTTGCCACTGGGTGAAGACGCCTATCTGGCAAGCTGGACCGAGGATGGTTTTGGCCGACTCGGGCTGTGCCAGGTCGATGGTTCGCTGCAGGACTTCACCGGCGACTACAGTCGTTTCCGCAATTTGGCGCTGGACCAGCAGTTTGTTTACTGCATCGCTGCCTCACCGGTCAGGCCAGCGGCAGTGGTTGCCATCAATCGCGAAACCCATGAGTTCAAGGTGCTGGCCGGTGGAGTTGTGCCGTTGCCTGCCGAACAGATCAGCCACCCGCAAACCCTGCGCTACCCAAGCGGCAAGGGTGAAGCCCACGGCTTTTTCTACCCGGCCATGAACGGCGCGGCTAAACCGCCACTGGTGGTGTTTATCCACGGCGGCCCGACCTCCGCCTGCTACCCAATGCTCGATCCACGCATCCAGTACTGGGCGCAACGGGGCTTTGCCGTCGCCGACCTCAACTATCGCGGCAGCAGCGGCTACGGTCGCGCCTATCGACAGGCGCTGTATTTGAGTTGGGGCGCGGTGGATGTCGAGGACGCTTGTTCAGTCGTCGCCTACCTCGCCGGGCAAGGGCTGATCGACGGTGAAAAAGCCTTTATCCGCGGAGGCAGTGCGGGCGGTTACACCACCCTGTGTGCACTGGCGTTTCAAAATGTATTTCGTGCTGGCGCCAGTCTGTACGGGGTCAGCGATCCAGTCGCCCTGACTCGCACCACCCACAAATTCGAGAGCGATTACCTGGACTGGCTGATCGGCGACCCCGAACAGGACGTTGATCGCTACAACGCCCGCACGCCAGTGCTGCATGCAAGCAACATTCGCGTGCCGGTGATTTTCTTTCAGGGTGAACTCGACGCCGTCGTCGTGCCGCAACAGACCCGCGACATGCTCAAGGCCTTGCAGGACAACGGCATCCCAGCCGAAGCGCATTACTATCCGGATGAACGCCATGGCTTTCGCAAGGCGAGCAATCAGGCCCATGCGCTGGAGCAGGAGTGGTTGTTTTATCGAAGGGTGATGGAACAGATGGATGTGTGATCAGTGAATGCCCGTGAGGCGTCCCGAAAAGGTCGCAGCCTATCGGCGTAGGAGCTGCCGCAGGCTGCGATCTTTTGATCTCAACGCTTGGCGATGATGTACACCGCATGCACGATCCCCGGGATATAACCGCACAAGGTCAGCAGAATATTCAGCCAGAAAGCGCCAGCGAAACCGACCTGCAGGAACACACCCAACGGCGGCAACAGAATGGCAATGATGATGCGAATAAAGTCCATGGGGCAGCTCCTGATGAAAGTCGGCTCGTGTAAGCCTTACAACTAATCGACCTATTGCGCCAGGCAGGGTTCAGTCCAACTCCAGCCACAGGCCATGGACCGTCGACAAAAAAACGCCCCATGCCAAAAGAAACAGGCATGAGGCGACGCGTATACCGCGAGACGGTTCGGGAATTAGAGAGAGAATGGACCGATCAAACCGCTACGCCTTTTCGGCATTGCAGTTGCGCGGTGCGAACCCGGGAAAAGGCGCGGGCCAGCCGTAGAAGCATTTCGTCGATGTTGGCCTTGCTGACCGTTAGCGCCGGGGTGAAGCGCAGGCAATCGGGTTGTGGGGCGTTCAACAGCAAGCCTTCGTAAAGCGCTGCCTTGACCACTGCGTCGGCTGAATCATCGGCCAGGGTCAGGCCCCAGAGCAGACCTTGTCCGCGTAACTCGCCCTGGCCGTAGCGGTTCGCCAAACGAGCGAGGCCTTCGCGCAGGTGATGGCCGGTTTCTCGAACGTGGTCGAGGAAGCCTTTTTCCAGAACGCTCTCGAGCACCACCAGCCCGGCCGCAGTCATCAAGGCATTGCCGTGATGGGTGCCCTCCAGCTCGCCTATTTCGAAACAACAGGCCTTGCCTCGAGCCAACAGCGCCGCCAGCGGTACACCGCCGCCGAGGCCCTTGCCGAGAGTGACGATATCGGCGCGCACGCCGTAAACCTGTTCGGCCAGCAGCGTGCCGCAGCGACCAATGCCGGTTTGCACTTCATCGAGAATCAGCAAAATTCCCAGCTCACGGCACAGGCGTTCGACACCCTTGAGGTAGTGCTCGGTGGCAGGAATCACCCCAGCTTCACCCTGGATCGGTTCCAGCATGATCGCCACGGTCTGCGCATCCACCGCGGCATGCAACGCTGGCAGGTCATTGAATGGAACGTGGCTAAAGCCCGGCAATTGTGGCTCGAAACGGTTCTCGGGATTCGCGCCAGACGCTGACATCGCGCCGAAGCTGCGGCCATGGCAACCGTGACTGGCAGTGATGATTCGGTAGGCGCCGCCGCGGTGCAGTTGACCCCATTTACGGGCCAGTTTGATCGCCGCTTCGCAGGCCTCGCTGCCACTGTTGAGAAAGTACGCCTGATCGCTGCCGGTGCTCTGGCACAAGCGCTCGGCCAAATTGAGCTGACCGCGATGATGCAGACCTGCGCCCGGATTGATCAGCGCCTGAGCCTGACCGGCAATGGCATTCACCACCACTGAAGGGCTGTGGCCAAGGCTGTTGGCGGCAGCGCCTTGAGTGAAATCCAGATAAGCGCGGTCTTCGCTGTCCCACAACCAGGAACCCTGGCCACGAACAAAAATCTGCCGGGGCCGTTCGACACTGGGCATCAGGCACTCGCTGGAAAGGTTGTCATGCCTCGATGACCAACGCTGGTCCGCCGTCAGGTCATCAAGGCTTAAGGGATTGCGACGCAAGTTGAACAAATTCATGCACTCAGGCCCTCAAGCGGTAGGCCAAGCAAACGTGAGGACCAGTCTTCGACCCGGTCGGTACGCAGGCGTTTGATGGCGATATCGCGCCAGCGTGAGGACAGCGCCGGGCAATCCACCAGTTTCTTCAAGCCCGCATGCTCCAGAGGCTCCTGATAAAAACAGCGCAAGGCCCAGGCCACCGTCAGCCCAGGGTAACTGCGCTGGATCAGCTCGAACGGCTGATCGGCGCTGATGAAGCCCGGCTTGAGCACCCGGTAGAACCAACCGCAGCGCCCCGTGTCCTGTGCCTGTTGCGGCAGGTCCTGCACTCCCCAGCGATGGTTCAGGCGATAACACGGTGAACGCGGTTGGCTGATCTGCAGCAACGCACCGCCCCAACGGAACATGTCGCCCAGGCACACCTGCTCTTCCGTCAGCCCGTGAGTCGAAAGGTTTTCGCCGAAAGCCGGCGCGCACCAGCCGATCTGTGGATAACGTTTGCGCCAGTAGGCGTAGTGCTCGACCGGGTAATGATGCAGAGCGCGCTCAGGGCCGGTGTGAAAACGCGGATCGCCGTGTTCGTCGCTGCCCAGGCCTTGCGGCCACAACCAGAGTCGATTTGCAACGGGGTGCTTATCCGTATCGCTGATCAAACCCTGTCCGATATTTTTTGCCTTGCCTATGTAAACACCATCCACGTAAACGGTATTCATCGCGCTCTCTGGCCCTGTAAGCCTTGTGAATGCGGTTAGACTAGGCGTCTGCACGGCCTGCGGCCATTTCGATTTTCCAGCTTTTTCGATAAGAATTACTTATGGATTTTAAGCAACTGCGTTATTTCGTCGCGGTGTATGAAGAGGGTCATGTGGGACGGGCTGCAGAGCGTCTGTCGATCTCCCAACCAGCGCTCTCGCAACAGATTCGCCATCTGGAACAAAACCTCGACGTCAGCCTGTTCGAACGCAGCAGCAAACGCCTGTTACCGACCCTGGCCGCCCATACGTTGTACAACCACGCCCTACCCTTGCTCGACGGCATGCAGCGGGCCCGTGAGGCCTTGGGCAACTTCAAGGGACACGCGCTGAGAACCCTGGCCATCGGCGTGCTACAGACGGTCCACACCAGCCTGGTGCCGCAGATGCTGGAGCGGGTACGCAAAGCGCAACCCCATCTGGTGGTGCAGATCTATGAGCTGACAGGGCTGGAAATCGAAAAACGCCTGCTCAACGGCTCGCTGGATATCGGCATCAGCTATCTCCCGCCACGTCAGCCGGGGCTGCATGGCGTGCTGCTGTATGAAGATGAACTGACCCTTGTCATCCCGGCCGAACATCCGTTGCGCGAATTCAAGAAGGTCTCTATGAGCCAGGCCGCAGAGTTGCCGATGTTATTGCTGGGTGAGGAGTTCCAGGTGCGACAGATCTGGCAAGCGCAGCTGGCCAATCTCGGACGTCGGCCCCAGGTCCAGGCCGAGCTGAACACTATGGCCGGGATCCTCGACAGTCTGCCTCACACAAAACTGGCCACCGTATTGCCCGGCCGTTCACGGCAGGAACACGCCAACAAGGAACTGCTATGGAAACCCTTGAGTGAACCGCGGGTGCCGCTGAAAGTGGGTCTGGTATGTCGCGATGTGCAGCGTCAACAAGCCACGCTGGAGTTACTGCGCACTCTGTTGGAAGACGTGATGAATGGCCCGGATGGGCGTATGGCGAGTCCCGCAACGCTGGAGGTGCTGGGCTGAGAAACAAGGAGGCAAAAAACGCAGGCAAAAGAAAACCCCGCCGAAGCGGGGCTTTGCAGACTGTTTCCCTGACATCCATTTCACTCCGCCATCCTGGCAGAATCCTACGTGTCCGTGTTGTTGCTTTGCGCTTCCTGCGCTACGTCCATGGGAAGTAGATTAGCTCTGGATCCAATCCTGGGAAAGGGGAGAAAGTCAGCACGTCATGTAAGAGAATGCTTACATGAGGTTACATTCCTCAGAACTGCGCCGCGTCCAGCAAAAACAGCGATTCACTGCCGGCCTTGACCGAGGCGCTCAGCGAGTGGATTCGTGGCAACAGGCGGGCGAAGTAGAAGCGCGCCGTGCCCAGTTTGCTGGCGTAGAAATCGTCCTGCGCTTCCTTGCCGAAGGCTGCTTTAGCCATCAATGCCCACATATAGGCATAGGCCATGTAACCGAATGCCTGCAGATACTCGACCGACGCTGCACCGATTTCGTTCGGATTGTTTTTCGCGCGGTCCAGCAGCCAGGACGTCAGATCGTCGAGGGTATCGACAGCGTCATTCAACGGCTTGGTGAACTCGGCCAAATCAGCACTGGCCGTCGCGATGAAATGGCGAATCTCGTCGGCGAACAATGTGTAGAAAGCCCCGCCGGTACCGACAATCTTGCGCCCCACCAGGTCCAGAGCCTGAATGCCGTTGGTGCCTTCGTAGATCTGGGTAATCCGCACGTCACGAACCAATTGCTCCTGGCCCCACTCGCGGATGTAGCCGTGGCCGCCGAAAATTTGCTGGCCATGCACAGTGGTTTCCAGACCCAGGTCGGTGAGGAATGCCTTGGCGACTGGCGTCAGCAAGGCCACCAGGTCATCAGCGCGCTTACGGGTAACTGCATCTTCGCTGAACTTGGCAGTGTCCAGTTGCATGGCCACGTAAGTGGAAAACGCACGGCCACCTTCGTTCGAGGCTTTCATGGTCAGCAACATGCGACGCACATCAGGGTGGACGATGATCGGGTCAGCGACCTTATCCTTGGCTTGCGGACCGGTTGGCGAACGGCTTTGCAGACGATCACGGGCGTACTCGACCGCGTTCTGATAAGACCGCTCGCCAGACGCCAGACCTTGAATACCAACGCCCAGACGCTCGTAGTTCATCATGGTGAACATCGCCGCGAGGCCTTTGTTCGGCTCGCCGACGATATAACCCACGGCCTCATCGAAATTCATTACGCAGGTGGCGGACGCCTGAATGCCCATCTTGTGTTCGATCGAACCACAGGTCACCGGATTGCGCTCGCCCAGGCTGCCATCGGCATTGACCATGAACTTCGGCACCAGGAACAGCGAGATACCTTTAGGTCCGGCCGGGGCATCAGGCAGCTTGGCCAGCACCAGATGGATAATGTTTTCGGTCAGATCGTGCTCACCGCCGGTGATGAAGATCTTGGTCCCGCTGACCTTGTAGGAGCCGTCGGTCTGCGGCTCAGCCTTGGTGCGGATGATCCCCAGATCGGTCCCGGCGTGAGGTTCGGTCAGGCACATGGAGCCGGCCCAGACACCGGCGTACATGTTTGGCAGATAAGCCGCTTTCAGCTCTTCACTGGCGTGGGCGTTGATCGACACACAGGCGCCAGACGTCAGCATCGGATACAAACCGAAGGCCAGGCTGGACGAGTTGATCATTTCTTCGACCTGGGCCGAGACCGCCTTGGGCATGCCCATGCCACCGAACGCAGGATCGCCACCGACACCGACCCAACCCCCTTCAGCGTAGGTCTGATAAGCCTGTGGGAAACCTTGCGGCGTGGTGACCACTCCGTCACTCCAACGGCAGCCTTCTTCGTCGGCGCTACGGCTTAGCGGCGCGATGCTTTTACTGGTGACTTTGCCAGCTTCCTCGAGAATCGCCTCGACGGTTTCAGCATCGACTGTGTCAGCCAGGGCAGGCAGCTCGGCCCAGAGTTTGGCAACCTCGAATACTTCATTGAGGACGAAGCGCATATCGCGCAGGGGCGCTTTGTAGTCAGCCATGGCAAACCTCGTGAGAACTTAACAAGTGATTCGTAGGATCGGGTTTATTCTAGACCCCGAGTGTAACCGAACAACTTTTAAGACACATAGGGTCAGATGGTGACCGTTTTGTAATTTTTAGTCATAGAGATTCTGCGTGAGTTTTGCGGCGATTATCAGGACGCTTTCGCGGGCAAGCCCGCTCCCACAGGTTATGTGCTGACTTGTGGGAAGGGCCGGGCGACGTTCGCTTGCCCGCGAAGAGGACCTAAAGCGCAAACAACTCCGCCGGCAGTTTCATCAAGCAATCACTCCCCGCCTCCACTGCGGCCCGATGGGCGGTCGTGCGTGGTAGCAAACGCTTGAAGTAGAACTCACACGTCGCCAGTTTGCCTTGGCAGTAATCCCCATCGCCGCTGCCCGCATCCAGTTGCGCCTGAGCCACCAGCGCCATGCGCAACCACAAGTAGGCGAGGATGATGTAACCGCTGTACATCAAATAATCCAGGGCTGCGGCGCCAACTTCATCCGGGTTCTTCATGGCCGCCATACCGACCTTGGTGGTCAGCTCGCCCCACTGTTGATTCAGCTCATTGAGTTGCGCGACATAGCCTTTGAGCTGTGGATGCCCGGCATTGGCGGCGCAGAACCTGTGGACGATTTTGGTGAAGCCACGCAGCAGCTTTCCCTGGCTGCCCAGGACTTTACGCCCGAGCAAGTCCAGCGCCTGAATGCCGTTAGTGCCTTCATAGATAGGCGCGATCCGACAATCCCTGACCAGTTGCTCCATGCCCCACTCACGAATGAAGCCATGGCCGCCAAATACCTGCATGCCGTGGTTAGTCACCTCAAGTCCCGTCTCGGTCATGAAGGCTTTGCAGATCGGTGTCATGAAGGCCAGCAGGTCTTCGGCGTCCTGACTCTGTGTTGGGTCGGCGGCCAGGTGAGCGACATCCAGCAACTGTGCGGTGAAGTAGGTCAGTGCCCGATTGCCTTCGTTGAAGGCTTTCATGGTCAGCAACATACGGCGCACGTCGGGGTGGACGATGATCGGATCAGCGGATTTCTCTGGCGCTTTCGGGCCCGTCAAAGAGCGCATTTGCAGGCGATCGTTAGCGTATTTGATCGCGCCCTGGAAGCTCGCTTCGCCCAGACACAACCCCTGCATCCCGGTGCCGAGCCGCGCGTGGTTCATCATGGTGAACATGCAGTTCAGGCCTTTGTTGGCCTCACCGATCAGGAAACCTTTAGCCTCATCGAAGTTCAGTACGCAGGTGGCCGACGCCTTGATACCCATTTTGTGCTCGATAGAGCCACAACTCACACCGTTGCGCTCGCCGGCCTCGCCTTCGGCGTTGGGCAAGAATTTCGGCACGATAAACAGCGAAATCCCCTTGGTTCCGGCCGGCGCATCCGGCAGTTTGGCCAACACCAGATGAATGATGTTGTCACTCATGTCGTGCTCGCCGGCCGAGATGAAAATCTTGCTGCCCGAGACGGCATAACTGCCATCGGCCTGCGGCACGGCGCGGGTCTTGATAATGCCCAAATCGGTGCCGCAATGGGCTTCGGTCAGGCACATGGTGCCGGTCCATTGGCCTGCAGTCAGTTTGCTCAAGTAGGTCTTTTTTTGCTCTTCGGTGCCGTGGGCGTGAATCGCCGACATCGCGCCGTGAGTCAGGCCAGGATACATGCCCCACGAGGTGTTGCTGGAGCCGACCATCTCGCTGATCACCAACCCCAACGAAAGCGGTAAACCTTGACCACCATAGGTCGGGTCCGCTGCCAGGCCGTGCCAGCCGCCTTCAACGTACTGGGCGAAAGCCTGTTTGAAACCTTTCGGTGTCGTGACCACACCATTGTCGAAATGGCAGCCTTCTTCATCACCGGAACGGTTCAACGGCGCCAGCACGTTTTCGCAAAACTTCGAGCCTTCTTCGAGGATCGCATTGACCATATCCGGGCTGGCGTCGATGGCACCTAACGCTGCGTAGGTGGCGTGAAAATCAAAGACATGGTCGATCAGAAAGCGCATGTCGCGCAGGGGAGCTTTGTACTCGGGCATGATGTTTTTCTCCGGCAGCAGATCAACCAAACCTACTGCTGCCAGCGGCCCCGGACAATCACAGTCCAGACGCTGAATGCGCCGTCATCACTCAACCCGCAGCGACGCCCATACGCACTGCGCCGCGACGGTTTTGACCGAATGCGATGACGCAGTTTCGTCCCGCACCCTTGGCGTTGTAGAGCGCTTGGTCGGCCGATTTGAGCACTTCTTCCGGCGTTCGTTGCTCCAAACGCTCGGCCACCCCAATGCTGACGGTTACCGAAACGCTGGACGCCGCGCTGCCGGCTCGGCGCTGCCGGCCCTGCTGATCGTCCTGCGGGCGGCTGTCCTGGTTGCGCAAATGGATGTTGTAAGTGGCAATGGATTCACGGATGACTTCAAGGTGCGGCATGCACTCTTCCAGGGTCTTGCCGGCAAACACCAGAGCAAATTCCTCACCGCCGTAGCGATAGGCGCGACCACCGCCGCTGATCTTCGACAGTTTGCTGGCCACCAGGCGCAGCACCTGATCACCGACGTCGTGACCATGGGTGTCGTTGAATTTTTTGAAGTGATCGACGTCACCCATGGCCAGCACGTAATTGCGACCCAGGCGCTGCAGGCGCTCGTTCAATGCGCGACGTCCCGGCAGACCGGTCAATTCGTCACGGAAGGCCATTTGATAGGCTTCGTGAGCGACTGCGGCGGCAATCATCAACATCACCTGGCTGCACATGACGTTCAGGGTGAAGGGCAGGATGAAGGTCTTGGGCAACATCCAGAACAACCCGAGCAAACCCACCAGTTGCGCAGCATGCAAAGGCCGAGGATTGCGCCAGTACTGCACTGACAACAGCAGGAACGAGGCAAAGAACACCGGATAAGACAGCTGGATCAAACTCATCCACGAACCGTGCAATGCCGGCCAGCGGATCTCCGCCAACCAGGCCAGCAGCGCTTGCGGAAAACTTTGCTCCAGGCTCAGTGCAACACTGCCGAACACCAGCAATACGGCAAAGCGCGCCACCATGTCCTGAAACAAGTGAGTACGTTCCTGCCAGGCGGCGAACAATCCATACAGTAACGGCAGCAGCAGGCAGCAGAGATGAAACACCACGGCCGCGTCTTCACGGACTTTTCCGTTGTCGCGGTAGTAGTCGGTCTGGGTGTCGAGCAGGAAGTAGGCGATGTACACCGTGACCATCAGAAACAGTTCACGTTGACGTCGGTAAACCGCGCAATAAGCGCCGCCAAGCAACAGCACCAAGGTCGGTAGCACGTTGAACAGCGAGGTGAAGAAAACGTTCAGCTCCTTGACGTAGGCAGCCGCAAGCCCCGCAAGCAACAACAGTAGTGAGGGTAAAAAATGACTAAAACGTGCAGCGGAAGAACGCGGCAAGGGTAAAGCTCCGACACGGCATATCAATAGATGGCATTGTGCCTGCATTACTCGCAATAAAGCACACGCATTGTGACCCAGGTCACGTTGCCCTCTCTTTAACGGCAGTAAACGCGTTCTACTTAGCGTTTTAGTCGGGATTTTTTGCGATTAAACCCATGCTGCTGAATCCTGCAGGACTCAGCAGCACGGTGGTTATCCAAATCAAAGGTCGTTGTTGAATGGCTGCAAAGGCCCCTCATTGACTCTGCGACCTTCTGCACCGACGGGTTGGATCATCAGCGTCGCATCTATCGCCTGCCGGCTCTTTACACTGGGATCAAACGGCCGGAGCGCCACGACATTTTCATCACCCACCTGGCCTTGTGGAATGACCAGCGATGGATGATCGAACGGCGCTTTCTCCCAGGCTACTCGCGGATCGGTCAACGCGCCCTCCAGGAACTTGACCAGTGTGTCCATTTCCGCAGGGGTGAAGTTTATAGGGGCAATATCCGGATCGAGGTTCGAGGTGTTGTGCTGATTCGCGCCGGGATTATCGAATCCACTGGTGTTGTTAGCATCCTGGCCACGCCGATCACCGCCGCGGTTGTAGAACTCTACGACCTGTTTGAGCGTCGCCCGGCTGCCATTGTGGAAATACGGCCCAGTCAACGCGATGTTGCGCAGCGTCGGCGTCTTGAAGGCGCCATCGGCCGCATCGCGGAAGCTGACTTTGGGCTTGAGCGTCGGGTCACAGGGTATCGCCGAGCTCAATGGCACTGCGAAAAAGCACACGCCGACTACAAACAGGTCAGGCGCCGGGCCGCCTTGCAGCATGGTGTTGTATTGGCGGCTGAATGACAGCGGGTTACCCCATGGGTCCGTACCGCCGACCCCCAGGTCCTCCGAGGTCGGGCGCACACCTATGTTGTAGAAGGCGTTGTCATAGAGCGTGGTCAGGCCGTCCCCCATCACCATACGTTCGACGCGCACAAAGGGCGAGAGGCGCAAAAGGGTGGCTGCGCCGGTCAATTCCGGTCCGACGTGGCAATTGATGCACTTTCCCTTGCCAGTGAAAAGATTCATACCCTCGACTTGCTGGGCATTCAATGCCTGTTGATTACCTTGCAAATAGGCATCCAGGGGCGCCTGATCCGAGATCAGGGTGGATTCGTACATCTGGATCGCGAGCCCGAAGAAGAGTGGGAAATTGGCCTCTATCTGGCTATACGGCGCGCCACCCAGCGAAACCTGCTGCGTCGCGTTCCACAGCCGTGGCTGGAAGGCCGTCTTGACCAGTTCACGGTAGGTGGGTCGGCGGACAGTGGAATAGGCGGCCAGTACCGAATCGGTTGGTGAGATCCTCTGCCGCTTGAGCATCATATTGTCGAGCATGCGTCGGGCGATGTCCGCGAAGGTGCGCCCGCCGCAGGACATTTCGACTGCGCTGCCAGGAGGTCCCACGGCCTGCGAGGCGGCAGAGGCATCCTCGAGTGCCAACCGCACCTTGGCCGCAACCCCGCTGCTATCGCTGGTAACGAAGATGCCAGCATCGGGATCGCGATTGCCGAACGGCGAGAAGCCATTGAAGACGTTATTGGCCCGACCATCCCAGAAATTGCGCACGTTGAAGGCGGCGTTGATCACCGTAGGTGTGTTGCGCCCTGTACTACGACGGACATTGATGCCATTCACCTGGAAAATACCGTCCGGTTGCTGCGTGCAATTGTCGAAACGCGATTGACGCGGCTTGACGAAGTTGGCGTCGAACACGCCTTGTGAGCCGATCACATCGTCGGTCGAATAGAGGATCGGTGAATTGCGATCGAGCGGATCGGCCAGCACATGGGTCGGAAAGTCGGTTTTCTTGAGCGTGTAGTTCGGGCCGCCCTTGCCACCGGACCGGGTCGCGTATGAGGCCACGTCGCCAGGGATGTTGGACGCTGCGAACGGCTTATTGAAGAGCGACGCGACGTTCGCATTGGTGTTATTCAGGCCGGGGTTGATCTGGTTGGTTTTCCGGTGATCGGCCCCGGCGTAAAAGTGGCACGTCGCGCAAGCGGTGGAGCCATCGCTGCCGACCTCCATGTCCCAGAAAAGGGCCTTGCCCAATTGGATCGCCGCTGTGCGATTTTGCACGTAATCGCCCATCAGAGTGACGTCGCGTCCGCCTTCGGTTCCCGAGGGGTCGGGCGGTATGAAACCGCGCAGCGACTGCAGGGTGGGTGGTACATCCACGTGCGGAGGAGGAGGGGGGGGGATCACTAGCACATTCACGTGCGTTGGAGGGGCGATCACTGGCGTTGTAGCGGCGAGGGCACTCTTGAAGGGCGGACTGACTGCAACCAGGCCCAGGCCGCCTGCGATCGCGCAGGTCAAGCGGATAGTTCGGTGGATACTCGTGTGCTTCATCATGATGACACTCCGGGTTCGGGGGCTGTCCCGTTGCGAGATGAACTTCTGGCCAGGAATCTTGCAGCTCGCGCGAGTTATAACACCGACTCGAAGTTGGCTGGCGTGAGGCATAGTCGAACTGGCAAAGTGCTCTCTTATCTTAGGCCAAATTGAAATATTCTTTTGTCGCACCGTGGTGGGCGTCCAGATAGACTCTAGCTGCAATAGAAAATTTTAGTAGTCGAATTTCAAATATTTTTTTATCGAGCGGACAATTCGTTAGTTTAAAAAAACCACCGAGCGCAGATGAGCAGCAACAGACAGAAAGAGCGGTTAAACCCCCTCAACTTCGGTGTGAAATTCCCCACTATTGGGGGTAAACCCCCAGCAGCATCCGCGTCTTTTTTCACACAGTTTTTCAGACAATAGCCAATGTTTACTGGACCTCAATGGCATATGAAATATTTTTCATACTGCTGGCAGAGTAAATGCAGAGTGAGTTCACCCCCTCAATGAAAGTTGGAGAGCCGGGAAATAATAAGTGCCCCAATTTGCATGATGACATGGGCCGTTTATTTGCACTATGAAGCACCTCTATTAACTCAATAGATGTGCTGCACTCTGCTGTTGCAATCACCTTAGGGGAGCGATCATGAACCACCCTAACTATACGTGTGCGCAGATCGCACTACACTGGCCATCGGCATTGATTATTCTAGGGTCATTGAGTGCAGGTTCTTACGTTGCCTTATTCAACGTCCCGGCAGACATCAAACTAACCATTTCCACGTTAAATAGTTTGATCACGACATTGCTCATACTGTTTTTTTATGGCGCGTGTATGTTTGTTACGGGTCAAGGTGAATGCAAATCAACGGTCAGCGAGCATGCAGCCGGGTGAACGCAGGCTTCCACCACCGCACCGGCGACAACCTTTCCTCCTGTATTCCCCTCCCCCCACAGAATCACGAAAAACACCGCGAGAAAAAATCACGACATTGCTCGGTACCCGTACGAGCGATCTGCGGATGACAGTTGAGGGGATGCGTCTCGGTTGTGGCCCGGCGCAGCAGGCCTCCCCCCACCCTCAACTTCGCGCCACATTCCCCGTGTCTGGGGACATCTCCCCCCACATTTGCGCTCCGCACAGGCCTGTCCAGAGCGCAAAAAAACGACGCCGCAGCCAGCATTTCCGCACCTTAGCGACTGATTGTGCAATCAGGCACGACAACTGCTTTACACGTTCACGGCTCAGGGAAATGTCTCTCGCGAGCCCCAATTCGACACTCGCTCTGCTCCGTATTTTTTGCGCAGGACTAGCGCATCACTGGGTCGGCGAGTCGATTGACCGGCAACTGGCCCTGCAATATTTCGGAGAGAACCATGAGCATATTTGCAAACACAAAGACACTACCCATACCGCCGTTCCACAAGCGATTCAACGGCGTCATCGGTCGTCCCGCGCTGATCGCCGGTGCAGTCGCTTTCGCACTGGTCCTTGGGGGAGGAGGTAATGCATTTGCCAAAGGTGGGGGGGGGACTGCCACGCCCCCCCCGGGCGCAACAGCGCCGTTCGTAACGCCCACGCTCCCTGATCCGGTATTCGCGAACCCGACTGCGATTCACCAATTCGACGTCATTGGCTTCATCCAGAACATGACCCTGGACACCAGCAATGCGGGCTGCCCTAACACCAGCAACCCTGGCCGCTTTGGTGGTACGGTCCAACTCAATGGCGTCACGTATACAGTCCCTTGCAACACTGTTATCCAGATGCCGGCCAATACCCTGACGTGGGCCGAATTCGTCCACGGCGGATCGCTGGCCCTCAGTAAAGTCCCGCCGGCTTACCCATCGTTCGAGATCCATGTGGTTGGCAACAACGTCGGCGCCAAGCACATCGCCGGGCTGATCTTTGTCTCCCAGCAGGCAGCCAACGCCGGCAGCGGCTACATCACCAGGATCGACTACACCAAAGGCAACATCGAGGTTGACAGCGGTAACCCGCTGCAGCCGACGATCATCCAGATCAACGATCCGAATGGGCGCTTTGGCCGTGCCCAGAGCCCTGACCCTCGCTTCTCCGTCGATGACGCCAACCCGACTATCCACGCCGCCACCGGCTATCCGATGTGCGTGCCACGCACGGCAGCTGGGAACGACGCACTCTGCCCAGAGAAAAACCGGCCAAAGGTCGTTACCTCGACCACCACTAACAACTGCCGAAACTTCAGCCAGGCCGGCGTAGCTCCCCCCAAAAGCGGAGAGCTTTCCCCGCCGATTGCAGGCCAGCTCTATTGCAGCCAGTACGTCATGAAGAGGTTCAGCGATGCTACACGCACTGCGACGGACCCCGACCCGACCCAGCAAGCGCCGTTCGAAGTCGGCGACTTCATCATCTACAACGGCACGCTGATGAAGTCGGCTACAGCGGGTGCCCCGGACTACATCTCGGCGCACACGATAGAGGCCAGCGTCGGGATCTACACTCAGCCTGGTACGCAGCCCAGCTACCTGTCTATCGGAGGGTTTGGCGTCGGCACCGCCGACCCCGCGGCGACGGCTATCAACGGTTTCGCGCAGGAGACGCAGAATCGGATTTTCCTCGAAACATCGACTACCGACGTCAAGACTCCGGTCGACATTTATCTGATAGACGTCGATCCCTCGACCGGCGCGCAAACCAACCGCTGGGTGACACCTTTTGAGATGACGGGCGAGTGCCCTTTCGCCGGTGCAGTGGGCTGTTTCGGCGCCACGGGTGGCATCACGACCCAGAACACGGGCCCTCAGCCGCAACGTGCCAGGCTTCGGGCGACCAAGGCGCCGTTTGGGCTCCTCAGCCAGCCGACCCGTACCCTGCGCGTCATGGTGCGCTCACTCTGCGTTCCGACGCCAACCGCCAGCCAGACTGTAGTGGACAATTGTCTGCAAAATGCCAGTCGGCAAACAGTGGCCAACGGTCTGATTGCAGGACAGTATGTGGCGCCGGTGTTTGAGTTCATCTTTCCGGAAAACGTCAAGCCGGGCGACCCCATTGTCCCGAACGACTTCTGGCACCTGCCGTTCCTGCGCAATGGGGAAGGTAAGAGCACCCCGACTGGCGTCGGCCCGCTGGAGCCCACCCCGTGGTGAGCATGGCCTGACTACTCTTGATGAAAGCCTTACAAGCCCGGGTCGCAAGGTCCGGGCTTTTTTCATTCACACTAAAAAAAACCGCGGCTCCCGAAGGAGCCGCGGCTTTAGAAGCACTGCGTTAAGGCTTAGTAACCCAGGCCGAAGTCTTCTTCTTTCATGTCCATCAGGTTGTTGGCGCCCGACAGCATGGTTGCAACGTGAGTGCGGGTACGCGGCAGGATGCGTTGGAAGTAGAAACGCGCGGTCTGCAGCTTGGCGGTGTAGAACGCCTCTTCGGTGGTGCCGGCAGCCAGTTTTTCAGCAGCCAGACGCGCCATGTCAGCCCAGAAGTAAGCCAGGCAGGCATAACCGGAGTACATCAGGTAATCCACCGAAGCGGCACCGACTTCTTCACGGTCTTTCATGGCCGCCATACCGACCTTCATGGTCAGCTCGCCCCACTCTTTGTTCAGTGCAGCCAGAGGCTCGACGAATTCCTTGACCGCATCGTTGCCTTCGTTGGTCTGGCAGAACTTGTGAACGATCTTGGTGAAGCCTTTCAAAGCCTCGCCTTGAGTCATCAGCACTTTACGGCCGAGCAGGTCCAGCGCCTGGATACCAGTGGTGCCTTCGTACAGCATGGAAATGCGGCTGTCGCGAACGTTCTGCTCCATGCCCCACTCGGCGATGAAGCCGTGGCCACCGTAGATTTGCACGCCGTGGTTGGCGGATTCGAAGCCCACTTCAGTCATGAAGGCTTTGGCGATTGGAGTCATGAAGGCCAGCAGTGCGTCGGCTTTCTTCTTCTCTTCTTCATCTACGCCGTACTTGACGATATCGACCTGTTTGGCCGTGAAGTAAACCATTGCACGGTTGCCTTCAGCGAAGGCCTTCATGGTCAACAGCATGCGGCGTACGTCAGGGTGCACGATGATCGGGTCAGCGGCTTTGTCCGGCGCTTTCGGGCCAGTCAGGGCGCGCATTTGCAAGCGATCACGAGCGTATTTCAGGCCGCCCTGGAAGCCGATCTCGGCGTGAGCCAGACCTTGCAGAGCCGTACCCAGACGCGCGGTGTTCATAAAGGTGAACATGCAGTTCAGGCCTTTGTTCGCCGGGCCGATCAGGAAACCGGTGGCCGCGTCGAAGTTCATCACGCACGTCGCGTTACCGTGGATGCCCATCTTGTGTTCCAGGGAACCGCAGGTCACGGCGTTGCGCGAACCGATCGAACCGTCAGCGTTCGGCATGAACTTTGGAACGATGAACAGCGAAATGCCTTTGGTGCCGGCCGGTGCATCCGGCAGACGCGCCAGAACGATGTGGACGATGTTGTCGGCCATGTCGTGTTCACCGGCCGAGATGAAGATCTTGGTGCCGGTGACTTTGTAGGAACCGTCAGCCTGAGGTTCTGCCTTGGTGCGCAGCATGCCCAGGTCGGTGCCGCAGTGCGGCTCGGTCAGGCACATGGTGCCGGTCCATTCGCCGGAAACCAGTTTGGTCAGATAAGCCTCTTGCTGCTCAGGCGTACCGTGCTCGGAAATAGTGTTCATCGCGCCATGAGACAGGCCTGGGTACATGCCCCACGACCAGTTGGCTTCGCCCACCATTTCGCTGACTGCCAGACCCAGAGACTCCGGCAGGCCTTGGCCGCCGTGCTCTACGTCGTGAGCCAGGCTTGGCCAGCCGCCTTCGACGAATTGCTTGTAGGCTTCTTTGAAGCCAGTCGGGGTCTTAACGCCGGACTCACTCCAGGTGCAGCCTTCGGTGTCACCCACGCGGTTCAGCGGAGCCAACACCTGTTCACAAAACTTGGCGCCTTCCTCGAGGATGGCGTCAACCATGTCCGGGGTAGCGTCCTGGCAAGCCGGAAGGCTCTGATAATGCGCTTCGTAGCCGAGCAGTTCGTCACGAACGAAGCGAATATCACGCAAGGGGGCCTTGTAGTCAGGCATAGCGATAAACCTCTGCTGATGAATCCTGGAATGAACAACCGCGTTGATTTGTTATGGCGGTCAAACAGTTGTTTGAAACATACGTTTACGACCAAACCTTGTCAAGCACCGTTCAAGTGCCGTTCGTCATCGACGGGCTGAATGCCGCGCAGGCAAAGGCCTGCAGCGAATACGCAGCATTGGCTGACCAAGAAAAGAATAGTTGAGGGAGCGTTAGTGAGGGATGAAGCAGAGTCTATTTGACTGTGAAGACGTCTTCGCTGTAGGAGCGTCGACCGGCTGCTCCTACGCGAAGGTATTGATCAACGTGCCGAGCATTTCATCGGACGCCTTGGCGACGTTGACGCCCAGCTCCGCCTGAATCTTGCCCATGGACATTTCGACCATGCTGCTGGCCAGATCCGATTGCTGGCTGCGGTCTACCGAGCGCAGGCGATCGACTTGGACTTCGGAAGACTGACTGGTGACGGAGCGCTCAATGGTCGTGTTGGCGATCTGACTGGCGGCCTGATCGACACGGTTCTGCCCTGTCTGAAGGGTGCTCAGACCAGCGTAGAAAGCGGTATTCCCGGAGATTTCCATGGGAGAACTCAATCCTGCAGAGGATAAACAAAGGTCATTGAAGCAGACCCACCCGGAAAATACCCGACAAAAACACTAATGGCACAGTGCCTTATCATAGGCAAAGTCTAGTCAAGCAGGTCCAACTGCAGATACTCGGCCACCGCTTCTGCCGTGACAACCTTGAGCTTGGGTACTCGACCGAGACACGGTGCAGGTAGCCGTTCGGCCAGGGTCGCGAGATTCTCCTCCAGACGTGAAGTCTTGGGATCGATGATGTTGGCGACCCAACCTGCCAACTGCAAACCGTCCAGGGCAATCGCCTCAGCGGTCAGCAATGCATGATTGATGCAACCCAGCCGCACCCCCACTACCAGAATGACCGGTAAGTTCAAGGCCATCGCCAGGTCTGACAGGTTGTCCTGATCGGCCAATGGCACTCGCCAGCCGCCAGCGCCTTCGATCAAGATGAAGTCTGCTTCTTTATCCAGAATGTGCCGCATCGGGCCCAGCAACGACTGAACCGTCAACATCACGCCTGCCTCACGGGCCGCCAGATGCGGCGCAATCGCCGGCTCGAACGCCACCGGGTTGACCTCGGCGTAACTCAGCGGCAATGAGCATTCAGCCAGCAACGCCAGTGCATCGGCGTTGCGCAGCCCCTTGGGCGTCACCTCGCAGCCGGAGGCCACCGGCTTACCCGCCGCCGTGCTCAATCCCGCCGAGCGCGCAGCATGCAACAGGCCTGCGGCGATGGTGGTCTTGCCGACATCGGTGTCAGTGCCGGTGATGAAATAGGCTGCACTCATAAAGGCTTCTCCAATACGGCGTAGACCACCTGATAAGTCGCTGGCAGCCCTTGTCCCTGACGAAACTGTTCATAGGCCTCGATCAAACCGAGGATCCGCGCCCGGCCCGTCAACCCACCCGGCCGACCAGGATTCAGATTGTGCGCGCCCAAGGCTTTCAGCTCGTGAGTCAGGCTGCGCACGTCCGGGTAATGCAGAACATGCGGGCGAGTTTCCAGGCTGACCACACGCAAACCACTGGCAGCACACAGCTGCTGATAAGCGCTGAACAGGCGGAAGCGATTGACGTGAACCATGCCATCGACCTGGCTCCAGCTATCGCGTAATTCATACAGCGTACCGACGCACAGACTGGCAAACGCCAACACGCCGCCAGGCTTCAGTACACGATGCGCCTCACTCAGCACCGAAGCAAAGTCTGCACACCACTGCACCGCCAGGCTGGAGAAAATCAGCTCGCAACTCTGCGCCTGCAACGGCAAACGCTCGGCGTCGCCGACGATGAAATGTGCAGCACCACCCAACGGCCGAGCGTGGTTGAGCATGCCTTCGGCGATGTCCAGCGCCAGCCCTTCGCTCTCGGGGAATGTCTGCCCCAGAACACGACTGAAATAACCCGTGCCGCAACCCATATCCAGCCAGCGACAGGGGGAGAAGTCACCCGGCAAGCGGCTCAGCAACTCGCTGCCAACCGCCCGCTGCAATTCAGCCACGCTGTCGTAACTGGCCGCCGCGCGGGAAAAGGACGCCGCGACCTGACGCTTGTCGGGCAGGCCGCCGGGAAGGTTGGGAAGGGACAAATCAGTCATCACCGGACTCATGCAAAAAGGCCTGGATCGCCCCCGCCACACCGTGAGGGTCTTCCAAAAGAAACGCGTGGCTGGCCTGCTCAATCAGACCGATTTCGACATCTGGCAACAACGCCAGCAACTCCCCTGCAGCTTCGGCCGGGACCAGCCCGTCCAGGCCGGCAAACAGATGCAGTTGCGGGCCGCGGAAGGTTTGCAACGCTTGTCGGGTGTCCAGTTGCGCGAGCAACTCCAACCCGCTCAGCAAGACTGACGGCGGTGTATTCGGCGCGCCACCCAATAGCAGTCGAGCCATACCGCGCGGGTCTTCGGCACCTTGAGCGCAGAGCAGACTGAAGCGTTTGAGCGTCCCTCGCGGGTCAGCGCTGCAGCCGGCAAGAAACGCATCGAAGGCTTCACCGGGCATCGCGCTCGGCCATTCGGCGTGGGCGACAAAACAAGGATTGCTGGCCAGTGTCAGCAAGCCGCAGCAGCGCTCACCACGCCGGGCAGCCAGTTCCGCGGCGAGCATGCCGCCCAACGACCAACCACCCAGCCAGACATTGTCCGGCACAGTCGCGTCGAGTTCGTCGAGCCACTCCCCGAGGTCACCCGACCCCAGCTCAGGCAGCGGTTCGATTTCGACCCGCAGGTGTTCGTCCAACCCCCGCAAAGCCGCCGCCAGCGGTTCCAGCGGCGAAATGCCGAGGCCCCAGCCGGGCAGCAGAATCAGTCGATCACGCATGGCTTGGCTCCGGTCCCAGTTCGCTAAAACACTCTGCCAGACCGTTTAACAATAGCTGGACCTGAGACTCACTGTGGGCTGCGGACAAAGTCACGCGCAAACGCGCACTGCCTGCCGGTACGGTTGGCGGGCGAATAGCCGTGACCATCAAGCCGCGCTCGCGCAGCATCTGCGACAAGCGAACCGCTCGCCCGCTGTCGCCGATCATGATCGGCTGGATCGGCGTGAAACTGTCCATCAACTCCAAACCAATCTGCTCCGCGCCATGGCGGAACTGGCGGATCAGCGCATTCAGGTGTTCGCGTCGCCAGTGTTCGCTACGCAGCAATTCCAAACTTTTCAGGGTTGCACAGGCCAGGGCTGGCGGTTGGCTGGTGGTGTAGATATACGGTCGGGCGAACTGAATCAGGCTTTCGATCAGCTCTTCGCTCCCGGCGACAAACGCCCCCGCCGTGCCGAACGCTTTACCCAGCGTGCCGACCAACACCGGCACATCTTCCTGACTCAAACCAAAGTGCTCGACGATCCCGCCACCGTTGGCGCCCAACGGACCAAAGCCGTGGGCATCATCGACCATCAGCCAGGCGCCTTTGGCTTTGGCCTCTCGGGCCAGGGCGGGCAAGTCGGCAAGATCACCGTCCATGCTGAACACGCCATCGGTCACCACCAACGTGTTGCCAGTCGCTTTTTCCAAACGTTTGGCCAGGCTGGCCGCATCGTTGTGCAAATAGCGGTTGAAGCGCGCGCCGGACAACAGCCCCGCATCCAGCAACGATGCATGATTGAGCCGGTCTTCCAGCACCGTATCGCCCTGCCCGACCAGCGCGGTGACTGCGCCAAGGTTGGCCATGTAACCGGTAGTGAACAGCAACGCACGCGGGCGGCCGGTCAAGTCGGCCAAGGCTTCTTCCAGCGCATGGTGCGGGGAGCTGTGGCCGATCACCAGATGCGAAGCACCGCCACCCACACCCCAACGGGTCGCCCCGGCGCGCCAGGCTTCGATGACTTGCGGATGATTGGCCAGGCCCAGGTAGTCGTTGTTGCAGAACGCCAGCAACGGCTGACCATCAACCACCACTTCCGGGCCTTGAGGGCTTTGGAGCAGAGGGCGGTGGCGATAAAGGTTTTCGGCACGACGAGTAGCGAGACGCGCGGCGAGATCAAAAGACATGCAGGCCTCGGGGGGTCAGATCGCATAATTCAGGGTAAGCACACAATCCAATGTGGGAGCGGGCTTGCTCGCGAAGACGGCATCACATTCAACAAGGATGTCGACTGACAGACCGCTTTCGCGAGCAAGCCCGCTCCCACAGGAGTTTTGCATTCCTTCAGAGGAATCGGGGCAAGCTCAGACCGCTGCGTTATAAAACTGCTCGCTGCTCTTCTGTTCCACCAGTGCCTGCTCGATAGCCGCCTGATGCACTTCGTCGGCGTGCTCTTCGCGGGCTTCCGGCAGGATGCCCAGGCGCGAGAACAGTTGCATGTCCTTGTCAGCCTGCGGGTTGGCGGTGGTCAGCAATTTATCGCCGTAGAAAATCGAGTTGGCACCGGCAAAGAAGGCCAAAGCCTGCATCTGCTCGTTCATCGCTTCGCGGCCGGCGGACAGGCGCACGTGGGATTGCGGCATCAGGATGCGGGCGACTGCGAGCATGCGGATGAAATCGAACGGGTCGATGTCATCGGCGTTTTCCAGCGGCGTACCGGCGACTTTCACCAGCATGTTGATCGGCACCGACTCCGGATGCTCCGGCAGGTTGGCCAACTGGATCAGCAGATTGGCGCGGTCATCAAGAGACTCACCCATACCGAGAATGCCGCCGGAGCAGATTTTCATCCCGGAATCACGCACGTAAGCCAGGGTCTGCAGGCGTTCGGCGTAAGTACGGGTGGTAATGATGCTGCCGTAGAACTCAGGCGAGGTGTCGAGGTTGTGGTTGTAGTAGTCCAGGCCAGCGCTGGCCAGGGCTTGGGTCTGGTCCTGATCGAGACGACCGAGGGTCATGCAGGTTTCCAGGCCCATGGCTTTCACGCCTTTGACCATTTCCAGCACGTAGGGCATGTCTTTGGCCGACGGGTGTTTCCAGGCCGCGCCCATGCAGAAACGGGTCGAACCGATGGCCTTGGCACGAGCGGCCTCTTCGAGGACCTTCTGCACTTCCATCAGTTTTTCTTTTTCCAGCCCGGTGTTGTAGTGACCGGACTGCGGACAATATTTGCAATCTTCCGGACAAGCACCGGTTTTGATCGACAGCAGCGTCGAGACTTGCACGCGGTTGGCGTCGAAATGCGCGCGGTGCACCGTCTGCGCCTGGAACAACAGGTCATTGAAGGGCTGAACGAACAGCGCTTTAACTTCGGCTAAAGACCAATCGTGACGCAATTTAGCGGTGATGCTGGCGCTCATCGGCTGATTTCCTTGTTTTATGCTTGGCAAGCGCCGACGGGACGTAATACCCACAGACGCGACACGGATGTTCGGCATATTTAAGGAAGAGACATGCACTGTCAACCACAATACAAAGGGCAGGTTTACATCTGGTTAAAAAACAAACAAACCTGTTTGCTCTGTGACGAACTCACCGATACCTCTCACCCCCTCTGCACACCCTGTGAAAGTGAGCTGCCCTGGCTCGGTGATCATTGCCAGATGTGCGCCCTGCCCTTGCCCATGGCCGGTTTGACCTGTGGTCAGTGCCAGAAAAAGCCTCCGGCCTTTGAGCAGGTCGTAACTCCCTTCACTTACGGCTTTCCGATCGACAGCTTGATCACCCGCTTCAAGCACAACGCAAAGTGGCCGTTTGGCCGCCTGCTGGCCGAACTTCTCAGCCAGTCGCTGCAACATCGCTTTGATGAAGACCTGATACGGCCCGATGCGTTGGTCCCCGTGCCCTTGGCCAACAAGCGCCTGCGCGAGCGCGGTTACAACCAGGCGGCGATGATCGCCCACTGGCTCAGCGACAGCCTGAACATCCCCTGCGATGAGCGTTTGCTGCTGCGGATTCAAGACACCACCGCGCAACAGGATCTGGATGCCAAGGCGCGCAAACACAACCTTCAAAGGGCATTTGCCCTGGCGCCCGATGCGCTGATCAAAGGCCGGCATCTGGCCTTGGTCGACGACGTGCTGACCACCGGCGCCACCGCCGAAAACCTCGCCCATTTGCTAATGAAAGCGGGAGCCCAACGGGTCGACGTCTATTGCCTGGCGAGAACACCCAAACCCGGCGAGTTGACCTGACTTGACTCTCACGCCCCAAGCCGCCAACGTCTCATCCCATCAATACCGCTCGTAGCGCACCGCCATGTCCTTGCCCACGCTTTTGACTCAACACATCGTCCGTCGCCCGCAGCGCATTGCCTTGCTGCAACACATTGCCGAACAAGGCTCGATCACCCGCGCCGCAAAAAGCGCAGGGTTGAGTTACAAGGCGGCCTGGGACGCCATCGATGAGTTGAACAACCTCGCGCAAAAGCCTTTGGTCGAACGCAGTGTCGGTGGCAAGGGCGGCGGTGGCGCGAAGTTATCCAGCGAAGGTGAGCGGGTATTGCGGCTCTATCAACGTCTGCAAGCGTTGCAGGCTCAAGTGCTGGAGGCCGCCGAAGACGCCAGCGACCTGGACCTGCTCGGCCGCCTGATGCTCAGAACCAGCGCGCGCAATCAACTGCACGGCAAAGTCATGGCCATCGACAGTCAGGGGCGCAATGACCTGATCCGCCTCAAGCTGGCGGAAGGGTTGACGATCCAGGCGCAGATCACCCATGACAGCACCCTGCGCCTGGAGCTGGAAACCGGCACTGAAGTGGTGGCATTGATCAAGGCCGGCTGGCTGGATTTGCTGGCCATCGATCAAGCCGCAACACCTGGACACAATTGCCTGAACGGGATTATCGAGGAAATTCTCGACGCCGAAGATGGCCCCAGCGAAGTGCGTATCGCCTTGCCGAACGGCCAAACTCTGTGCGCATTGGCCGAACCGTTGCACCTTAGGACCTGCGCGCTGACGACTGCAAAACCCGTTCTGGTGCAGTTCGCACCGTCCAATGTATTGCTCGGTACGCCGCTATAACCCAAGGCTGACGCGCTTTTCGTAGCAGCTGTCGAGCCTGCGAGGCTGCGTTCGGCTGCGCAGCAGTCGTAAATTCAGGCACTGCAATTCTGACCTCTTATTGAGTTAACCGGATTGCGAGTGCTTCGCCCTCGAACGCAGGCTTCGCCAGCTGCTACGAAGGTTCGCGGCGAAGTTTGAAATTTCGTTGAAACATTTCCTTCATCGACACTCCCTAAGGTGGCTGCAAAAACCTGCAGGGAGCCTGATGTGAACCTATTAGAAGAAAACCAGCCCACCGACCTCGAAAAAATCGTCGGCCTCAGCCGTCGCGGCTTCATCAGCGCGGGCGCCCTTTGCGGCGCGGCGATGTTTCTCGGAGGCAACCTGCTGAGCCGCAGCGTACTGGCCGCCAGCGTCAGTGCCGGCTCAAGCCAGCTACTGGGTTTCGACAGCATTGCCGCCGCCACCAGCGACACCATCACCTTGCCGCCCGGCTATAAATCGTCGGTGCTGATCAGTTGGGGCCAGGCGCTGCAACAGAACGGCCCGGCCTTCGACCCAAGCGGCAAAGGCAGCGCCCAGGCCCAGGAAGTCCAGTTCGGCGACAACAACGACGGCATGAGCCTGTTCGCTTTCCCTGGCGACCACGACCGCGCGCTAATGGCAATCAACAACGAATACACCAACTACCGCTACCTCTACCCTCACGGCGGTATGCCGCAATCGGCTGAAGACGTGCGCAAAGCGCTGGCCAGCGAAGGCGTGTCGGTGATCGAAGTGCAACGCAAAAACGGTCAATGGCAATTCGTTCAGGGCTCGCGCTACAACCGCCGCATCCACGGCAACTCGCCACTGCACCTGAGCGGTCCGGCCGCCGGGCATGATCTGTTGAAAACCAGCGCCGACCCCCACGGCAAAAAAGTCCTCGGCACCTTCCAGAACTGCGCCAACGGCAAAACACCGTGGGGCACTTATCTGACGTGTGAAGAGAACTTCACTGACTGCTTTGGCAGCAGCAATCCCGAGCAGAAGTTCGACGCCGCGCAGAAACGCTACGGCGCAGTGGCGACCAGTAAAGAAATCAACTGGCATCCACACGACCCGCGCTTCGACCTGGCGAAGACCCCCAACGAACTCAACCGTCATGGTTGGGTGGTGGAAATCGACCCGTTCGACCCACAATCGACCCCGGTCAAACGCACCGCCCTTGGCCGTTTCAAACATGAAAACGCCGCACTGGCCGAGACCCATGACGGGCGCGCGGTGGTGTACATGGGCGACGATGAACGGGGCGAATTCATCTACAAGTTCATCAGCCGCGACAAAATCAACCACGCCAACCCCAAGGCCAACCGCGACTTGCTGGACCACGGCAGTTTGTATGTCGCACGCTTTGATGCCGGCGACAGCAACCCTGATCATCCAAAAGGTCAGGGTCAGTGGATCGAATTGACCCACGGCAAAAACGGTATCGACGCCAGCAGCGGTTTTGCCAGCCAGGCCGAAGTACTGATCCACGCGCGCCTCGCCGCCAGTGTGGTCAACGCTACACGCATGGACCGCCCGGAATGGATTGTGGTCAGCCCCAAAGACGGCCAGGTCTATTGCACCTTGACCAACAACGCCAAGCGCGGCGAAGACGGCCAACCGGTCGGCGGCCCAAACCCGCGGGAGAAGAACGTCTATGGGCAGATTCTGCGCTGGCAGGAAAACCGTGATGACCACGCCGCCATGAGCTTTTCCTGGGACCTGTTTGTGGTTGCCGGCAACCCGACCGTGCACGCCGGAAAACCGAAAGGCGGCTCGTCGAACATCACCCCGCAGAACATGTTCAACAGCCCCGACGGCCTGGGTTTCGACAACGCTGGCCGGCTGTGGATTCTCACCGACGGTGACGCCAGCAACAGCGGAGACTTCGCCGGCATGGGCAACAACCAGATGCTCTGCGCCGACCCGGCCAGCGGTGAGATCCGTCGGTTCATGGTCGGCCCGGTGGGTTGCGAAGTGACTGGCATCAGCTTCTCGCCGGATCAGAAGACGTTGTTTGTCGGCATTCAACACCCGGGCGAGAACGGCGGTTCGACCTTCCCCGAGCATCTGCCGAACGGTAAACCGAGGTCTTCAGTGATCGCGATCACCCGAGAAGATGGCGGGATCGTCGGCGCCTGACAGGCCCTCATCGCGAGCAGGCTCGCTCCCACAAGAGCAATGAAGTCCCCTGTGGGAGCGGCGGTGCGGCGATCCGACTTGCCCGCGAAGGCACAGGCAAAACCGCCTATGAACCTCACCCCCTAAAGACGGCCCGTCTGCGCTACCATGTTTGGCCGGACGCGGCAGCCTGCTGCGCGCAGGAGTCAGCATGGCCCATCCGTTTGAAACCCTTACACCCGACCTGGTACTCGATGCTGTTGAAAGCATCGGGTTTCTCAGCGACGCCCGCATTCTTGCGCTCAACAGCTACGAAAACCGCGTCTACCAGGTGGGCATCGAAGACTCCGAACCGCTGATCGCCAAGTTCTACCGCCCACAGCGTTGGACCAACGAGGCGATCCTCGAAGAACACCGCTTCACCTTCGAACTCGCCGAGTGCGATGTCCCCGTGGTCGCGCCAATGATCCACAACGGCGAAAGCCTGTTCGAACACGCTGGTTTCCGCTTCACTCTGTTCCCTCGTCGTGGCGGCCGTGCGCCAGAGCCCGGCAACCTGGATCAGTTGTATCGCCTCGGGCAATTGCTCGGCCGCTTGCACGCGGTCGGCGCCACCCGTCCGTTCGAACACCGTGAAGCGCTCGGCGTGAAGAACTTCGGCCATGACTCGCTGACTACCTTGCTCGAAGGTAATTTCGTTCCTCGCAGCTTGCTCCCGGCCTACGAGTCAGTCGCCCGGGATCTGCTCAAGCGAGTGGAAGAGGTCTACAAGGCCACGCCCCATCAGAACATCCGCATGCACGGCGACTGCCACCCCGGCAACATGATGTGCCGCGATGAAATGTTCCACATCGTCGACCTCGATGACTGCCGCATGGGCCCGGCAGTGCAGGATCTGTGGATGATGCTCGCCGGTGACCGTCAGGAATGTCTGGGCCAGTTGTCGGAACTGATGGACGGCTACAGCGAGTTCCATGACTTCGACCCGCGTGAACTGGCGCTGATCGAACCGTTGCGCGCTCTGCGTCTGATGCACTACAGCGCTTGGCTGGCCCGTCGCTGGGATGACCCGGCGTTCCCCCGCAGCTTCCCGTGGTTCGGCACCGAACGGTATTGGGGCGATCAGGTGCTGGCATTGCGCGAGCAGCTTTCTGCGTTAAACGAAGAACCTTTGAAATTGTTCTGATTTCAAGATCAAAAGATCGCAGCCTGCGGCAGCTCCTACAGAATCGTGTACACCCGTCATTTCGCGGTTGTACCCCGTCAGCGTAGGAGCTGCCGCAGGCTGCGATCTTTGCTTTTCGGGCACGACACATCTATACAACCGCCCTACAATCACTGCTTTGTTAGCTGCCTAAGCAAGGATTCTGCATGCAAGCCGCCAACCCGCGTCGCGGGTACGTTCTAGGCCTGACCGCCTACATCATCTGGGGACTGTTCCCGCTCTACTTCAAAGCCATCGCCAGCGTGCCAGCGGTGGAAATCATCGTTCACCGGGTGCTCTGGTCCGCATTGTTCGGCTCACTGTTGCTATTGGTCTGGAAGCATCCGGGCTGGTGGCGCGAACTGCGTGAAAACCCGCGCCGGCTGGCGATTCTGGCGTTAAGCGGCACGCTGATCGCGGCCAACTGGCTGACCTATGTGTGGTCGGTGAATAACGGCCGCATGCTCGAAGCCAGCCTCGGCTACTACATCAATCCACTGGTGAACGTGCTGTTGGGCATGCTGTTGCTCGGCGAGCGTCTGCGGCGCATGCAGTGGCTGGCGGTGGGGTTGGCGACCGTTGGAGTGGCGCAGCAAGTCTGGCAAGTCGGTAGCTTGCCATGGGTATCGCTGATACTGGCACTGACCTTCGGCTTCTACGGGTTGATCCGCAAGCAAGCACCGGTCAAGGCCTTGCCCGGGCTGGTGGTGGAAACCTGGATGCTGGTGCCGATTGCCCTGGGCTGGTTGCTGCTCAATCCGGTAGCGACCAGTGCTCAGGCTGCGTTCTGGACCACCTCTGAAGCCTGGTGGCTGGTGGCCGCAGGGCCGATCACGCTGGTGCCGCTGGTGTCCTTCAACGCGGCTGCACGGCACCTGCCCTATACCACCCTGGGCTTCCTGCAATACATAGCGCCGACCCTGGTGCTATCGCAGGCCGTGCTGTTGTTTGGCGAGCATCTGTCTTCCAGCACCTTGATTGCATTCGTGTTTATTTGGGCAGGCCTGGCGATTTACAGCGTGGATGCCTGGTTCAGTCTGCGTCGACGCGCCTGATCAAAAAACGTACAAAGATCTGCAGGCCATGATTCACATGGCCTGCAAGCATCCTTCCCAAGGTTATCCACAGTGTGATCCCCGCCGTTTGTGCACAAGCCCTTGAAACTGTTCGTTTTTTGCTCAGATCCTGATGAGCCCCGGCCAGCTTGGGCCTGCGGTGTATCTCTACAGGTTATCCACAGGCAGGTGCACGTTTTACTTGGATAACCTGTTTCTTCTGGTTTACACCTCGCTGCGCAACACCAACTCGACCATCAAATCATCTGCCAAGGTCTCCAGGCGCGCCTGCAATACATCCAGGGACAAGGTCAACGGCACCGCCAGAATGGCTTCGGCGTGGAACAGCGGCTCGCTGCTCATCGGGGCCGGACGCACATCAGTGACCAACCGTTCCAGGTTGACGCCTTGCTCGGTCAACAATCGCGTGATGTCGCGCACAATCCCCGGCCGGTCATTGCCTACCAACTCCATGGCGATCGGTTTCCAGGTGCAGGATTGTTCGATACCGCTCTCGGCGATCAGCACTCGGATGCCATGCGCGGACAGCCCTTGCAGCGCATCCACCAGTTCGTCATAGGCCTCGGCCGGCACCCCGACCCGCAAAATCCCGGCAAATTGCCCGGCCATACGCGACATGCGGCTTTCCAGCCAGTTCCCGCCATGCTCGGCGATGCATTGGGCAATGCGCTCGACCTGGCCGGCTTTATCCGGGGCGAATACGGTAAGTACGAGGTGGTCCATGGCACAGCCCTCTTGTCATGACTTTTGTTATAGAAGGGGAAGTATAGGCAAGCCTTTATTCTGCGCTTAATTGACTGACGTCTTCGCGGGCAAGCCCGCTCCCACAAGGATTGCACAAGACCTGTGGGAGCGGGCTTGCCCGCGAATAGAGACACCGCCGATGGTCGTGCAGAAAAACAAATCGTGTACCGTTCTTATATTTATCTGGAACAATCCAATAGTTTTTTGAGAACATCCCGTCCCCCAGCGTGACCAGACAGCTGGCTTAAGTCGCTAAACGACGTATTTAGTCTAATTTTCACAACCGCAATTCATCATGTAGTATGCCGCAGCGCGCACTACATAAACGTTGGATCGATGTCTGCCAAGGCGCCATCGCAACCCCGAAAGCCCCGTCAGCAAGGCTTCAAGCCGTTGATTGGACCTACCCAGCCGCCCGCAATGGCATGTACTGGTGCAGGGGTTTGTGGTTTAAATGGCCAGAGGCTTCATTGTTAAATTGAAGAGCTGAAAAGCGAAATAGCTGAGCAGAGTGAGGCAAGCAATGACTGAACACGTTCAAGTCGGTGGCCTGCAGGTCGCCAAAGTCCTGTTCGACTTCGTGAACAACGAAGCCATTCCCGGTACCGGCCTCACCGCCGATAAGTTCTGGGGCGGTGCCGACAAGGTCATTCATGACCTGGCACCGAAGAACAAAGCCCTACTCGCCAAACGCGACGACCTCCAGGCGCGAATCGATGCCTGGCACCAGTCTCGTGCAGGTCAGGCGCATGACGCCGTGGCCTATAAAGCCTTTCTGCAAGACATCGGTTATCTGCTGCCAGAAGCGGCGGATTTCCAGGCGACGACACAAAACGTCGACGACGAAATCGCCCGCATGGCCGGTCCACAACTGGTCGTCCCGGTGATGAATGCCCGTTTCGCCCTCAACGCCTCGAACGCCCGCTGGGGTTCGCTGTACGACGCGTTGTACGGCACTGACGCCATCAGCGAAGCTGACGGTGCAGAAAAAGGCAAAGGCTACAACAAGGTTCGTGGCGACAAAGTTATCGCCTTCGCCCGCGCCTTCCTCGACGAAGCGGTGCCATTGGCGGCCGGCTCTCACGTCGACTCCACCGGCTACAAGATCGTCGACGGCAAACTGGTGGTCAGCCTCAAAGGCGGCAGCAACACTGGCTTACGCAACGACGCACAACTGATCGCCTTCCACGGCGACGCCGCTGCACCGACCGCAATCCTGCTGAAAAACAACGGTCTGCACTTCGAAATCCAGATCGACGCCAGCACCCCGGTCGGCCAGACCGACCCTGCCGGTGTCAAAGACCTGCTGATGGAAGCCGCGCTGACCACCATCATGGACTGCGAAGACTCGGTCGCTGCGGTCGATGCCGATGACAAAGTGGTGATCTATCGCAACTGGCTCGGCCTGATGAAGGGCGACCTGTCTGAAGACGTGTCCAAGGGTGGCAAGACCTTCACTCGCACCATGAACGCCGACCGCCGCTACACCGCGCTCGACGGCAGCGAACTGAGCCTGCATGGCCGTTCCCTGTTGTTTGTGCGTAACGTTGGCCATTTGATGACCATCGACGCGATTCTCGACAAAGACGGCAACGAAGTGCCGGAAGGGATTCTCGACGGTCTGGTCACCAGCCTCGCAGCGATTCACAGCCTCAACGGCAACAACTCGCGCAAAAACAGCCGCACCGGTTCGGTCTACATCGTTAAACCGAAAATGCACGGCCCTGAAGAAGCGGCGTTCACCAACGAGTTGTTCGGTCGCATCGAAGATGTCCTCGAACTGCCGCGCAACACCCTCAAAGTCGGCATCATGGACGAAGAGCGGCGTACCACGGTCAACCTCAAGGCGTGCATCAAGGCGGCCAGCGAGCGCGTGGTGTTCATCAACACCGGCTTCCTCGACCGCACGGGTGACGAAATCCACACCTCCATGGAAGCTGGCGCGATGGTGCGCAAAGCGGCCATGAAGGCTGAGAAATGGATCGGCGCCTACGAGAACTGGAACGTCGATATCGGTTTGAGCACCGGCCTGCAAGGTCGCGCCCAGATCGGTAAAGGTATGTGGGCCATGCCCGACCTGATGGCCGCGATGCTCGAGCAGAAAATCGCTCACCCGCTGGCCGGTGCCAACACCGCCTGGGTGCCATCGCCGACCGCCGCTGCATTGCACGCACTGCACTACCACAAGGTCGACGTGTTTGCCCGCCAGGCCGAACTGGCCAAGCGTGGTCGCGCATCGATCGACGATATCCTGACCATCCCGTTGGCGAGCAACACCCACTGGTCGGCCGAAGAAATCCAGAACGAACTGGACAACAACGCCCAAGGCATCCTCGGTTACGTGGTGCGCTGGATCGACCAAGGCGTTGGTTGCTCGAAAGTGCCGGACATCAACGACGTCGGCCTGATGGAAGACCGTGCCACCCTGCGTATTTCCAGCCAGCACATCGCTAACTGGTTGCGCCATGGCATCGTCAATGAAGCCCAGGTGCTGGAAAGCCTCAAGCGTATGGCACCCGTGGTTGATCGGCAGAACGCCAACGACGCGCTGTACCGCCCGTTGGCACCGGATTTCGACAGCAACATCGCCTTCCAGGCGGCCGTCGAACTGGTGATAGAAGGCACTAAACAGCCAAACGGTTACACCGAGCCGGTCCTGCACCGTCGTCGCCGTGAGTTCAAAGCCAAAAATGGTCTGTGAATAAGCGTTAACAGCAGATAACAAAAAGCCCTGATCGCGAGATCAGGGCTTTTTTGTGTTCGCTGAAAGCAAGATCACATCGTTCCCACGCTCTGCGTGGGAATGCAGCCCATGACGCTCCGCGTCACTGCCGAAGCGGACGCAGAGCGTCCAAGGAGGCATTCCCACGCAGAGCGTGGGAACGATCAGCGAAAGATCGCAGGCTCCGCCAGCTCCTACGGGATGGGGGTACATCCCAAATTTACGGGTGACCGCAATCAATGTAGGAGCTGGCGCAGCCTGCGATCTTTTAACGGTTTAACTGGCGGTAGAGAACCTACACCACCCCCAACTCATGCCTCACCAACGCCAGTAACTTCGTGGCATCGATCGGTTTGAGCAGGAAATCCACCACGCTCAAATGCATGGCGGCGATAGCATCGCGGACATCCGCGTCCCCGGAAATGATGATGATCGGCAGCGCCGCCCGCTCCGAATCGCGCACCTTGCGTATCAAATCCAGGCCATTGCACGGTGCCATCCGCAGATCGGTAATGAGCAAGCCTATCGATTTACTCGAATTCAATATTTCCAGCGCGGCTTTGCCGCTGGCCGCAGTGACGCAGCGAATGCCATCCAAACCAAGAATTTCCGCCAACAGCTCACGCGCGTCCTTATCGTCATCGGCGATCAACACGCGCTGCGGCGGCAGATCCGGTTCCAGCATGACGGCGCTCAGCGCCTCACGCTCGGCATCACTCAAAATATCGTGGTCGGTCATACGCTTCTCTACATTTTCAAATCATTCCCCTAGCACAGTGGTCTGACATCGCTAAGCCAGCCTCCAATGTGCACTTCGTCGGATAATTTTCCAAGAGGGGTTACGAAAGGTTTTTCGCACTGATTGCGTAAGACATCTGCGCCTGGTGCACCGGCTACATAGACTTACGTCCAATGGGCACCCTGCGCGCAGGGGCCGACCATGGCTGATGATCCGACCACAACAATTCAAAAAAGACTGCAGTAATGGTTATGAGTAAAGCGGATGCCTTCACCCAGGCAGGGAAAACCGCAGTGTTGCAGAACATCCACGGCACCCTGCAATTCCTTCAGCGGTTCCCGCCGTTCAATCAAATGGAAAACGCTCACCTGGCTTACCTGGTCGAGCAATGCCAACTGCGTTTTTACGCCCCGGGCGAAAGCATCATCAAACCCGCCGACGGGCCGGTTGAGCACTTTTACATCGTCAAACAGGGGCGAGTGGTCGGTGAGCGCCCGCACACCGCCAAGGGGGGTACCGAAACCACCTTTGAAATCTCGACCGGCGAGTGCTTTCCTCTGGCCGCCCTGCTCGGCGAACGCGCGACCCGCACCGAACACCTGGCAGCTGAAGACACCTTCTGCCTGCAACTGAACAAGCTGGCCTTTATCAAGCTGTTTGCGCTGTCCAGCCCGTTTCGCGACTTTGCCCTGCGCGGGGTCAGCAGCCTGCTTGATCGGGTTAACCAACAGGTTCAGCAAAAAGCCGTGGAAACCCTCGGCACCCAGTATTCGCTCAACACCCGTCTGGGCGAGCTAGCCATGCGCCATCCGGTGTCCTGCAGCCCCCTCACGCCGTTGCGTGAGGCGGTAACCCTGATGCACGAGCAGCAGGTCGGCAGCATCGTGGTGGTCGATGAGCAAAAAGCCCCCATCGGCATTTTCACCTTGCGCGACCTGCGCCAGGTGGTCGCCGATGGCACCCACGATTTCAACCAGAGCATCGAACGGCACATGACTCAGGCGCCGTTCTCCCTCACACCCGATCACAGCGCCTTCGATGCGGCGATTGCCATGACCGAGCGGCATATCGCCCACGTCTGCCTGGTCAAGGATCAGCGCCTGTGCGGCGTGGTCTCGGAGCGGGACCTGTTTTCCCTGCAGCGGGTCGATCTGGTGCACCTGGCGCGGACCATCCGCAATGCGCCTCGGGTGGAAAACCTGGTGGCGATCCGTGGTGAGATCGGCCAATTGGTGGAATGCATGCTCGCCCACGGTGCGTCGTCGACCCAGATCACCCATATCATCACCCTGCTCAACGACCATACCGTGTGCCGGGTTATCGAACTGACCCTCGCTGAAAAAGGCGACCCCGGCGTACCGTTCAGTTGGCTGTGTTTTGGCAGCGAAGGCCGTCGCGAGCAAACGCTGCATACCGATCAGGACAACGGCATCCTCTTCGAAGCGAGAGACGCTGCCCACGCCGCCGAAATCCGCGGCAAGCTGCTGCCGTTGGCGCAGCAGATCAACCAGAGCCTGGCGCTGTGCGGTTTCACCCTGTGCAAGGGCAACATCATGGCCGGCAACCCCGAGTTGTGCCTGTCCCGCGCCGAATGGGCCCGGCGTTTCGCCGCGTTTATCCGTGAAGCGACGCCGGAGAACCTGCTGGGTTCGAGTATTTATTTCGATTTACGGGTGGTCTGGGGCGATGAGCAAGGCTGTGAGCAATTGCGCCGCAGCATTCTCGATCAGGTCGCTGACAACCGTCTATTCCAACGCATGATGGCGGAAAACGCCTTGCGCCAACGGCCACCGGTGGGGCGTTTCCGCGAATTTGTGCTGGCCAGGAAAAATGGCGAAAAGGCCACTCTCGATCTGAAAGTCCAGGGCCTGACACCGTTCGTCGACGGCGCCCGGCTGCTGGCGTTGGCCAACGGCATTGAAGCCAACAACACCCTGGAACGCTTGCGCCAACTGGTGGCCAAGGAGGTTATCGAACGGCTGGACGGCGCCGCCTATGAAGAGGCCTATCACTTTATTCAGCAGACCCGTATGCAGCAGCATCAGCTGCAAACCCGCGAGAATCTGCCCTACTCCAACCGGGTCGATCCCGACAGCCTCAACCACCTGGATCGGCGAATCCTGCGTGAATCCCTGCGTCAGGCCCAACGCCTGCAAAGCAGCCTGACGCTGCGGTATCAGCTATGAGCCTGTTCTCCTGGCTACGCCCCAATAGCCCGACGCTGACCGCCGAGCAGCAACAACGACTGGAGAGCCTGGAGGTCGCCCCACACTTAAGCGAATGCAGCCTGCGCGAGCAGCGCTGGGTGGTGCTCGATCTGGAAACCACGGGGCTTAACTTGAACAAGGATCTGGTGCTATCGATCGGCGCGGTGGTGATCGACGATGGCGCTATCGATTTCAGCCAGCAATTCGAGCGAACCCTGCAGCGCATTGATCACAAGCTCAGCCCCAGCGTACTGATTCACGGTCTGGGCCCCAGCGCCATCGCCGCCGGGAGCGATCCGGTTGAAGCCTTGCTGGACTTCATGGAATTCGTCGGCGACAGCCCGTTGCTGGCCTTTCATGCGCCATTCGACCAGCACATGCTCGGGCGCGCCCTGAAAGACAGCTTGGGTTATCGCATGCAGCATCCGTTTCTCGATGTCGCGGAAATGGCGCCGCTGCTCTGCCCTCAGGCGCACATCCGTGAAGCCGGGCTGGATGACTGGATCGAGCATTTCAAACTGCACGTCGGCGAGCGCCATCACGCCAGCGCCGACGCCCTGGCCACCGCCGAACTGGCGCTGATCCTGTTCAGCCGCGCACGGCAACAGCAGATTCACAGCCCGTTGAATCTGCAACAGCGGCTGAGCCAGTGGAAGCGTCGCAAGCAGGTGCATTCGTTTTAGAAAGCGACGCGATCCCCGGGGGCGCCTTCCATTGACTACACCACCTTGCGCCACTGCCTACACATCCGCCAGAATCCCCCCGCTTGTGCGCCTTGCCTCACGCCACTAAGGTTCTCCAGTCGCTGCCCATCAGCGATCGGGTTTAGTCGCCCGTTGTAGTTAAGGTGTATCAAGCTTCTATCAGTTAGGTATCTCCCTATACCTGCACTTGATGGTGGCTGTGCGCAGGGCGCCCTCGGGCGCGCCGGTTTCTTAGCTCATCGGTCGACTAACCTGCGTACAGCTGCCACCCTTTCGTTTAGTCGCGAACTGGTTGCAGCCTCACCTAGAGAGCTAAGCCATGTTCAAAGTAACCCCCAATCCGCCCGAAACCCCAAACGTATCGCCCTGCGACACCCTCGATTCGAAAAAACTCCACCAGGCCGCACACCGGGCCCTCGATCACTACCTGCGCCCACCGCCATCGGACAAGCCGCGCGCCAGCAGCGACCGTCCACCGCAAATCTTCACCGTCGCCCCGGACATCAATCCCGAAGCCTTGCTGGCCCACACCTACGAAACCTTTTGCTCGGCCAGCATCCTGACGTTGGATTTGTCCGATGACCTGGAAGGCAAACACCGCAACCTCGCGCTGGCGATTTATAGCCTCATGGAGTTGGGGTTGTTGTTGGTCGAAAAGGTGCTCGATCGCGAGCATTCGGTGAAGGTGTAGGCCAGTAGAGCAAGCGCGTCCGCGTCGATCGCGGGCGCGCCAGAGTTGAAGGACTTTGGTGCCAGTGGCGCCGAGCCTGTGGCGAGAGGGTTTCCCCTCGCCAGCCACCCCGGAAATGACTAGGCTAACCCCCCTGCGCCTTAATCACCGCCGAGGAAAGCCATGTCCACCCCCAGCATGACCTTGTTCCACAACCCGGCCTCGCCTTACGTTCGTAAAGTGATGGTGCTGCTTCACGAAACCGGTCAACTGAACCGCGTGGCGCTGCAAAACAGCCAACTCAGCCCGGTCAGCCCGGACACCGCCCTCAATCAGGACAACCCGCTGGGCAAAATCCCGGCCCTGCGCCTGGCCGACGGTAATGTGCTGCACGACAGCCGAGTGATCCTCGATTACCTCGACCACCAGCACGTCGGCAACCCGCTGATCCCCCGCGACGGCTCGGCCCGCTGGCGGCGCCTGACCCTGGCCTCGATGGCCGACGGGATCATGGACGCCTCGGTGCTGGTGAGATATGAAGTCGCCCTGCGCGCCCCGGAAAAACATTGGGACGAATGGCTCGACGCCCAACGCGACAAAATCCGCCGCACCCTGGCCGTGCTAGAGGCCGACGCGATCGCCGAACTCACCTGCCACTTCGACGTCGCCGCCATCAGCGTGGCCTGCGCCCTCGGTTACCTGGACTTCCGCCACCCGGACCTGAACTGGCGTGAAGCCAATCCAAAACTCAGCGGTTGGTATGCAGAGGTCAGCCAGCGGCCGTCGATGCTGGAGACACAACCTCCAGTTTGAATATGCGGTGACTGATCGTTCCCACGCTCCCGCGTGGGAATGCAGCCCGTGACGCTCTGCGTCACATGCAAGAGCGGACGCAGAGCGTCCAGTGAGGCATTCCCACGCAGAGCGTGGGAACGATCTATCCCTTTGCGGCGCGTGGGAACGATCAAAGCCCAAAACCCTAGCAGTTCTGCTAGTAGGCAACGCCTGAAAAAAAACCGATGCTGAGGGTCTGGATTTTCAGACCTTGCATGGAGCTCAGTCGATGCCTGTTTCCCCTCGCGAAACCGTATTGTGTCGCTACCACTACGACCCACTGGACCGCTTGGCCGACTGCGCGCTATCCGCTCAGGCCGATATCCAGCGCTTCTATTGCAAAAGTCGCTTGGCTACCGAAATACAAGGCGCGGTGCAAACCAGCGTCTTCCAGCACGACGACCAGTTATTGGCGCAACAGCAGCGCCAGGACGCTAAGGTCAACACCACCCTGCTGGCGACCGATCAACAACGCTCGGTATTGAACGCGATCCACGCGACTCAGCCTCATCCCATCGCCTACACGCCCTACGGCCATCGTCCACTGGGGAACGGTTTGCTCAGCTTGCTCGGGTTCAACGGCGAACGGCCGGATCCGGTGACTGGGCATTATCATTTGGGTAATGGCTATCGGCAGTTCAATCCGGTGTTGATGCGGTTTAACAGTCCGGACAGCTGGAGTCCGTTTGGGGAGGGGGGGTTGAATGCGTATGGGTATGTGGGGGGGGAACCAATTACTGGTCGAGACCCTACAGGACATGCGGGTATCTGGGGAAAGCTGAAATATATTGGAAAAATATTAGGATTGAGGACTTCAGCCCGCTCAACAACGGAGGTGACGACGACTATGGGCCAAAAATCCACTTCGAGGGCCGGAAGCACGAGCAATCTGCTTTCCCCGAACAGTTCATCTCTGGATGAAATACCCAAAGGATCGAAAGCACTACCGGATCCCCACGGGAGTCCACCACCCTATAGTAGACACGCGTCATCGTCGTCACTTCCAGCCGACTCATGGGGTAGCCCGCCTGCATATAAGAAATTTGAGAACCCCAACCTCGCCAAAAAAAGTGGCCCTTTAAGATCATATGAAGAGGGCTTCAACCGTGCCATAGAGAATGCCAAAACAATCACCATACCTAACAACAAATCCTTTTCCACCAAGAAGTATAAAAAACTTACAGCAGCTCAAGATGAGTTGAATTTGTTCTACACACAAGACAACCCAACACCGAAACAACGAATACAACGGGACAATAACTTTATCTACTTATCTAAAAACGCCCAAAAAATCAGGGGCGCTCAGAGGTAGTAAGCCGCAATGACAACAATGACAGCGAACAAGGCTGTCGTTGAGCGGCTTCTCGCCCACCCAAAAGATCACAACAGTGGGCTACTGTTATAGCGAAAAGATACCTAGCAGTTCTGCTAGTTGGCAAAAACTGAAAAAGCTCCGATGCTGAAGGTCCGGATTCTTGGACCTTGCACGGAGCTCAGTCGATGCCTGCTTCCCCTCGCGAAACCGTATTGTGTCGCTACCACTACGACCCGCTAGATCGCTTGGCTGATTGCGCGCTATCCGCTCAGGCCGATATCCAGCGGTTCTACTGCAAAAGTCGCCTGGCCACCGAGATACAGGGCGCCGTGCAAACCAGTATTTTCCAACACGACGACCAGCTGTTGGCGCAACTCCAGCGCCAGGACGCCAAGGTCGACACCACCCTGCTGGCGACCGATCAACAACGTTCGGTATTGAACGCGCTCGACGCGACTCAGCCTCATCCCCTCGCCTACACCCCCTACGGCCACCGCCCGCCGGAAAACGGCTTGCTCAGCCTGCTCGGCTTCAACGGCGAACGGCCGGATCCGGTGACCGGGCATTATCATTTGGGTAATGGGTATCGGCAGTTCAATCCGGTGTTGATGCGCTTCAACAGCCCGGACAGTTGGAGTCCGTTTGGAGAGGGTGGGTTGAATGCGTATGGGTATTGTGTAGGGGATCCAGTAAATACGAGAGATCCTACGGGGCACACTCCCACCATTCTGAAGTATATATTTAGAAAATTAGGATTCATGGATCTTCCCAGCATAAAATTTACTGAACAGCGACTAGCTAAAGCTCAAAAAAACACTTTAGCAAACATACACACGGCGTATGCAAAAGACAAAACACCTAAAGACCAATATTTGGCACTATTGAAGCTAGACAAGACGCGCCAGATTGATACTGCGAGGCTTTTAAAAAACCCAGAATTGACTAGTGGTAGAACAAAAACTTTCACTAAGCTAGAAACAGGAAAATTTGTATCAACCAGAGAGCACTACTCTTATTTAACATTGGCCCATCACTCAACAACTCCAACCTCCCCCGTACCTGAGAGAGTGTCTAGATATACCTTCTCGGCTCCGGAATTTCATGAGATCGAGAGGATTGTGCCCGAGCCCTCTGGTGGCTGGAAAAAAGTAGACGAGATAAGAATGCCGGAGCGAACGACTCTATGGAGTCGTCGCGGTTCGGCTGGAACAACTCAACGCGCTCCGTAGCTATGAAAGCCGGATTGATTACATGGTTTTTTAACAATCCGGCTTATCCGCCGTAAACCGTCTTGCCGGATTCACCGCCGCGCCAAACTCTCGCAACGCCTTCGCACCAATCAGCAACGGATAATTAAAGCTGCTACGGTCGGTCAAGTTGACCTCCACAGTACGCTTGACGCTACCCAGGCACATTTCCAACTCGACCACCGGGCGCTTGGTGACTTCACTCACGCCCCCTTCTTCGTCTGCTTCATCGGCGCGGCTTTTGATTTTGCTGATGCGTGCGATTTTGTGCTCATAGACCTTGTTGCTCGCGCCTTTGGTCGCTAGACGGAAACGCACCCAGTTTTCGCCGTCGCGGGTAAAGGTCTCGATGTCCTTGGCCGACAGCGAGGCCGTCAGGGCGCCGGTGTCCATTTTGGCCTTGAGGGTTTCACCGCCGATTTCCGGCAGCTTAATGTTTTCATAGCGACCGTATAAGGTCGGCTCCGCGGCCATGACCGGCAGGGCCAGGAGAGATAACAGAACAAGGACGGATTTCACGGTGGGAGGGTTCCTTGGGGAAATGGGGCAATGACGTCGAATTCTAGACCGCGAAAAACAGTGTTAGTTAGATCGTTCACTCCGGCGTGGGAACGATCAGGAAAACCACCCTACCCAACCCAACGTGAAACATTCGTCAGTGCAGCAGCATTGGATTCCTCGCCCGAAGCTACTGATCATGGCGCGCCGAGCGTCGTTGAATCAGCTACCAGTGCCCCAAATTCCGCCCAGGCTTTGCAGCAGCGAACCGCCAACGCCCTGTTGACCGAAGTATTGCAGGATCACCGGGGCAAACAGGCCGATCATCCCGCTGTCCATGCCCAGAGCGCTGAAAGCGTTGTTCAGGTCATTGGTGTCTTTCACATTGCCCATCAAGCCATTGAGCATTGAAGACTGGCCGGACTGGCCCAACAGCCCACCCAAGCCACCGAGCCCGCCCAAGGCGTTATTGCCCGAAAGCAGATCCAGGCCCGGCACGCTTTGGCTCAATTGCGAGAAGTCGTTTGTGCTCAGCCGATTCTTCGCCAGCCCGAGCATCGCGCCGGCTCCGCCGAGCGCCTGCTCCGGAGAGATGTCGAGCTGAGAACCGAGCGTATTGAGCAAATCGGGCGCCCCCGCGTCAGCCCCATCATCACTCTGATTGTCTTGCGCACCGGAAACTGCGTTGGCCACATCGCTCAGGTTGAAGGCCGCGAAGACCGGGCCTGTCGCCAGGGTCATGAGCAAAGCCAGTGCAATACCGCGAGAAACCTTCATCGAGACAACCTCTTGAGCCATGAAAACCACCCAGCAATGGACGGCGCAAAACAGTCCGTTGGACTGACCTGGCCGGGGATTGTTCCCAGCGTGAGGTGCGTTATGGCGGTCAGTCGTCAGGCCCTCTTAAATCCAGTCGAAAAAATGTCCCGCGCACTGCATCCAGTCGCCACCGGCCGACGTATATCAAGCACGGACAGACACTCCTGGCCGATTCTCCCCATAAGGATCATCACCATGAAACGTATCTCGATTAAAACTCCGTTGATCGCCAGCCTGCTGACCCTGGCCCTTTCCAGCACCTTGGCCCTGACCACCGCACACGCGGCAGACATGAGCCACGACAGCGTAACGGTCGGCGGCCAGAGCATGATGCCGAGCAAAGACATCATCGATAACGCCGTCAACTCAGCTGATCACACCACCCTCGTCGCCGCCGTGAAAGCCGCAGGATTAGTCGACACCCTCAAAGGCAAAGGCCCATTCACCGTGTTCGCGCCGGTCAACTCGGCGTTCGCCGCCCTGCCCGCCGGCACCGTCGACAGCCTGCTCAAACCGGAAAACAAAGCCACCCTGACCCACATCCTCACCTACCACGTGGTGCCCGGTAAGCTCGACATGATGGAGTTGAGCAAACGCATCAAGGCCGGTGGCGGCAAGGCCGAACTGACCACCGTCAGCGGCGGCAAGCTGTGGATCATGATGAACGGCCCGCACAACATCGTGCTCAAGGATGAAAAAGGCACCACCGCCGACATCACCACCTACGACGTGAACCAGTCCAACGGCGTGATTCAGGTCATCGACAAAGTGCTGCTGCCAAAAAGCTGAGCACTAACGCCGGCCCTGTGCATCAGGGCCGGCGTTGGCCTTGGGGGACCTGCCCGTGAATGGAACAACGGCGCACCGTGAACTAACCTCTGCCTGCAACCGGCACTGCACGCAACCCACCGCCGCCACCTCGATTGCCTGGAGAACCGTCATTTCCACCGACGACGCCGATCAACTCAGACAGCTTCTGGCCCAGTGTTCACTCGGCGACCGTCGCGCGTTTGAAACCCTTTACCGCTGCGTTGCCCCGCGTTTGCACGGCGTGGCGTTGCGCTTTATGGGGCGTCGCGACTTGGCCGAAGACGTACTGCAAGAGAGCTTCGTGCGGATCTGGAACAACGCCTCACGCTACCAGGCGCACTTGTCGGCACCCCTGACCTGGATGATCAACATCACCCGCAATCAGGCCATCGACCAGTTACGCAAACATCGCGACCGGCCTTTGAGCGATTTTGAGGAGCAGGCGCTGGTCGATGAAGCCCCGTCGGCCCATGAGCTGTTGAGCAGTACGCGCGAGGCCAGTGCCTTGAAACGCTGCCTGGAAAACCTCGACGGCATGCAGCGCCAATCGATCACCGTCGCCTACTTTCAGGGGTTGTCGTGCGCTGAGCTGGCCGAACAGTTGGCCGCGCCATTGGGCTCGGTCAAATCCTGGATTCGTCGCGGTATGGAGCGCCTGCGCAGGTGCCTTGAATCATGAACTATCAAACCCCCCGCCTGCGCCGCGCGCTGGCCGCCGATTACGCCATTGGCCTGATGCCCGCCGCTGCCCGCCGGCGCTTCGAACAGCTATTGCTGGAGGACGCCGCCCTGCGCGGCGAACTGGCCCAATGGCAGGAAAGCCTGACCAGCCTGAACGAACCGTTGGTTGAAGAGCCGGTGCCGGATCGTGTGTGGCAAGCCATCACGGCGCGGATTGAGCCGCAACAATTGCATGTGCCCGAGAAACGCTCGTTCTGGAATTGGCTGCGTGTTACGGCGGCGGTGTGCTCGCTGGTGGTGGCTGTTGCCCTGGGCATTCTCTACAACCGGGACGACGCTCGTTACAGCGCCACCCTGCTCAGCGCCACCGAGCAACCTGCGTTGCGGATCAAGGCCCATGACGACTACCTGCAAGTCGAGCCGCTGACCCTGGCGGCTCTGGAGCCTGGGCGGAGTCTGGAACTGTGGGCCATTGGACCTGACGGCAAACCGATCTCCCTCGGCGTATTGCCGGCCGGCGGTAAAGGTCGGATTAACCTGAACGAAGAGCAGCAAGCCTTGCTCGACACGCCGATTGCGCTGGCGGTCAGCCTTGAGCCACAAGGCGGCTCGCCAACCGGGCAACCGACCGGACCGGTGTTGTATCAGGGGCAGTTGGCGGCGTTGTAAAAACCTTTTGGAGGTATTTGGAGGTAGTTGTCAGTTAAGCAATGGGCGTCCCCAAAAGATCGCAGCCTGCGGCAGCTCCTACGGGGGATTGGCGCACATCCGTAGGAGCTGCCGCAGGCTGCGATCTTGGCGATCTCGCCCGCCCCGAAAGTTTTGGGTTTACGTCGAGCACTGTGCATTTCTCATAACTGACCGGCAGCCCCCTCGCCACAGGGGCTTGTGCTCGACTCAGGTCTTACACCTTTCTCGGAAATCCCCTCACGCTCACGCCTTGCACCGTTTGGAGCATGAAGCTTATAGTCCGCCCGTCGCCCACATGGCGAACGGGTTTGGCGACCTGACGAATAAAACGGTCAAAAGCTTACTGCTTCTTTGGCAGGATCTTTTGCACCCGCAAAGCTGCGTTATGGCGGCTGTGCGTGGGAGACCTTCGGGTCTGCCGGTTTTTTCCGTTTGTTCCCGGTTCGCCAACCTGCGTACAGCTGCCACCCTTTCGTTTGGCGACGATTGAGTGGCGGCCCTAACCGAACTGCGGAGTTTTACCCATGAATCGCTATATGCCCATCACCGGAATCGACAACGACTTCCACGCCCTGCTCATCGACACCCAAGCCCCACTTGACGTACTTCACGACACCGCCGCCTACCGCATCCGCGCCGTCACCCAACTGCTGGAAAACCTCGCCATGCGCGAAGAGATCGTAAGCGCTCCATGAACCCCACATTCAAAGCCGCCACCTGATCCCCGATGCTGTGCTCCCGATTCTTTTCCGGAGCCCGCACCTCATGATGCGTCCCGACGCCAAAGTCGAAAAAGTCTATCTC
>NZ_JBLYED010000035.1:0-67571 GCF_048515765.1 Pseudomonas sp. H11T01 | reverse complement strand
CTCGGGTTGGTCTCAATACTGGATACGATAAACCGGCTTAATCGCATAACCTGAACCGCCGTATACGGAACCGTACGTACGGTGGTGTGAGAGGACGGCGGTTGTGAGACCGCCTCCTACTCGATTCCAATGATCGTTCCCAAGCAGAGTGGGAACGATCAATCAACACAGGTCCACTGTGGGAGCGAGCTTGCTCGCGATGGCGTCAGTCGCAACGACCCATCCCTCGGCCGATCTGTAGTGGAAATTTTGTGTTCCGCTTCGTAAAGAAATATTTACGAATATCCCGATTTTCACCCATGGAATCGACGGATCTTCAGTAACGTAAGGAAATCCTGCCGAATTCGCGCCGTCATTGCTGGCCGCAAGGCTCTACACCGGTTGTCTCCCATCGCTGGTGAGGGTGTTATGCGCCCCATGCCTGTCGTGCAGGCCATAACAACAAGGAGGCGCAATGTACGCCGTGATCCATTCCTACCGACTCTCCCCGTGTACAATGCGCGGCGTTTTAACTGTGACTCAACTGCGTATCCGCGCATTTTGCGCCTGTCGGCTGTCATGACTCGCTTGCTCCCAGCACGCCGTTCGATTGCCCAAGGCCAATAAACTCAAGGCTATCCGCTTTGTTAACTCCGCCGCGTCACAAGCGTGGTGGGTTCGATTTCGTCACAGATAAAAACAAACAGGTGACGCATGACTCGTAAAAAAACGCTGAACTCCTGGTGCCTGCGCTGGGGTTTGATCTGCGCTGCTTAAATCCGTACCCAAGCAGCAACCAAACATCATCAAACCTTGCGTGAGACCCTTTTAATGAGTGGACAAAACTCGCATTCAGGCGAGCTGAAACGCGGCCTGAAAAATCGTCATATTCAACTGATCGCCCTCGGTGGCGCGATCGGTACCGGATTGTTCCTGGGCTCTGCCGGCGTTCTGAAATCGGCCGGTCCATCGATGATCCTCGGCTACGCGATCTGTGGCTTCATTGCCTTCATGATCATGCGCCAACTGGGCGAAATGATCGTCGAGGAGCCAGTAGCCGGTTCGTTCAGCCACTTCGCCCACAAATACTGGGGCGGTTTTGCCGGCTTCCTGTCGGGCTGGAACTGCTGGATTCTCTACATCCTGGTGGGCATGTCGGAGCTGACTGCGGTCGGTAAATACGTGCACTACTGGTGGCCAGACGTCCCGACCTGGGCATCGGCGGCCGTGTTCTTTGTAATGATCAACGCGATCAACCTGGCCAACGTCAAAGTGTTTGGCGAGGCCGAGTTCTGGTTTGCGATCATCAAGGTCGTGGCCATCGTCGGCATGATCGCCCTGGGCAGCTACCTGCTGGTCAGCGGCAACGGCGGCCCGCAGGCTTCGGTGACCAACCTGTGGGAGCACGGTGGTTTCTTCCCCAATGGCGTCAGTGGTCTGGTGATGGCCATGGCGATCATCATGTTCTCCTTCGGCGGCCTGGAAATGCTTGGTTTCACTGCAGCCGAGGCTGACCAGCCGAAGACCGTGATCCCCAAAGCTATCAACCAGGTGATCTACCGGATCCTGATTTTCTACATCGGTGCACTGGTCGTGCTGCTGTCGTTGACCCCATGGGACAGCCTGCTGGCGAGTCTGAACGCGTCCGGCGATGCCTACAGCGGCAGCCCGTTCGTTCAAGTGTTCTCGATGCTGGGCAGCAATACCGCGGCGCACATCCTTAACTTCGTGGTCTTGACCGCGGCGTTGTCGGTGTACAACAGCGGCACCTACTGCAACAGCCGTATGCTGCTGGGCATGGCCGAACAGGGCGATGCACCGAAGGCGCTGGCGAAGATCGACAAACGCGGCGTGCCGGTGCGTTCGATTCTGGCGTCGGCGGCGGTGACTTTCGTTGCCGTGGTGCTCAACTACCTGATTCCGCAACAGGCGCTGGAATTGCTGATGTCGCTGGTGGTTGCGACCCTGGTGATTAACTGGGCGATGATCAGCTTCTCGCACTTCAAGTTCCGCCAGCACATGAACCGCACCAAGCAGACGCCGCTGTTCAAGTCGCTGTGGTACCCGTACGGCAACTACATTTGCCTGGCGTTCGTGGTGTTCATCCTTGGCGTCATGCTGCTGATCCCGGGCATCCAGATCTCGGTCTACGCGATTCCGGTGTGGGTAGCGTTCATGTGGATCTGCTACGGCATCAAGAACAAGCGCAGTGCTCAACAGGCGTTGAGTGCGGCCGGTTCTGCGGTGCGGTAACCCATCATGCAGAAACAACAAACCCGGCCAAGTGCCGGGTTTTTTGTGGGTGATGCAAAACCTTCGCGGTAGTGCTGAAGCGCCGTTCCTACGGTGATCAGCTGTTGCTCAGAACAGTATTCGCAGGATCCTGAAAAAAGACGGTCGCTCGTTAAATTCAGAAACGGCCTACAACAGACCTGCCCCTTTTTGTCATAGCCTGACCTCCGAATACAAGGAGTGGTACGTATGGCCAGTCACAGCTACATGAGTATTGCCGGCAAACGCCAAGGTTTGATTTCTGCCGGTTGCTCCGGTCCTGATTCTATCGGCAACAAATGCCAGCTTGGCCATCAAGATGAAATCATGGTGCTGGCTTATTCTCACGACATGCTCACGGGCAATGACGGTAGCATGGCAGGTGGGCGCGGCAAGCACATGCCGATCATGATTACCAAGAGCATCGATATGTCATCACCATTGTTGGCAAGTGCGCTGCATGAGGGTGAAGAAGTGGAGTGCAAGATCAATTTTTACCGAACCTCTGCGACTGGCGGCCAGGAACGATATTACTCCATACACCTAAGAGGTGCGCGTATTACCCATATCAGCCTGCAAGTCCCCCACGCCGTTCGTATGAACGATGCAGAGCCGCAAGAGCTGGTGTCCATTCGTTATAGAGATATTGCCTGGGCGCACGTTCCTGGGGCTACAAATGCTTATAGTTCTTGGCAGAATGAGAATGAATGAGGGCTCTTGCGATATTCACGATGTAACCAGGTCGGCTTCTGATCTGGTTGCAGTTGGATGCAGTATAGGCATGGCGCATATTCCTGATGGATTTATGCGGCTTCGATTTAGTTCGATTGTGTCCTCCTATGCTAATGAAATTATTCAGGCGGTTGATGAAGGGATGATTAGTGCGTGGCAGGGTCTGCAACAGATCAGGGCTGAACACGCAGAGCTATTAGCCAAGGCACTCTTTTATACTCAGAACGGTATCAGTGTTTTGGCAGGAGGCGCGCAGATTAAAGCTGGGGTAGTGGTTGCAGGGGCATCTTGGGGAGTCGGAGTTGTACCGGGTGCGCTTCTAGTCGGTCATGGGGCTAACAATATCGCCGAAGGTGTGGCTAATATTTATAACGGCCCAGACACACCTGCGAGTCAAGGACCTATTCGACGTGGTTATCAGGCGTTGTTTAGGGATAGTTATAGCGGTAATGTGGCGTATTACACTACAGACTTAATTTTGTCGGGTTACGGAATGTTCAGAATGGTGCGAAAGCCAGGCTCGGTACAACTTTTTAGATTTGACCCTGTTAGTAATGAACGGGTCTATCAGCAAGCCGGGATGGTGGCCTTGTTTTTTGAGGGTTTAGTTGATTCTATAACATTGAAAGCAATTTATGAGGAAAGTCAAACGAAGGGGGAGTAGGTGAAATTGCGTGGTGTGGTGTTTTGTTATGTCAAGCCGCGCATTCTTGGGATGTAAAATCGCAAGCCAAAAATAACGATGATTATGTATGTTATTAAGTAGACAGTGTCTAGGTGGTTCTCATCTATGTGGATAAGTTTTCTTATTCCAAACACAATAACACCGGTGGGTAGTCCAGAGCAGCCTAAAACTAATAGTGTGACTGCAATGTGATATCGGATATTTTCAAGGTTCATTAGTTTTAAGCTTTGACTTGTGAGGGGGGTAACGTAGTTGTCAAGGATTAATTGATGGTTCGTAATGTGCTTTACGTAAGTCCGCGTAGTCTTGGGATATAGAAGCGCAAGCCAAATAATACGATAGGTATATAGGTTGCTATGTAGGCGATTTTTAAAGATCGGCCTTCAAGTGGGATTATCTCGGTTATTGCCCAGACAACCATTCCCATGATCGGAATTGAACAGCCTAAAACCAAGAGGGTAACTGCAATATGGTATCGAATATTTTCAAGATTCATTAGCTATCATGCCCCGTTGATGTGAACCCCGAGATTAGTACGGTCGTTCAAAACAAATCAACTCTTCTTCAGTAGGTGCAGGAGCAGCGTTTGTAAATAAATTTTACCGACAGCCATGCCTGGCTTTACCTGCTCGCCGTGATGATCCGCTATTACGAACGGCATTCGCGGTATCCTGAACGCCCTGATACTGGACCGTTCTCCATGCTGGTGATTTCCAACAATGTGCATCTGCCAGATGCCGAGATCGAGTTGACCGCCATTCGTGCCCAAGGCGCGGGTGGGCAAAACGTCAACAAGGTCTCCAGTGCGGTGCATCTGCGCTTCGATATTCCGGCCTCATCCTTGCCGCCGTTCTACAAGGAACGGCTGCTGGCCCTGCGCGACAGTCGCATTACCAGCGAAGGGGTGATCATTATCAAAGCGCAGCAGTATCGGACCCAGGAGCAGAATCGCGCCGATGCACTGGAGCGTCTGACCGAGCTGATTCTCAGTGCCACCAAGATAGAAAAGAAGAGACGTCCGACCAAGCCGACGTTGGGATCGAAGAAACGTCGGCTGGAATCAAAGACCAAGCGTGGCTCGATTAAGGCCGGGCGCGGCAAGATAGATTTTTAGCGGGCTTGGCGCTCTTCACGGTATTTCGGCGCCTGCCGGTACAGGTAGATACTCAGTATCAGGCCGCTCATGGCTGCCAGGGCGGCGAACAGAAAGATCGAAGCGAAGCCAAAGCCAGCGGCAATTGCTCCGGCCAGCGGCCCGGTGATGCCCAGCGACAGGTCGATGAACAGCGAGTAAGCCCCTACCGCCGCACCACGGCTGGAGGCCGGCACCAGATTGACCGCTTCCACGCCCAGGGCCGGAAACACCAGTGAAAAGCCGAATCCGCTCAAGGCTGCGCCGGCCAATGCCCAGTGAGCATCGGGAGCCAGCCACAAGAGCAAGAGTCCCAGGCTTTCCACCGACAGGCAGGCAATGGCCACGCGAAAGCCACCCAGGCGATTGATCAGATTGCCGAACAGCAGTCGCGCACCGATGAAGCAGACGCCGAACAGGCTCAGGCACAGCACGGCGTTGGACCAGTGCTGAGTGGCGTAATACAGCGTGATGAAGGTGGCGATGGTGCCAAAACCGATCGAGCCCAAAGCCAGGCCGCAACCGTGTGGCAACACCCGCCCCAATACATGCAGAAATGGCAAACGTTCACCGACCACGATGGGTGCAGCGGTTTTCGGCCAGGCCAGCAGCAGCCCCAGTGCGGCCAGCAACAGAATGCTGACGCCCATACTCCAGAGCCCTAGTTGATTGACCAACAGCACCCCCAGTGGCGCACCAATGGCCAAGGCACCGTAACTGGCGATGCCGTTCCAGGAAATAACCTTGGCGGTATTCTGGGCGCCGACCCGGCCGATGCCCCAGCCAATCGAACCGGAACCCACCAGACTTTCAGCGCTGCCTAGCACCAGCCGGCCGATCAACAGACTGGTCAGGCTCAGGGCCGGCATGCTCTGCAGCCAGGCCGACAGCAGCATGAACACACCGCTCAAACCGCAACCGGCCAGGCCATACATCACCGCACGTTTGCTGCCCAGGTTGTCGATGATCCGGCTGGCATAGGGGCGGCTGAGCAGGGTGGCGAGGTATTGCACGCTGATCACCAGACCTGCGATCACTGCGCCGAAACCCAGGTCGCTGTGCACGTAACCTGGCAATACGGCCAGGGGAATGCCGATATTCAGGTAGCCAATGAAGGTGAAAAGCACGATGGAAACGACTTGCAGCGTGACCGCCATGGGGCGCTGGGTATCTGGCATGGGTAAAGGTCCACGGGGCAGCGGGATAGATAGGCTGCTTATGATACCGATGGTTGTGCTGATGCAGGGCGTTAAAACGAAAAACTATCGTGCCGACGGTGAGGTTCCAGCGGCCGTTTGATTCTGGCGGGAAATATCAGGATTTGGCGGGGGCCAGCATTTGCGTGGCGACCAGAGCGGCAAGCGCATTTTCCTGGGTACCGAAGCGTTGCAGCAGTGTGGCTTGTTTTTGCGGGGTGAGGCGATTCCAGATCTCGATCATCTTTTCAGCGGTGCCGATCAGAGCGCTGGCTTGGGTTTCGCTGAAGTTGTCGGTCATGGTTTGGGTCTCTAACGTTCAGGCTGTGTGGAAAGCGCATGATTTAGCGCTTTCCACACGGTCTGGGTAGCACACTCAGTCTTCGCTGTCGGCCTTGCGGCGTTCAGCAGCTTCTTTGGGCTCGGGCTGTTGGGCGCCGGCTTGTTGCGGGGTTGTCTGCTCAGTCTCGTGCAGGCTTGGGAAGGGGAGATTAGGTATTTCGTGCATCGTCGTCGCTCCTCGCAAGGTCTGTTTTTTAAATCGCTGGTAGATCCGCGCTTTTAAAAAAGCCTGGAGAGGATACAGCACTGGAAATGGCAAATAGTCTTTTATATCCAATTGTTGCGACGGATGGGGTTGTCTAGACAGGTGAAGAAGAGGTTCCCTAGTGATCGTATGATCGTTCCCACGCTCTGCGTGGGAATGCCTCAATGGACGCTCTGCGTCCGCTGTTGGGACGCGGAGCGTCCCGGGCTGCATTCCCACGCAGAGCGTGGGAACGATCGGTGGAGGGGTAGGGGTTTATGCGCAGACGTCGGCGATGGCCTGCGCCAGCAAATCCAGGCGCGTTGCATCGATACCGGCGACGTTGGCCCGTCCTGAGCTGACCATGTACACGCTATGGTTTTCCCGCAGCCGCTGGACCTGTGTCGGTGTCAGGCCTGTGTAGGAAAACATCCCGCGCTGTACGCCGATATGGGCGAAGCGTTCGCCAAGACCGTGGGGCTCGAGGGCTTCCACCAGGCCAGAACGCAGCTGCGCGATGCGCAGGCGCATGGCTTCGACTTCATCGGCCCACAGGCTTTTCAGTTCTGGATCAGCGAGGATAGTCGCGACCACGGCGGCGCCATGATCCGGCGGTGTCGACCACAGGTTGCGGGCGATAAAGGCCAGTTGGCTGCGGACATCCAGCAGCTTGTCGGCATTGGCTGCGCAGACGATCAGTGCACCGGTGCGTTCGCGGTACAGGCCGAAGTTTTTCGAGCAGGAGCTGGTGATCAGCAACTCAGGCAGCGCTTGTGCGAACAATCGCACGGCCCATGCATCTTGCTCCAGACCGTCGCCGAAGCCTTGGTAGGCGAAGTCGATCAGTGGCAGTAGTTCGCGGCTGCGGACGATCTCCAGTACGCGGCGCCAGTCATCGTGGGACAGATCGAAACCGGTGGGGTTGTGGCAGCAGGCGTGCAGCAGCACGACGTCGCCCTTGGGCACCAGATGCAAGGTCGCCAGCATCGCTTCGACGTCGAGGCGGTTGTCGCTGCCGACATACGGATAGTGGCTGACCTTGAGGCCGGCCGCTGCGTAGATGGTTTCGTGAATCGGCCAGGTTGGATTGCTCAGCCAGATGCCACGACCCGGCAGGCAGCGGGCGATGAAGTCGGCGCTCAGGCGCAGTGCGCCAGTGCCGCCCGGGGTCTGGGTTGCGCCAGCCCGTTGCTGAGCAATTAGCTCAGAATCCCCACCCAGCACCAGATCATTGATGACCTTGCCGAACAGCGCGTCGCCGTGACCACCGATGTAGGTCTTGGTGGTTTGCCGATCGACCAGCCGTTGTTCGGCCAGTTTCACAGACTGAAGAATCGGCGTCAGGCCCTGGGCGTCTTTGTAGACGCCAACACCCAAGTCGAATTTGCGCGGGTTCGTATCCGACGCGTAGGCCTCCATCAGGCCGAGAATCGGGTCGCCGGGCACTCGGCCGATGGCATTGAAATGCATTATTTGCGGCCCTCGGCGTCTTTGGCCACTTCGTCAGTGCGCGCGGCCATGATGAAGTCGTTGCGGTGCAGGCCTTTGATCGAGTGGCTCCACCAGGTCACGGTGACTTTGCCCCATTCGGTGAGCAGGCCTGGGTGGTGGCCTTCGGCCTCGGAGATTTCACCGACAGCGTTGGTGAAGGCCAGGGCGAATTTGAAGTTTTTGAACAGGAAGACTTTTTCCAACTGCATGACGCTGTCGCGAACTTCGATGTTCCAGTCAGGGATCTGTTTGATCAGTACCGGCAGTTCTTCGTCGCTGACTTGTGGAGCATCGGCGCGGCAGGCTTCGCAATGGGCTTGGTTCAATGTGGACATGATGTGTTCCTGAAATCGAGTGTTTGGAAAACGGTGTCATCGTTACCGAGCGGTGGGACCACGCTAAAGCAAAGCGTCGGCCCGTAACAGACTCACCTGATGCCAAAAGGCGCGTGTCACGCTGCTTTTGGCGGAAATTTCGGGGTGTGTAACCCCAGCTGCATGCCTTGCTTGACCATGCCCATGATGTCTTCGTGGGCCAGATCGAACAGGCGCTTGAGGTTCGGCAGGACAAAGTACAACGGTTGCAGAATGTCGATGCGGTACGGCGTGCGCATGCATTCCAGCGGATCGAAGGCCTGATGTTCCGGCTCGGCCGACAGGCTGTACACGGTTTCCTTCGGCGAAGACAAAATGCCGCCGCCGTAGATGCGTTTGCCTTGTGGAGTGTCCACCAGACCGAACTCGATGGTCATCCAGTATAGCCGCGCCAGGTAGACCCGTTCTTCCTTGGACGCTTGCAGACCAAGCTTGCCGTAGGTGTGGGTGAATTCGGCGAACCAGGGGTTGGTCAGCAGCGGACAGTGGCCAAAGATCTCGTGGAAAATGTCCGGCTCTTGCAGGTAATCCAGCTCTTCGCGGGTACGAATAAAGGTCGCTACCGGAAACTGCTTGTTGGCCAGTAATTCGAAGAAGGTCTGGAAGGGGATCAGCGCCGGAACCCGAGCGACTTGCCAGCCGGTGGTGGCGCCCAGCACCTTATTGATTTCGCCGAGTTGCGGAATGCGGTCATGGGGCAGGCCGAGTTTTTCGATGCCGTCCAGGTATTCCTGGCACGCACGACCTTCGAGCACTTTCAGTTGGCGAGTGATCAGCGTGTTCCACACCGCATGTTCTTCGGCGGGGTAGTCGATAAAACCTTGCGCATCGGGCTCGCGAGCCACGTAGTGCGTCTGCTTCATGCTGCTCTCCTGCTAGGGGATACGTTCTTGTTATGTCCTGCTATGCCCATAGAGATAGCTCAGAGCAGAACAAGTTGCAGCACCCCTGTTGGAGGGTAAGTAGGAATTTTCCTTGTTTTTCGTAAAGTTTTCGTTACGAAAAGACCCTGATCCCGCACTCATTGAGATCTGTCGGTTTGAAAAGGCCTGTAACTGTCACATAATCTTGACGACAAACTGAGCCCGACTGCAAAAAAATAGCGGGCCTTTATCTCCCAACAACACTCTTTGGACCTTTATATGCGTATCAAAGTCCACTGCCAGAATCGCATTGGCATCCTGCGCGACATTCTCAATCTGCTGGTGGAGTACGGGATCAACGTCGCCCGCGGGGAAGTCGGCGGCGAGCACGGCAATGCGATCTACCTGCATTGCCCGAATCTGATCAACATCCAGTTCCAGGCGCTGCGTCCGAAATTTGAGGCGATTGCCGGTGTGTTCGGCGTTAAGCGGGTAGGGCTGATGCCCAGCGAACGTCGGCATATGGAGCTCAACGCATTGCTGGGGGCGCTGGAGTTTCCGGTGCTGTCCATCGACATGGGCGGCTCCATTGTTGCGGCGAACCGTGCGGCGGCACAGTTGCTCGGTGTGCGGGTGGATGAGGTGCCGGGGATTCCGCTGTCGCGCTATGCCGAAGATTTCGATTTGCCTGAACTGGTTCGTGCCAACAAGTCGCGGATCAATGGCCTGCGGGTCAAGGTCAAGGGCGATGTATTTTTGGCCGATATCGCGCCGCTGCAATCGGAGCATGACGACAGCGAAGCCATGGCTGGAGCCGTACTGACGCTGCACCGGGCGGATCGGGTCGGCGAGCGTATCTACAATGTGCGCAAGCAGGAACTGCGCGGCTTCGACAGCATTTTCCAGAGCTCTAAAGTCATGGCGGCGGTGGTTCGCGAAGCGCGCCGCATGGCGCCGCTGGATGCGCCGCTGCTGATCGAAGGCGAGACCGGTACCGGCAAGGAGTTGTTGGCCCGCGCCTGTCACCTGGCCAGCCCGCGTGGGCAGTCACCGTTGATGGCGCTCAACTGCGCCGGTTTGCCGGAGTCGATGGCCGAGACCGAGCTGTTCGGTTATGGCCCGGGTGCATTCGAAGGCGCGCGGGCCGAAGGCAAGCTCGGTCTGCTGGAGCTGACGGCAGGTGGCACGCTGTTTCTGGATGGCGTAGGGGAAATGAGCCCGCGTTTGCAGGTCAAGCTGCTGCGCTTTTTGCAGGATGGCTGCTTTCGCCGAGTGGGCAGCGACGAAGAGGTTTATCTGGATGTGCGGGTGATTTGCGCGACTCAGGTCGATCTGTCTGAGTTGTGTGCCCGTGGTGAGTTTCGTCAGGACCTTTACCATCGGCTTAACGTGCTGTCCCTGCATATTCCTCCGCTGCGCGAATGCCTCGACGGTTTGACGCCGCTGGTAGAACACTTCCTTGATCAGGCCAGCCGGCAGATCGGTTGCCCCTTGCCGAAACTGGCGCCGGCAGCGATGGATCGGCTCAGTCATTACCACTGGCCGGGCAACGTCCGGCAATTGGAGAACGTGCTGTTTCAGGCGGTTTCGTTGTGTGAAGGCGGAACGGTCAAGGCTGAACACATTCGTTTGCCGGACTACGGCGTGCGTCAGCCGCTGGGCGATTTTTCGCTGGAAGGCGGGCTGGACGCGATTGTCGGGCGATTCGAGAAGGCCGTGCTGGAACGGCTGTATTCGGAGCATCCGAGCAGTCGGCAATTGGGCAAGCGGCTGGGGGTTTCCCACACCACCATCGCCAATAAACTGCGCGAATACGAGATAGGAAAAACCGAGTCATAGCTGGTACCTGTTGTGTTTGTGCTGGCCTCATCGCGAGCAAGCTCGCTCCCACAGGGATCTTCAGCGCGACACAGATCCAATGTGGGAGCGAGCTTGCTCGCGATAGCGGTGGTGGCCGTTGCCCGGTGTCAATCGTTGCCATGAAACGGCATAACGGCGCCGGTTTTTCGTCTTTGACACAATTCATAAATCCCCGCTGATTCCCTCAAGTCCTTTGTTTGCCTGCCCTCAAGCCGCCAGAAAAAAGTTGGTGCAGTTATTGCTTATGGCTCAGCAGTACAGCGGTGGGCGGCAAACGTCCGGCAGACAGAGGAAAGACTGTGGACAAGTACCTTTACGTGGCAATGACCGGCGCCAGCCAGAATGCACTGGCGCAAAAGGCACATGCCAACAATCTGGCGAACATCTCCACCAACGGTTTTCAGCGTGACCTGGAACAGGCGCGTTCGATGCCGGTGTTTGGTGACAGCTTTCCGGCGCGGGCGTTTGCTCTGTCAGAACGTCCGGCCACCGATTTCACTCCAGGGGCCATGGTGGAAACCGGCCGCGACCTCGATGTGGCGGTGACTGGCGACGGCTGGATTGCCGTGCAGACCCCCGATGGCGGCGAAGGTTACGTGCGCACCGCGAGCATGAACGTGGACGCTTTGGGCGTGCTGCGGGCTGGCAACGGTATGCCGGTGATGGGCAATGGCGGGCCGATTGCGGTGCCACCAGAGCAGAAAATCGAAGTCGGTCAGGATGGCACCATCAGTGTCCGCGCAATGGGCGAAGGCCCGCGGGTGATGGCGCAAGTCGACCGCATCAAGCTGGTCAGGCCGGATCTGAAGAGCATGACCAAGGGGCTGGACGGTTCGATCCATACCAAGGATGGCCAGCCGGCGCAGGCCGATGCCAACGTGCAACTGGTGTCAGGTTTCCTCGAGTCGAGCAACGTCAATGCCGTCGAAGAGATGACCTCGGTGCTGTCTCTGTCCAAGCAGTTCGAGCTGCACATCAAGATGATGAACACCGCCAAAGACGATGACCAGGCCATGGCTCGGGTCTTGCAGATCAGCTAATTACCAGAACGTAGCGCCGTAAAACAGGCGCACGAGGAGAATCGAATGCTTCCGGCTCTATGGGTTGCCAAAACAGGTCTGTCCGCCCAGGACACCAACCTGACCACTATTTCCAACAACCTGGCGAACGTATCGACCACGGGTTTCAAACGTGACCGTGCCGAGTTCCAGGACTTGCTGTACCAGATCAAACGCCAGCCAGGCGCCCAGTCGACCCAGGACAGCTCGCTACCATCGGGCCTGCAAGTGGGTACCGGTGTGCGCATCGTCGGCACCCAGAAGAACTTCACCGCCGGTAGCCTGCAAACCACCGAGCAGCCCCTGGACCTGGCCGTCAACGGCCGCGGTTTCTTCCAGATTCTGCAACCCGATGGCACGACGTCCTATACCCGTGACGGCACCTTTCACCTGGACTCCAACGGCCAGATCGTGACGGCCAATGGCTTTGCTCTGGAGCCGGCGATCGTCGTTCCAAACAATGCGCAAACCTTCACTGTAGGCCAGGACGGTACCGTTTCGATCACCACCGCCGGTAGCGCTGCGTCGCAAGTGATTGGCAACCTGCAAACCGCCGACTTCATCAACCCGGCCGGTCTGCAGTCAGTGGGCAGCAACCTGTTCCTGGAAACCGCTGCCAGCGGCGCGCCGCAAGTCGGCACGCCCGGCCTGAACGGTCTCGGTACCACGCTGCAGAACACCCTGGAAACGTCCAACGTCAGCACCGTTGAGGAGATGGTCAACATGATCACCACCCAACGTGCTTACGAGATGAACTCCAAGGTGGTCTCTACCGCCGACCAGATGCTCTCGTACGTAACGCAGAATCTGTAATCAAGTCTATGAGGCGGCCTGAGGTCGCCTGCAACACCGTGAGGTAGGGTCATGAATCGGTTTGTTTCTGTTCTAGTACTGAGTGGGATCGCTGTGCTCGCGGGCTGTGTGCCCTCGACGCCGAAGCCCAATGACCCTTACTACGCGCCGGTGTTGCCGCGTACACCGTTGCCCGCTGCGGCGAACAACGGTTCGATCTATCAGGCTGGTTTCGAGCAGAACCTGTATGGCGACCGCAAGGCGTTCCGGGTCGGTGACATCATCACCATTACCCTGAACGAAAAAACCCAGGCCAGTAAAAATGCCAACTCGCAACTGGCCAAGACCAGCAAGACCGGCATCGGCCTGACCTCGCTGTTCGGTAGTACGCCCAACACCAATAACCCGTTGGGCAGTGGCGATTTGAGTCTGGATGCCAGCTACAGCGGTGACCGTGCGACCAAGGGTGACAGCAAGGCCGGGCAGGGCAACAGCTTGACCGGTTCGATCACCGTGACCGTCGCTGACGTCTTGCCCAACGGCATCATCGCCGTGCGTGGCGAGAAGTGGATGACCCTCAATACCGGCGATGAACTGGTGCGGATTGCCGGTCTGGTTCGAGCTGACGATATCGCTACCGACAACACCGTGTCTTCGACCCGGATTGCCGATGCGCGCATCACGTATTCGGGCACCGGTTCGTTTGCCGATGCGAGTCAGCCAGGTTGGTTCGACCGTTTCTTCCTCAGCCCGCTATTCCCTTTCTAGGTGATGAAACTTCCCATGTTGAATTTCAAACACCTGATCGCGGCCATGCTGTTGTTCACTTCTCTGGATGCCCATGCCGAACGGTTGAAGGACATCGCGAGCATTTCGGGCGTACGCTCCAACCAATTGATCGGCTACGGCCTGGTCGTCGGGCTTAACGGCACGGGCGACCAGACCACGCAAACCCCGTTCACCTTGCAGACCTTCAACAACATGCTGTCGCAGTTCGGCATCAAGGTGCCGGCAGGGTCAGGCAACGTGCAGTTGAAGAACGTCGCAGCGGTATCGATCAGTGCGGATTTGCCGGCGTTCGCCAAGCCGGGGCAACTGGTGGACATCACCGTGTCCTCCATCGGTAACTCCAAGAGCCTGCGCGGCGGCACCTTGCTGCTGACCCCGCTCAAAGGTATCGATGGCAACGTCTACGCCATTGCTCAGGGCAACCTGGTGGTCGGTGGTTTCGATGCTGAGGGTCGTGATGGCTCGAAGATCACCGTCAACGTTCCGTCGGCCGGTCGGATTCCCGGTGGTGCCTCCGTCGAACGTGCGGTGCCGAGTGGTTTTAATCAGGGAAACAGCCTGACGCTCAACCTCAACCGTTCAGACTTCACCACCGCCAAGCGCGTCGTCGACAAGATCAACGACATGCTCGGCCCTGGCGTTGCTCAAGCCCTTGATGGCGGTTCGATTCGGGTGACGGCGCCGCTGGATCCGAGCCAGCGCGTCGACTACCTGTCGATCCTGGAAAACCTCGAAGTCGATCCGGGTCAGGCGGTGGCCAAGGTCATCATTAATTCCCGCACCGGCACCATCGTGATCGGGCAGAACGTCAAGGTTTCACCGGCCGCCGTGACTCACGGCAGCCTGACGGTGACCATCACCGAAGACCCGATCGTCAGTCAGCCGGGGCCTTTGTCCAATGGTCAAACGGCGGTTGTGCCGCGCTCGCGAGTCAATGCCCAGCAAGAAGCCAAGCCGATGTTCAAGTTCGGTCCGGGCACCACGCTGGATGAAATCGTCCGTGCGGTGAATCAGGTCGGCGCAGCGCCGGGTGACTTGATGGCGATCCTCGAAGCCTTGAAACAGGCCGGCGCCTTGCAAGCCGACCTGATCGTGATTTGAGGTAGCGGCCATGGATATTCGCAAGAGTGGTCTGGTGACCAGTGGGGATTCGGGGGCTTACTCCGACCTCAATCGGCTTAACCAGCTCAAGGTCGGCGACAAGAACAGCGATGGGAACATGCGCAAAGTCGCGCAGGAGTTCGAGTCGCTGTTCCTCAACGAAATGCTCAAGTCCATGCGCTCGGCCACCGAGACGCTGGGCCAGGACAATCCGCTCAACACGCCGGCGGCCAAGCAGTACCAGGAAATGTACGATCAGCAACTGGCGGTTTCCATGTCCCGCGAGGGGGGGGGTATCGGCCTCGCCGATGTGTTGATGCGTCAGATGTCGAAAACCAAATCGAGCGCGGCTGCTGCGGCGACCACGTTGTCCGGTGCGACTGAAGTTGCCAAGACACCGACGCCTACGGCCATCGCCGCAGGTACCAGTGCGGTCGGTGGCCCGCTGACACGACTCAATGGCCAGCGTCCGCTCTGGGCATCGCGTACGGTTGATCCGCCAAAGTCTGCTGACGGTTCTGCACATAACGATATGGCGCTGCTCAATCAGCGTCGTCTGTCGTTGCCGAGCAAGCTGACCGATCGCTTGTTGGTCGGGATCGTGCCGTCGTCCGCGACCGCGTCCGTGGCCACCAACAAAACCACCTTGCCAAGCCGCACCACCGTGGCCACCGATGCGGTGATCAAAGGCGATTGGCAGGCAGCACAAAGCTATGCCGCACCACGCGGGAGGATGCAGATTTACGGCCGTGCCGTGGCCCAGCCGCCATTGGCGCCGGCCAGGCAGGCGTTCAGTTCCGCTGACGATTTTGTCGCCACCATGTTGCCAATGGCGCAGCAGGCCGCTGACCGGATCGGCGTCGATCCGCGCTACCTGGTGGCCCAGGCTGCACTGGAAACCGGCTGGGGTAAATCGGTCATGCGTCAGCAGGACGGCACCAGCAGCCATAACCTGTTTGGCATCAAGGCCAGCAGCAGCTGGAAGGGCGCTCAGGCCCGCGCGATTACCAGCGAATTCAGAAATGGCGAGATGGTCAAGGAGACGGCCGAGTTCCGTTCCTACGACTCTTATCAGGACAGCTTCCACGACCTGGTGACCTTGTTACAAAGCAACAATCGCTATCAAGAAGTGCTGAAGTCGGCCGATAACCCAGAACAGTTTGTACGCGAATTGCAAAAAGCCGGGTATGCAACCGACCCGGATTACGCAAGCAAGATTTCGCAGATAGCAAAACAGATGAAGAGCTACCAGAACTACGCTACGGCGGGCGCTTCCACCACGCCTTTATAGGCATAAGCTATAAGGTCTGAACCATGAGTTTGCTCAATATCGGCTTGTCGGGTCTGGCTTCGAGCCAATCGTCTTTGGCGACGACCGGCAACAACATTGCCAACGTTGACACCGCCGGTTATTCGCGCCAGCAAACTGTGCAGAGCAGCAAGGCCTCGAATCAGTACGGCAACGTCTTCATCGGTACTGGCACGACCCTGGCGGATGTGCGCCGGGTCTATAGCGCCTACCTGGACGCCCAGTTGCGCACGTCCACCTCGCTCAGCAACGATTCGTCGTCCTACCTGGCGCAGGTCACGCCGACCGACACGATGTTGTCCGACAGCAACACCGGCATCTCCGGTGCGCTGCAGAAGTTTTTCACTTCCCTGCAAAGTGTGTCGAGCACACCGACCGATGATGCATCCCGTCAGTCGGTGCTCACCAATGCCAGTGCCTTGAGCAATCGCTTCAACTCCATTGCCAAGCAGTTGACCGACCAGAACACTGGCATCAACACCAACTTGTCGGACCTGTCGTCCCAGGTGAACAAACTGGCAACCACGATTGCCCAGTACAACCAGCAAATTTCTCAAGTGTCGGGCGGCACCAGCTCACCGAACGACCTGCTCGACAAGCGTAACGAGTCGGTCCGTCAGTTGTCCGCACTGGTCGGTACCCAGGTGGTCGAGCGCGGCACCAATTACGACGTCTATATCGGTAGCGGCCAGCCGCTGGTGATGGGCAACACCACCAACACCCTGGAAACCGTGCCGGGCAAGACCGATCCGAGCCGTTCAACGCTCCAGTTGAATCGCGGTTCGAGCACCATCGATATCACCTCGGTGGTGACCGGCGGCGAGATCGGTGGCTTGCTGCGTTATCGCAACGAAGTTCTCGACCCTGCGATGAATGAGTTAGGGCGAGTCGCATTGGTCGTCGCTGATCAGATGAACAGTCAGCAGGGCCAGGGCATCGACAAGAATGGCAACTTCGGTTCGGCGATCTTCGGCGATATCAACAGCGCGGCGCTGATCAGTCAGCGCAGCATTGCCCAGGCGGGTAACAGCGCAGGTTCCGGTAACCTGAACGTCACTATCAAAGACACCGGCAAGCTGACCGCCAACGATTATCAGGTGACCTTCAGCACTGCCACGGACTACAGCGTCAAACGCTCCGATGGCACCGACATGGGCACCTTCAGCACCACCACGACGCCGCCTCCGGTGATCGATGGCTTCAACATGACGCTCAATGGCGGCGCCATGAGCGCTGGCGACACCTTCAAGGTAACGCCAACCCGCAGTGGCGCCACCGATATCCAGACCGTGATCACCGATCCGAAGATGATCGCTGCGGCGGCACCTCTGACCGGTGTCACCAGCGCCAACAACAAGGGCTCCTACACCCAGCCAACGCTGACCAGCACCCTGGATATTTACAGTCCCGCGGCCAATGCAGATATGCAAACCGGGCTCAAATATTCGACGCCGGTCAAGCTGGTGTTCGCTGCCGCGAGCGCCGGCACCCAAGGCTATACGCTCTACGATGCCAAGGGCGTCAGCATGAGCACGGGCTCTATCGTTCCCGGCCAAAGCAATACCCTGAATCTGCAAGTGAATATGATCGATGGTAGTGGCAATCCGATCATGGACAATACGGTCGTTCCGGCGGTCCAGAAGTCTTTCACGGTTCAAACGACGGTCGCAGGCTCACCCACCGCCGGTGAAAGTTTCAGTATTTCGTTGACTGGCGCAGATTCCTCGGACAACCGCAACAGTACGGCGCTCGTCGGTTTGCAGAGCAAGCAGACGGTGGACACCGGTTCGGCGAGCAACGGCATCAGCCTCTCGGATGCCTACGGCAAACTGGTTTCCAGCGTCGGCGCCCAGGCTGCCCAGGGCAAGTCCGACAATGACGCCACCACGGCGATTCTGACCCAGGCCAAGAGCGCCCGCGACTCCCAGTCCGGCGTCGATCTGGATGAAGAAACCGGCAATCTGGTCAAGTACCAGCAGTACTACACGGCCTCTTCGCAGATCATCAAGGCTGCGCAGGAAATCTTCAGCACGCTGATCAACAGTCTTTAAGGAGTCGTAATTCATGCGCATTTCTACCGCCCAGTATTACGAAACGACCGCTGCTAACTATCAGCGCAACTACGCGAACACGCTCAAGAGCAGTGCCGAAGCCAGCAGCATGATCAAGCTCAACACGGCCGCCGATGATCCAATAGGTGCCGCTCGATTGCTGCAGCTCGGGCAACAGAGTTCGATGCTGGATCAGTACGCCGGCAACATCAGTAGCCTCAAGGGCGCGTACAGCCAGTCGGAAACAGCCTTGAGCGCCATCGGCAATGCCTTGCAGCGGGCCAAGGAGTTGGCGCTCGGCGCCAACAACGGTACACAGACCGATGCGGACCGCCAGGCCGCTGCCCAGGAGTTGGGGCAAATCCAAAGTCAGGTGCTCGGCCTGATGAACAGTCAGGATGCCAACGGCAACTATCTGTTCGGCGGTTCGAAAACCAGTACGCCGCCGTACACCGCAAACTCCGATGGAACCTACAGTTACAACGGCGACCAGTCCAAGTTGAACCTGGCCATCGGCGATTCCATGTCGGTCGCCAGCAACACCACGGGTTGGGATGCTTTCCAGCAGGCGATCAACACCAGTCGCACCCAGACCAGCATGACGGCACCGGCGGTGGATGACGGTCGAGTGACGTTGTCCGGCGGGCAGGTCAGCAACTCCGGGACTTACGATTCCAAGTTCGCCGCTGGTCAGCCCTACACCGTGAATTTTCTCAGCAGTACGCAGCTGCAGATCACCGATACCCTGGGCAATGATGTTACCGCCGAAGCCAGCCAGAACGGTGTGATCAGCAATAGCAACGGCGCCAACCAGACCGTCAGTTTCCGTGGTGTCGAACTGAGTTTGAACATCAATCTGAAACCCGGCGATATCAATCCGGATGCGGTGATTGCCGGCCATACTTTCCAGTTGTCGGCCCAGACGGACACCATCAACGCTTCGCGTAGCCCGGCCAACCCTTCCACGGCCGTGATCACTGGCGCTGCCCAGAGTAACTCGACGGCTTATAACAGCACCTTCCCGGCGGGTGGGGCGATTCTCAAGTTCACCAGCGCCACCGCTTACGATCTTTATGCTTCGCCGATCACCGCAGGCAGCAAACCGGTGTCCTCGGGCACCATGGCGGGCGCTACGGCGACAGCGGCCGGGGTCACTTTCACGCTCGGCGGTACTCCGGCAGCCGGCGATCAGTTCGTTGTCCAGCCCAATAACCACCAGACCCAGAACGTTCTGGACACCCTGGGGCAGCTGCGTACCGCGTTGAATACGCCGGCGGATAACAACCCGGTCGCCTTGCAAAAAATGCAGGCAGCGGTGAGTTCGGGCATCGGTAACCTGGACAGTGCACAGGCGCAGGTGAGTTCGCAAATCACTTCCGTGGGCGTACGCGGCCAGGTCCTGGATGATCAAACGACAACCAATCAGAGCCTGGGGCTTGCAAACTCCGCCAGCCAGTCGGCGATTCGCGACTCCGACCCGGCTGAGGTCATGACTCGCCTGACCCTGCAGCAAACCATGTTGCAGGCAGCGCAACTGGCGTTCAGCAAAATCAGTCAGTTGGGCCTGTTCAACAAGATCTAAGAAGGGCCTGACGAGAAAGCGCCCGATCGTAACAACCTTCGAATACCAACCGCCTTTTTTCAGCGGTTTCAGAGGGTCACCCGACCGGGTGAGCCCTCGCCGATTGAGAGCCCCGCCGTGAATCCAGTCCCGCTAGTCAGCCTTGTCATTCCCGCCTTCAATCCACGCTTTTTCGGCAGGGCCCTGCGCAGTGCCTTGATCCAGCACTACGCTAACCTCGAGATCATTGTGTGCGATGACAGCCGTAGCGATGAAATCAAACAGGTTGTCGAGTCGTTGACCGCAGAGGCGGCAGGGCGCGTGCGTTATGTACGAAACCCACAGACGCTGGGTTTTGTCGGCAATCTGCAAGCGTGTCTGGAGCAAGCGCAAGGCGAGTTCATCAAGTTCCTCTGTGATGACGATCAACTGTCCCCCGCCTGTATCGAGCGGCAGGCGCAAGTGCTGATCGAGCAGGCGGATATCAATCTGGTGCTTGCTCAGCGGGTGTTCTGGGACGCTGACGATCACCCCTTGCCGTCGCGTCTGGAGAACAGCACGCTCTCGCCTGTTTGCGGGATGTTCAAGGGCGATGACTTGCTGGCGATTTTCGAGAGCTTTCCGGTCAACTTCCTCGGCGGGTTCAGCAGTGCGCTGTTGCGCCGCGAGGATGTGTTGGAGTTGTTGCCGGCTTTGACGCAGCCCGGTCATTGCTTTGTCGCATCGCTCGATCTTGCTCTGTACATCTGCCTGCTGCGACGGGGCAATCTGGCGCAGCTGAACTATGTCCTGAGTGTCGAGCGCCAGTATCCAGAACGCTTGATCCGTCAGCAGCCGATGAAAGATGCGGCGGAGACGGAAAAGCAATGGCTGGTGCAAATGCTCAAGGTTCGTGGTGGCGAGGGTGCGCCTGCGGCTGGCTGGGTTCGTTATCTGCCGTTGACCCGGGCCAATGAAGCGCCGCGGGTCTGGGACGAGCTGCCCCTGAGCCGAACCCTGGGCGCCCGGCAGGCCAACCAGGAATATCGGGTTGGCATCGCCAGCGAGAGTTTTTCCCAACTTTACGCGCAGTGGCTGGCTTGTCGCACGCTCAGTGATACTCAGCGGCGTCTATTGCCGGAAACGTTGGCCGGTTGGTCGCGACAGCCCAAAATTGTCCCGATCATCATCGATGAACAGGCCAGCCGCGCCGGTCTGGATATCACCCTTCAGAGCCTTGCCGGACAGTTCTATGCGCCGGAACTGATATTGGTGTTGTCCAGTGCCTGTACCGAGGCGCTACTCGATGAGCGGGTTTTCAACGTGCCGTTGCAGGAGGATTGGTGTCAGCAGCTCAATGAGTTGCTGGCACAACTGGATGGGGTTGATTGGTTCTACGTGCTGCGTGCCGGAGATCGTCTGGTGGAGCCGGCGTTGCTGCTGCTGGCCGAGCGTATCAGCGCTTCGCCGAGTGCTCTGTGCATCTACGGCGATGAGGGTGGTTTGCGTGACGGTGAGTCGGCGGATCCTGTCTTCAAACCGGACTTCAATCTGGACCTCATGCGCAGTTACCCCTACGTAGGACGGTCTCTGGCGTTTCAGCGCGAGCGCTTCCTGACGCTGGGCGGTTTCAATTCGCGCTATGGCGAACTGGCACCTCACGATGTGCTTTGGCGCTTGGTTGAGGATGACGGAATTCAGGTCGTCGAACATATCGCCGAAGTATTGGTGGAGTCGACGCTTGGCCTTTCTCAGTGGTTGGCGTTGCCCGAGGTGATCGAACTCAACCCGCAGGTGCTGGAGGCGCATCTTCAGCGTATGGGGGTTGCCCATGAGATTCGGCAAGGCAGTTTTACCTTGCTCAATCGCGTCGATTACCGACATGCGGATCGGCCGCTGGTGTCGATCATCATTGTGTGCAAGGACCAACTGGCGGTGTTGCAACGCTGCGTCGAGAGCCTGCTGGAGAAAACCGCCTACAGCGAATATGAGCTGTTGCTGATCGACAACGGCAGTGAAACGTCGCAGGCGCTTGACTGGCTGGCCGGAATGGCGCAGTTGGGCAGTGACAGGTTGCGGGTGCTGGAGTATCCGCAGCAGGGTAATGTCGCGGCGATTCGCAACTTCGCGGCGCAGCAGGCACATGGCGAATACTTGCTGATGCTCGACCCCTATGTGGTGGTCACCCGTGCGGACTGGCTGGATGAACTGCTCAACCACGGGCAGCGTCCGGAAGTCGGTGTGGTGGGGGCCAAGCTGTTCAACCCCGACGGGTGTGTTCTGCATGCCGGCCTCATTCTCGGGCTGCAAGGGCCGGCCGGTTCGCCGTTCTTCGGGGATTCGCTGAACGCGGCCGGCTACATGCACCGGTTGCAGGTGGTTCAGGACTTGAGCGCGGTCGGTGCCGATTGCCTGATGGTGCGCAAACAGGTCTTTGACAGTGTGGGCGGTCTTCAAGAGCAGGACTTCGCCTCTACCCTTAACGAAGTGGACCTGTGTTTGCGTGTCCGCCAAAGCGGCTATTTGGTGGTATGGACGCCTTATGCTCAGTTGGCGCTCGGGACACCTCCAGCGGTAGCGCTGGACGTTGCCCAGCAGACGCTTCGAGGCAAGGAACAGGAAAGGTTCTACCTGCGGTGGCTACCCATCGTTGCCCGCGATCCGGCTTACAACCCTAACCTGATGTTGAATACGCTGGGGGGATCCAGTTTCAGTTTGGAGCCAGGCTTGCGCACCGGATGGAACCCGTTTTCCATTCGCCAGATACCGAAGGTTATGGGCTTGCCGGTCAACTCCTCGGCCGTTGGGCATTATCGGGTGATCCAGCCGCTGGTCGAATTGGAGGAAGCGGGCAGGGCTGGCGGGCGGATCTACCATGACCTGCCTACGATCATCGAGATCGAACGCGAGTCCCCTGACGTTATCGTTTTGCAGGGGCGCTACAGCGAAGGGCCGATCAATGAAGTCGCCAGTTTGAAACCCTACACCAACGCCCGACTGATTTTCGAGCTGGATGACTATGTCATTAAGGCCCCGAAAAAGAATGCGCACATTCGTAATATGCCGGACAACATCGAGATGGAACGTCTGGTCCGGCGCGGCATCGGTCTGTGTGATCGGGTGGTGGTATCGACCCAGCCTCTGGCTGATGCGTTGTCGTCCATGCACCATGACATTCGGGTCGTACCGAACATGCTCGCTACCGATCTATGGGGCGGTCTGCGCAGTCAGCGTCGTACCTCGAAAAAACCACGGGTAGGTTGGGGTGGAGGCACCAGTCACTCCGGTGATCTGGCTATCATTGCCGACGTTGTCCGTGAATTGGCCAATGAAGTGGATTGGGTCTTCTTCGGCATGTGCCCGGAGGAGTTGCGCCCTTACATGCACGAGTTTCACGGGGTTATCGACCTCAGTGTCTACCCGGCGAAGCTGGCCAGCCTGAACCTGGATCTGGCCCTGGCGCCGCTGGAATTTCATATCTTCAACGACTGCAAGAGCAATTTGCGCTTGCTGGAGTACGGCGCCTGCGGTTACCCGGTGGTCTGTACCGACACCGCAGCCTATCGGGGTTATTTGCCGTGCACGCGAGTCATCACCAACAGTACTGATGAATGGCTGCAGGCCATTCGCATGCACCTGGCAGACCCGGATGCCAGCTACCGCATGGGCGATGAACTGCGCGAAGCGGTGCTGCGCGATTACATGCTGCGCGGGGATAATTTGCGGTATTGGGAAAATGGCTGGTTGGCCGATTAACGTCGCCCGCCATTAAAAGATCGCAGCCTGCGGCAACTCCTTGTATCTCGACTATCGCTGGATCGTTCCCACGCTCCCGCGTGGGAATGCAGCCCGTGACGCTCCGCGTCACATCAACGGCGATTGCTGCGCGTCCATGGCGGCGTTCCCACGCAGTGCATGGGAACGATCATCAAACGTCCGATCGCGTCCCGAATCTTCGCCAGCTTCTACGGCAATCCGAGCTGGCGCGTTTCCTGCAAGTCCCCTAAATATCGCCATAAATCGTGCATTTCCGGCGCGGCCTGAAAGGCAACGAACGGCTTTGAGCGATTTATCCAGTTGGCTTGCAAAGCTCGATACAGCTTGGCTTAGCCCTGTGAAGAACAATAGGGGACACGATGAAGGCAGTTATTTTGGCGGGTGGCCTGGGCACGCGGATCAGCGAGGAATCGCACCTCAAGCCGAAGCCGATGATCGAGATCGGCGGCAAGCCAATTCTCTGGCACATCATGAAGCAGTACTCCGCACACGGAATCCACGATTTTGTGATCTGCCTCGGCTACAAGGGCTACGCGATCAAGGACTTCTTCGCCAACTACTTCCTGCACACCTCTGACGTCACCTTCGACATGTGCAACAACCGCATGGACGTTCACCAGAACTACAGCGAGCCCTGGCGCGTGACCCTGATCGATACGGGTGAAGAAACGATGACCGGGGGCCGTTTGCGTCGGGCGAGTCGTTACGTCCAAGACGAGAAAGCGTTCTGCTTCACCTACGGTGACGGTGTATCCGATCTGAATATCGGTGCCCTGGTGGATTTCCACCTGTCTCACGGCAAGCTGGCCACGGTCACCGCCGTGCAACCACCGGGTCGCTACGGCGCCCTGGATCGCGATGGCGACCGAGTGCTGGGTTTTACCGAAAAGCCCCGTGGCGATGGGGGCTGGATCAATGGCGGCTTTTTCGTGTTGTCGCCCAAAGTGCTGCCCTATATCGAAAGTGATGAAACGTCGTGGGAGTCCGGACCGCTCGATGGCCTCGCCGCACGGGGCGAGTTGATGGCCTATCAGCACGACGGCTTCTGGCAGCCGATGGATACCCTGCGTGACAAGAATCATCTCGAGCAGTTGTGGCAGAGCGGGGAGGCCCCATGGAAACAATGGGACTGAGCCCGGAATTCTGGCGCGGCAAGCGGGTTCTGCTGACCGGCCATACTGGTTTCAAAGGCAGTTGGCTGACGTTGTGGCTGCAAAGTCTCGGCGCTGAGGTCAGTGGTTTCTCTCTCGATCCTTCGACCGAGCCGAGCCTCTTCGAACTGGCTCGTGTGGCTGAAGGCATCAATGATCAGCGTGGCGACTTGCGTGATCTCGGCGCTCTGCTTGAACTGATCGCTGAGGTTCAGCCGGAAATCGTTTTGCATCTGGCGGCGCAGCCGCTGGTGCGTGAGGGTTACCGCGACCCGCTCGGAACTTACTCGAGCAACGTCATGGGCACCCTCAACCTGCTGGAAGCGATCCGTCAGATCGGCGGCGTGCGCGCCTGCGTACTGGTGACCACCGACAAGGTTTACGCCAATCAGGAATGGCTGTGGCCGTACCGCGAGAACGAAGCCCTCGGCGGTCATGATCCTTACAGCAGCAGCAAGGCCTGCTGCGAATTGCTGGCGCAGTCGTACGCCGCATCGTTTTTTCCCGCAGAACGTTATGCCGAGCATGGTCTGGCCCTGGCCACCGCGCGTGCCGGGAATGTCCTGGGCGGCGGCGATTTTGCCCCGGAGCGCTTGATCCCGGACGTGCTCAAGGCCTGGTCGGCTGAAACGCCGGTGACCTTGCGTTATCCACAAGCTGTTCGCCCCTGGCAGCATGCACTGGAGCCATTGGCCGGTTATCTACAGTTGGCGGCCAACCTTTATGAACAAGGCCCGGCGTTCGCCGGGGCGTGGAATTTTGGCCCGAGCGAGGCCGACATGTGCAGCGTCGGCGAGGTAGTCGAACTGCTTGCCAAGCGTTGGCCACAGGCACCGGGATTGCGTATCGAACCGAGCGATCTGCATGAGGCGGGGCTGTTGCGGCTCGACAGCAGTCGCGCCCGTCAGCTGTTGAAGTGGCAACCACGCTGGTCGTTGCAACAGTGCCTGGCGCAGACCCTGGATTGGCATTTGGCCTGGCAGAACGGCGACGATATGCGCGCGATCACGTTGGCTCAATTGAACCTGTACCGAGGCGCGCTGTGAGCGAATTTCTGTTGAGTTCACTGCCCCTGGCGGGTCTGTTCAGCGTCCAGCACAAACGCTTTCAAGATCAGCGCGGGCACTTCGCCCGGTTGTTCTGCGAAGGCAGCTTGAGTGCGTTCGGCCAGCCGTTTCACATCCGCCAGATCAACCATTCCTGCACCCACGAACGCGGCAGTGTGCGCGGTCTGCATTACCAGACCGCCGCGCAGCCGGAAGCCAAGTTGATCACGTGTCTGCGTGGTGAGGTCTGGGATGTGGCGGTAGACCTGCGGCCCGAGTCGTCGACCTTTCTGCACTGGCATGCCGAGCACCTGCGTGCCGGCGATGGCCGCAGTTTGCTGATTCCGGCCGGATTCGCCCATGGTTTTCAAGCCCTCAGCGATGACGCCGAATTGCTCTATCTGCACAGTTGCGACTATGCACCGGAGCATGAAACCGGGTTGTCGGTGAATGACCCGCAGCTGGCGATCAACTGGCCGTTGCCTGTCAAAAATCTGTCGCTCAGGGATGCCGGTCATCCCTGGCTCGATGCTCGGTTCGCAGGAGTGCGTCTATGAACTGCCGCGGTTGTAGTACCCCGTTGGTCTTGCCCCTCATCGATCTGGGCACGTCGCCGCCGTCCAATGCTTATCTGCGCGCTGATCAACTCGAGCAGGCCGAGCAATGGGTGCCGCTCAAAGTGGCGGTCTGTCAGGAATGCTGGTTGGTACAAACCGAGGACTACACCCGCGCCGACAGCCTGTTCGATGCCGACTACGCCTATTTCAGTTCCTACTCCTCGACCTGGCTGGCCCATGCCGAGCGCTATGTGGCCGAGATGGTCGAGCGCTTTGGCTTGAACAGTGACAGCCGTGTGGTGGAAATCGCTGCCAACGACGGCTACTTGTTGCAGTACGTCGCCAAGCGCGGCATTGCCTGCCTGGGTGTCGAACCGACCCGCAGCACCGCACACGCAGCGCGAGAAAAGGGACTGGATATTCGTGAGCTGTTCTTCGGTCGCGAGACGGCGTTGCAGTTGCAGAGTGAGGGCTGGGCCGCAGACCTGATGGCGGCCAACAACGTGCTGGCCCATGTGCCGGACATCAATGATTTCATCGCAGGTTTCGCCACCTTGCTCAAGCCGACGGGTGTGGCGACGTTCGAGTTTCCACAGTTGCTGACCCTGATGGCCGGGCAGCAGTTCGACACGCTGTATCACGAGCACTATTCCTACCTGTCGCTGACAGCGGTGCAGCGCCTGTGCGAGCGCAATGGTCTGGAAGTCTTCGACGTCAGCCAACTGTCTACCCACGGCGGTTCGCTGCGGGTCTTCGTCCAGCGCGCCGATGGTCAGCGCCGTGACATACAACCGGCCGTGCAGCAGCAGTTGCAGGCCGAGTTGGCTGCGGGTGTGAAAACCTCCGAGTACTACGCAACCCTGGCACCGGCCGCCGAGCGTATCAAACATGAGTTGCTGCGTTTCCTGTTACAGGCCAAGGCCGACGGCAAGCGAGTGGTCGGCTACGGTGCTGCGGCCAAAGGCAACACCTTGCTCAACTACGCCGGGGTCAAGCCGGATCTGCTGGCCTGGGTCGCCGACGCCAGCCCACACAAGCAGGGCAAGTTCTTGCCGGGCAGTCGTATTCCGGTGGTTTCCCCTGAGCGTATTGAAATCGAGAAACCGGATTACGTCCTGGTATTGCCCTGGAATCTGCTGGATGAAATCACTGCGCAGTACGCCCAGGTCAAGCATTGGGGCGGGAGTTTTGTCGTGGCCATTCCAGAGTTGAGCGTTCGATGAGCAGAATTCATTACACCAAACCGAGTGTCGGCGAGCTGGAAGCGACCTATGCGCTGGATGCCGTGCAGAACGGCTGGGGCGAGCGTTGCTACGAATACCTCACGCGTTTCGAAAAAGCCTTTGCCCAGCACATGGGTGTGCCTTATGCGATTGCCACTTCAAGCTGCACAGGTGCCTTGCACATGGGCATGGCGGCGTTGGATATCGGCGCTGGCGACGAGGTGATTCTGGCCAACACCAACTGGATTGCCTCGGCGGCGGCCATTACTTATCTGGGCGCAACGCCGGTGTTTGTCGACGTATTGCCTGACAGCTGGTGCCTGGACCCGAAACAGGTCAAACAAGCCATCACCCCTCGTACCAAAGCCATTCTGGCCGTGCATATCTACGGCAATCTGTGCGCCATGGACGAGTTGCTGGAGATCGGCCGCGAGTACGGTATCCCGGTGATTGAAGACGCCGCTGAAGCCATCGGTTCGCAATGGCGCGGTCAACCTGCCGGTTCGCTGGGGGCGTTCGGTGCATTTTCGTTCCATGGCACCAAGACCATGACCACGGGCGAGGGCGGTATTTTCGTCACCTCGGACAAGGCCTTGTATGAGCGTGTTTTGACCTTGTCCAACCACGGTCGGGTCGCCGGCAGTACGCGCCAGTTCTGGCCGGATTTCATCGGTTTCAAATACAAGATGAGCAACCTCCAGGCAGCGGTCGGCTGTGCCCAGATTGAGCGGGTCGATGAGCTGATCGAGCGCAAGCGGGCGATTTTCGCTCATTACGCCCGCGCCCTGAGCGGGCTTCCCGGTGTTTCGATGAACCCTGAGCCGGTGCATTCGCAGAACGGTTACTGGATGCCTACCGTGGTGTTCGATGCCGCCACCGGGATCACTCGGGAAGAACTGATCGGCGCTTTTCAAACGGCAAATATCGACGCCCGGGTGTTCTTCTGGCCGCTGTCGTCGTTGCCGATGTTTTGCGATCAACCGGTGGTGACGCCGGTCTCGTATTCGCTGCCGGAACGAGCGATCAATCTACCGAGTTATCACGACATGACCGATGCCGATCAGCAGCGGGTTATCGATGTCGTTCGAAGTGTTCTCATGCACAGGGGACAGCTGTGAAGGTCTACCTGCTGGGGGCGGCAAACCCCGAAGCGGTGCGCATGATACGCGCGGTGCAACGCTCGACGGCGAATGTGGAATTTGCCTTTCTGGACAATGATCCGGCCAAACACGGCACTGCTTTTTATGGCGTTCCGGTCATCGGTGGCACGGAGCGCGTGGCGGACTTGAAAGCAGCTGACTTGAAAGGGCTGGGCACGCGCTTCGTCAACTTGATTACTCGCGATACCCCGACCCGCTATGAGACGACCTGTCAGATCGTCGAGGCCGGCGGGGAGCTGGGCAATTTTGTGCATCCAGGTATCGACTTGACGATGACCCGCATGGGCCTCGGCAACTATCTCCAGGAAGGCGTGATTATCCAGGCCGAAGTCTCCCTGGGAGACAACAGCAGTATCAGTTACGGGAGTCTGATCGGTCATGAAGGACGGATCGGTAACTCCGTGTTCATGGCCCCGGGCGTGGCCATCGCCGGATGTGTCGAGGTTGGTGATGGTGCTTTTATCGGCACCAACGCGACCATTCTTCCGCGTTTGCGTATTGGTCGCTGGGCCACGGTGGGTGCCGGAGCTGTGGTCACTAAAGATGTCCCGGACTACGCGGTGGTCGTGGGCAATCCCGCCAGAATTATCAAGACTCAGGCTGTTTCCTATTTAGATGGTCGGGTTTTCAAATAAAACAAAACCCCCGTATCGGAGCGTTTGTATGAATCCTCATGAGCAGTTTCGTGAAGAAGTAAGCCAGAACATCGAAGGCTTGCAGCAGGACAAAGAACTTCAAGCCACGTCCCTGGACTGGGTCGGTGTTACGGCAAAGCACAAGTACACCTACAACTTTAGCTGGATGGGCCGGCCGATCATTCAGTTTCCCCAGGACATGGTTGCCATGCAGGAAATTATCTGGGACCTGCGCCCGGATGTGATTGTCGAGACAGGCATCGCCCATGGCGGCTCACTGGTGTTCTACGCATCGATGCTTGAGCTGATCGGCCATGGCGAAGTGCTGGGTGTCGATATCGATATTCGCCAGCACAACAGAGAAGCCATCGAGATTCACCCGATGAGCAAGCGGATTCAGATGATCCAGGGTTCGAGCATCGACCCGGCGATCGTTGATCAGGTTCGTGCGCGCGTTGCCGGCAAAAAAGTACTGGTGGTGCTCGACTCCAATCACACCCACGAACACGTCCTCGAAGAGCTTCGCCTGTACGCGCCGCTGGTGTCGATCGGCAGCTACTGCGTGGTGATGGACACCGTGGTTGAAGACATGCCGCAGGACGCTTTCCCGGATCGACCATGGGGCAAAGGTGATAACCCGAAAACTGCGGTCTGGGCTTATCTGGAAGAGAACCGGGATTTCGAGATCGACTCGGCGATCCACAGTAAATTGTTGATCACCGTCGCGCCGGACGGTTATCTGCGTCGGGTTCGGTAAGCAACAACTTCACTGTTGAGTTCTTTGGTCAATTAGCCGCTCGTGGGGAAAGTTTATGCAAGGCAAGTACGGTTCTGAACACGGATTACCACTGAACGAGCTGTTGACAGTGGTGCTGATCACCCACAACCGTCCCGCATTTGTGCGCAGGGCGGTGAAGTTTTACAGCGCCTTGCCTTGCAGGATTCTGGTGCTGGATTCTTCGACCCAGGCCACCGAAGGCATTGACGGTGCTTACCCTTGTGTCGACTATCAGCACCTGCCGCAGTACGGCTACTGGGGCATTCGGGCCAAGCTCAACTACGGCGTGCAGCAAGTCACCACACCTTACATGGTGTTTGCCGCCGACGATGACTTCATCGTGCATGACGCCCTCGATGCTTCGGTCTCGTTCCTGGAAGCGAACCCGGACTACGGCATGTGCCATGGCTATTGCCTGATGTACCTGGCGTTGGCCAACAGCGTGAGCTACTACCGTCGGGACAAGAAGGTCTGTGAAGACTATTCGTCCGAGCGCGCTCAGGATCGTGTCATCGATTTCATGCATCAGTACATTCCGCCGTTCTATGCCGTTCACCGCACCGCGCTGTTGCGTGACTGGTACGCGGTCATGCCAGAGGACACCATCTTCGAGTGGCAGGAAATCGGCCATGCGTACTACATGCTGGCAAGGGCCAAGGCGCGAATCCTGCCGATCCCTTATGTGGTGCGTGAGGTCAATTACCTGGAGTCGGAGCACAACACCGAGATCTACAGCACTCTGACCCTCTGCGATGCGAAATCGGTGGCGGATCGTGAGCGGTTCGCCCAGTTGCTGTCGACGCTGCCGAGCTCCCAGACGGGTCTCGACCCGGATCAGGCCAAGCAGTTGGCACTGGACAGTTTCGAGGCGATGGCCGACTGCCTGCGCACCGGCCGGTCGCTGACCGCCGAGCCGATTTTCGAGTCGCGCTGGACCAACGTGCAGAAGGGGCCGGACCGCCGATTCGGGCTTTTGCAATACGTTGAATTGCCTTACTACAATCAGGCGTTCTTCGACCTGTTGAGCCAATTCGAGTTTCTGCTGCACGCCATGCCGGCCGGCCGCGTTCAGCTTCAGGGGCTCGAAGGTATCTGGACCCAGCAGGAAGATATGATGCGGCCCCGCAACAACGACACCGCCGAAAGCGTTGTCGAGCGGCTGGGGTACGCGTACGACAGCAGCCCATTCAACCGTCGGGTGGTCAAGCGCCTGGCGCAACAGTTGGAGCTTCTGGGGAACGCGGACGAAGCGCGGGACATGTTCGCCTGGGCCGAGCGTCTGGACGCGGTATCGACTCAAGGCAATGACCAGGCGTTCGGTGCCATGCTCTCCGGTCGCTTGCTCAAGTGGCTGGCGGCGCGCACCCCGGACGCTGACGAGGTTGCCGCCACGGCACGCTATCTGGCCGCCCACGACGGAGGTCCACAGTTCGGCATTCTGTTGTTGGACCTGGACAACGACGCGGCCAAGCTACAGATCACCCTCGACAGTCTGCTGGAAGGTCAGAGTCACGCATTCAAGATCGTAGTGTTCACTACCGGCGAGCCGCTGGCGGCGACTACGGTGCACAACACCCTGCACTTTGTTCGCGTCACCCAGGCCAATTATGTCGACAAGCTCAATCAGATTGCTCGTCAGTCACCTTGCGACTGGGTGCTGCTGGCCGAGGCTGGCGACGAGTTCACCGCCGGTGGTCTGTTGCGCGCCGGCCTGGAACTGCTAGCCGCCCCCGAATGCCGAGCGGTGGCCACGGATGAGATTCAGCGTGACGCCAGTGGCGCATTGGTCGACGTGTTCCGTCCAGGCTTCAACCTCGACTTGCTGCAAAGCTTTCCTGTGCTGATGGCACGGCACTGGCTGATCCGCCGGGATGTGCTGCTGGAGGCGGGCGGTTACCAGGCCGACTTCAGCAAGGCACTGGAGTTCGACCTGCTGCTGCGCATCATCGAGCAGGGCGGCCTGGCCTGGCTGGCCCACCTGGACGAGCCGCTGTTGATCGCCCGGGCGCCAGTGCTGGAAGAAAATGCCCACGAACGTCAGGCGTTGATACGTCACCTCGCGACCCGCGGCTACAAGGCGCAAATCAGCTCAGCCGAACCGGGTACTTATCACATCGATTACCGCCACCCCGAACGTCCGTTGGTGTCGATCATCGTTCCCAGCCAGGACAACCTGCAGGACTTGCAACGTTGCCTGAGCGGCGTTCTGCAGAGAACCCGCTACACCCGTTATGAAGTACTGATCGCCGACAACGCGAGCCAGTCGCCCGAGGTCACGCAGTGGCTGGCCGGCCTGGGACAACCGGGTGACAAGGTACGTGTTCTGCGGTCCGAAGAGCGCCTGAGTATGTCGGCTTTATACAATGCGGCCAGTCAGCAGGCTCAGGGTGAATACCTGGTGCTGCTGGCGGCGGACAGTGAAGTGGTCAACCCGAACTGGCTCGAATCCCTGCTCAACCAGGCGCAGCGCCCGGAAGTCGGCGTGGTGGGTGCCAAGCTGGTCGACCGCGACGGCAAAGTGACTCAGGCCGGGTTGATTCTGGGTATGAACGGCGGCGTCGGTTCGGCCTTCGTCGGCGATCCGAAGAATGCCAAGGGCTACCTCAATCGTTTGGTGCTGGAGCAGAACTATTCGGCCGTATCGGCTGTTTGCCTGATGATCCGCAAAGCGCTGTTCGAGGACGTCGGCGGGCTGGACGAAAATGCTTTCGCCGAAGCGTTCAGCGATGTCGATCTGTGCCTGAACGCGGCCCAGGCCGGCTATCTGGTGGTCTGGACACCGCAAGTTCAGGTTATCCACCCAGGCAACCTGCCCGACGCACCGCACGCCCTCCAAGCCTTGCGCGAAAAGTGGGCCGGGCCGTTCCAGCACGATCTGGCCTACAACAAGAACCTGGCCCTGACCGGCAAGGGCTTTACTCTCGGTGACGCCTCCAGTGTGAACTGGCTGCAGTTGCTTGCTTAAGCTTGGCGGACAGGTAAGGACTCACGGCATGTTCAACGGCAAATCGATGTTCATCTCTGGCGGCACCGGCTCGTTCGGTCGCAATTTCATCCGCCGCTTGCTTGAGCAATACCAGCCCAAACGAGTGGTGGTGTTTTCGCGGGACGAACTCAAGCAGTACGAGATGCAACAGACGTTCAACGCACCGTGCATGCGCTACTTCCTGGGCGACGTGCGCGACGCCGAACGTTTGCGTCAGGCCATGCGCGGAATTGACTACGTGGTGCATGCCGCGGCCCTCAAGCAAGTGCCAGCGGCCGAGTACAACCCCTCCGAATGCATCCGTACCAACGTAAACGGTGCGGAAAATATCATTGCGGCGGCCATCGACAATGGCGTGAAAAAGGTCATCGCCTTGTCCACCGACAAAGCGGCGAGCCCGATCAACCTGTATGGCGCGACCAAGCTGCTGTCGGACAAATTGTTCGTCGCGGCGAACAACATCGCCGGCGACCAGCAAACCCGTTTTGCCGTGGTGCGCTATGGCAACGTCGCCGGTTCCCGTGGCTCGGTGGTGCCGTTTTTCAGCAAGTTGATCGCCGAGGGCGTGCGGGAGTTGCCGATTACCGATGAGCGCATGACCCGCTTCTGGATCACTCTGGATCACGGCGTGCAGTTCGTTCTCGACAGCTTTGCCCGCATGCACGGTGGCGAAGTCTTTGTGCCGAAGATCCCATCGATTCGTATTGTCGATCTGGCAAGCGGCATGGCCGGGCATCTACCGCTCAAAAGCGTCGGGATTCGCCCGGGTGAAAAACTTCACGAACTGATGGTGCCCCTCGACGATGCGCGGATGACGCTGGAATTCGACGATCACTACACTATTCAGCCGTCGATTCGCTTTACCAGCGTCGACGTCGATTTTGCCGTGGACGGTTTGGGTGAGCAGGGTAAACCGGTAGGGGAAGCGTTCGAATACCGCTCCGACACCAATCCGCAATTCCTCTCGGTTGGACAGATCGCCGAGCTGCACGCTGAGCTGTCGACATGATTCCGTACGGTCGACAAAGCCTGGATCAGGCGGATATCGATGCGGTGGTTGCCGTGTTGCAGTCCGACTGGTTGACCCAGGGCCCGACCATCGAGCGTTTCGAGCAGGCAATGGCTGCACGTTGCGAGGCCGGTTATGCGGTGGCGGTGTGCAACGCCACTGCGGCCTTGCACATTGCCTGTCTGGCGGCCGGGCTTGGGCCGGGGGACCGACTCTGGACCACCCCGAATACCTTTCTGGCCTCGGCCAACTGCGGTCGTTACTGCGGAGCCGAAGTGGACTTCGTGGATATTGATCCGCTGACCTGGAACCTCGATGCCAATGCATTGGCGCTTAAGCTCGAAGCGGCAGAACGCGACGCAACATTGCCCAAAGTACTGGTGGTGGTGGCCTTCTCCGGACAGAGCTGTGACATGCAGACCATCGGCACACTGGCTGAGCGCTATGGCTTCACGGTGATCGAAGACGCTTCCCACGCTGTCGGTGCTTCTTATGCCGGGCGTCCGGTAGGTTGTGGTGAATTCGCGGCGATGACGGTGTTCAGTTTCCATCCGGTGAAAATCATCACCAGTGCCGAAGGTGGCATGGTGTTGACCAATCGCCCGGAATTGGCTGAACGCCTGCGTCGTTTGCGCAGCCACGGCATGACCCGCGACCCGGCGCAGATGACGGAGCCGAGCCACGGGCCCTGGTATTACCAGCAGATCGAGTTGGGCTTCAACTACCGGATCACTGACCTTCAGGCTGCACTGGGGCTGTCGCAACTGGGCAAGCTCGAAGGCTTTATCGCTCGACGTCGTGAGTTGGCAGCTCGTTATGACCGGTTGTTGGCGGATCTGCCGTTGACACTGCCAAGCGCTCAACCCGGTGCGCAATCGGCCTGGCATCTGTACGTGGTGCGTGTGCAGCTCGACCGGATCACGCTCACTCATCGCGAGGTCTTCGAGGCGCTGCGGGCGGCGGGGATCGGCGTTAATCTGCACTATATTCCGGTGCACCTGCAGCCGTATTACCGCGAGCAGGGGTTTACTGAAGGTGACTTCCCTGAAGCCGAGCGCTACTACGCGCAAGCCATCAGTTTGCCGATGTTTGCGGCCCTGACCGATGAGCAACAGGATTACGTGGTCGAGCAGTTGCGGCGCACCGTCGGCTGAACAACTGCCCCATTCGCTTTTGATAAGAGTGATCTATGCGTGAAGTAAGTGAGCAGGAAGTTTTCTGGCAAGGCGACTTCGGCGATGACTACGTGGCTCGTAATCAGGGTCATCAGCTGGTTGCGGCCAATCTGGCATTGTTTTCCAAGGCGCTGGCGCGCACCGCCCGGATCGACAGCCTGATCGAACTGGGGACCAATACCGGGAACAATCTGCAAGCGCTGCATCAGTTGCTACCGGGCTGCGCCTTGCAGGGGGTCGAGATCAACGCCAAGGCTCACGCCGAAGCCCAGGCGCTGGGCATTGCCGATATCTGGCAGGGGTCGTTGTTCGATTATCCCCGTGAGCGGACCTTCCAGCTGACCTTGAGCAAAGGGGTGCTGATCCACTTGGCTCCCGAGCTATTGCCAGCGGCCTACGCACAGCTCTATGAGTTGAGTGGGCGCTATATCCTGATGTGCGAGTATTACAACCCGGCACCGGTCGAGGTGCCGTATCGCGGCAATAGCGGGAAGTTGTTCAAGCGCGATTTCGCTGGCGAAATGCTCGATCGCTACACCGATCTGCAATTGCTCGACTATGGCTTTGGTTACCACCGTGATCCTCAGTTTCCCGTCGACGATATCACCTGGTTTCTGCTGGAAAAGCGCAAATGAACAGGGTCGCAATCATCCCCGCCCGAGGTGGCAGCAAGCGCATTCCGCGCAAGAATCTCAAGCTGTTCGATGGCGAACCGATGATTGCCCGTTCGATACGTACCGCGCTGAGCTCGGGCTTGTTCGAGCAGGTCGTGGTCAGTACCGATGACGAAGAGATTGCCGCGCTGGCACGGGCCTGTGGTGCGCAGGTGCCGTTCATGCGGCCCGCAACGCTGGCGGATGATTTCACCGGAACTGCAGCGGTGATCGTTCATGCCTTGAATACACTGCATGAGCAGGGGCAGAACTTCGATTACGCCTGCTGCATCTACGCGACCGCGCCGTTACTGCAAACGCGGTATTTGCGTCAGGGACTGGACGTGCTCGAACAGCATCCAGAGAAATCTTTTGCCTTCTCACTGTGCGGTTTTGGCTTCCCCATTCAACGCGCCTTGACCATTGATGCCCACGGCGCTCTGGCTTCGCTCTATCCAGAGTTTCGCGAAACCCGCTCCCAGGATTTACCCGCCGCTTATCAAGACGCCGGACAGTTTTACTGGGGCCGAACCGAGGCCTGGTTGCGCGGCGATGTCTTGTTTTCTGAAAAAAGCCTGCCTGTCATTTTGCCTCGACATCTGGTGCAAGACATCGACACAGAAGAGGACTGGACGCGCGCTGAGTACCTTTACGCCGCCTTGAAGGCCGGTGGAGAGCTTTCGTGAGAGTCCTGATCCGTGCCGATGCATCGCTAGTGATAGGCAGCGGCCATGTGGCGCGATGCCTGACCTTGGCTAAGGTACTTCGCCAGTACGGCGCGCAGGTGGCGTTTGCCTGTCGTCGGCTACCTGGCAACCGCCTGGAAAATCTGCAAGCCCAAGGATTCCAGACCTTCGCCTTGCCTGATGAATATCCGCTGGAGCATCCCGAACAGGGCATCGAGGCGTTGTTGCCATGGCAGGCCGAAATAGCCGCGCTACAGGACGTTCTAACGTCACAGGCCGGCTTCGACTGGATCATCGTCGACCACTATGGTCTCGATCATCATTGGCAAACCGCTGCCCGGCAATGGGCGAAACGGATCGCGGTGATCGACGATCTGGCCAATCGGCAACACGCTGCCGATCTGCTGCTCGACCAGAACCTGACGGCAACGGCACAAGCCTATGGGCCATTGGTTGATGTCCGATGCCGGCAATTACTCGGTCCACGATTCGCCTTGTTGCGCGATGAGTTCCGTCGCGAGCCGGTGCTGATCAAGGAACAACCGCGTCGGGTATTGGTAAATTTCGGCGGCTTTGACGCCGTCGGTGAGACCCATAAAGCAATGTTGGCGCTGACTGACTTCAGCGAGTTGGAAGTCGATTTTGTTGCGGGCGTCGACAATCCGGCCTGGATGCAGATGCAGGCGATGGCTGCCAGTCGACCCAATTGGCGTCTACACCGCTATGTCAGCGATTTCGCCCGATTGATGGCAGAGGCCGATCTGTTTGTCGGCGCCGGTGGCGGTACCAGTTGGGAGCGCGCAGCTATCGGCTTGCCGACGATCTGCATCGCGGTGGCCGCCAATCAGCAACTGAATGCCGAGCGCCTGGCGGCCGCTGGTGTCCATGTGTATCTGGGGACCTGCGAGCAAGTCAGCACTCCGCAGTTGCGCCAGGCGATTGGCTTTTTGGTGGGCAATTATGGTTTACGGCAAAGTCTGGCGCAGCGGTCTCGGCAGCTAGTCGATGGGTTGGGTGCGCAGCGTGTGGCGGTCGCGTTGTCTGGAGCCGCTTTGCAGTTACGCCAAGCCACGATTGAAGATGCGCGACTGCTGTTTGATGGGCGCAATGCCGAGTCGGTTCGTCGTTGGGCCCTGCAGTCTGAAAAAATAAACTGGGAAAGCCATCAGGCCTGGCTCGCGGCAACACTGAGTAATCCGCAGCGCTTGCTGTTGATCGCTCACGCCGCTGACGGTCCTGTGGGTGTGCTGCGCTATGACCGCGACCAGGCTCAGGCCGAGGTGTCGATTTATCTGTTCGAGGGGCGTTCGGGGTTGGGTTGGGGCAGGGCGCTACTGGCGCGAGGCGAGGCGTATGTTGTCGCTCACTGGCCTGACCTACGCATCATCACGGCTCAAGTGCTGGCGGCCAATCAAGCGTCACTCACGTTGTTTCGCCACGCCGGCTACCAGCAAAGTGCCTGCGAATTCAGGCGGGTTTTAAAGGATCATCCGAATGACTAGCTTCAGGACTAGCTTCAAGATTGGCTCGCGCTCGATCGGTGCTGACGCGCCGCCGTTCATCATCGCCGAGATGAGCGGCAACCATAATCAGTCGCTGGAACTCGCGCTGCAGATCGTCGAAGCGGCGGCGAAGGCCGGCGCCCATGCCTTGAAGCTGCAAACCTACACCGCCGATACCATGACCCTGGACCTGGATCACGGTGAGTTCTTCATCAAGGACCCCAACAGCCTCTGGGCCGGTTCTTCGCTGTATGCGCTGTACGAAAAGGCACATACACCCTGGGAATGGCATGCGCCAATTTTTGCCCGGGCCAAAGAGTTGGGGATGCTGGCATTCTCGACGCCCTTCGATGAGACCTCGGTAGATTTCCTCGAAAGCCTGGACGTGCCGGCGTACAAAATCGCCAGTTTTGAAAACACCGATTTGCCGTTGATTCGTCGGGTCGCCGCCACCGGCAAGCCGTTGATCATCTCCACCGGCATGGCCAGCATCGCCGAACTGGACGAGACCGTCCGCGCAGCCCGTGCCGCGGGCTGCAAAGATTTGGTCTTGCTCAAGTGCACCAGCACCTACCCGGCCTCCCCAGAAAACAGCAACGTGCGCACCATTCCTCATCTGCGGGAGCTGTTTGGCTGTGAAGTGGGGCTGTCCGATCACTCAATGGGCGTCGGCGTTTCAGTGGCGGCGGTGGCGCTTGGGGCGACGGTGGTGGAAAAACACTTCACCCTGGACCGTAGCGCTGGTGGTGTGGACGCAAGTTTTTCCCTGGAACCGGCCGAGCTGGCCAGCCTGGTAGTCGAAACCGAACGCGCCTGGCAGGCCATGGGCCAGGTGCGTTATGGCGTGAGCGAGGCGGAGCAGAAGTCGCTGGTGTATCGCCGCTCACTGTATGTAACGCGGGATATGGCGGCCGGTGAAGTCTTCAATGGGGATAATCTGCGAGCCATCCGTCCGGGACTTGGACTGGCCCCCAAACACATCGATGCCGTCCTTGGGCGACAGGCTCGACAGGCTCTGAAGCGTGGAGCACCACTGGACTGGTCGCTCGTCCAATAGCAGCTTGTGTGGTTGATTCGGCATAATAGAGTGACCTGTGAGTCATAACGCGCATCTTCACTGTATTGTATTCGTCGGGAAGGTGGCGCCTGGCCTCTGATTTGGCCCAGTGATAGCCTTTTGCTCTTCCCGCTGTCGCCTTCTTGGGGTGACGTAAAATCTCTGTTTGTCGGCGCCCCTCGATTCCTGCGAGCGGTGGTATTGGGCTGTTTATTATTGGGAAGCCGTAATGATTGGCATAAAAAGCATTGCGAGCTACGTGCCCGTAGCCGGCGTAGACAATTACGCGCAAGGTGCAAAATTCGACAAGGATGAAGAATTCATTTTGGGGAAAATCGGTTCCGCCTTTCTGCCGCGTAAAGACGCCGGGCAGGAAACGTCGGACCTGTGTGTCGAAGCAGTCAATGCACTGTTCGCCAACAATCCCGAGCTCAAGCGCGAATCCATTGACGTGCTGATCGTCGTCACCCAGAACGGTGATGAAGAGGGGCTGCCGCACACCGCAGCCATCGTTCAGGACAAGCTGGGTCTGCCGACCACCGTAGCCGCCTTCGATATTTCTCTGGGGTGCTCCGGCTATGTCTACGGCATCTATGCCATTAAAGGTTTCATGGAAGCCACAGGCCTGAAAAATGGCCTGCTGATAACCGCTGATCCGTATTCGAAAATCGTCGACCCGGAAGACCGCAACACCACCATGCTCTTTGGTGATGCTGCAACGGCCACCTGGATGGGCGAAGACGCACCCTGGCAACTGGGCAAAGCCAAGTTCGGGACTGATGGTTCTGGTGCGCCGCACTTGAAAGTCTCCGATGGCGTGTTCTTTATGAATGGCCGTCAGGTGTTCAATTTCGCACTGTTGAAAGTCCCTGCGCATTTGCACGAACTGCTCAGTGAGTCTGAGCTGCAAGCCAGCGACATTGACGCGTTCTGCATCCACCAAGGCAGCGCGGCAATCGTCGATGCGGTCGCACGACGTTTCGAAGGCGAGCCCGAGAAGTTCATCAAGGACATGGTCGAGACAGGTAACACCGTGTCGTCCAGCATTCCGTTGCTGCTAGAGAAACATGTGCTCGACTCGACCTGGAAGCGCGTGGCAATCAGCGGTTTCGGCGTAGGTCTGTCCTGGGGTTCGGCTATTCTTCAGCGGACTTGATGGGCAAAACAGAAGCACAAAAAATAGCGCTCCAAGGTGTAACCTTGAGCGCTATTTTTTTGCATGAATGAAGAGCGAGGCAGCATGAGCGAGAGCTTTCATTGCAATGCCCAGGTGATACAGAATCGTTGGCCGGCGCTGTTCACCCGTCTGTTGGATGAAGACAGTGAAGCTTTGCAGGCCGATTTGGTGGAGGGCCTGGGTTCGACCTTGAGCATTGCCGGCATTCAGCTCACCAGTCGCCACGATCGTACCCTCGAGGCTCGGCTACAGGCCGGCAGTCTGCCTCCCGAGAGTCCGGTGCTGCATGTCTATGGCACGGGGCTGGGCGACCTGCAGCAAGTGCTGCTGGAGCGGCCGACCCTTCAGCGTCTGTATGTTCATATCCTCAATGGCGCAATTTTCTCGTTGGTACTGCAGTTGCTCGATCAGCGGCAATGGCTCAGCGATCCGCGCGTCGAGCTAATGTATGCAGGGGACTTATCAGACATTCGGCTGCCGTTTTTTGTGTTGCCCTCCGAGATGGTGCTGGCAGATGACTTCAATGCCAGAATCCGGGATCGACTGGTCAGCGAAGTGCACTTGAGCTTCAACAATCGCGAGTTCGATCCGAAATCCCCACAGATCATCCAGCGCCTGCAGGACAGCCTTGAGCTGGTGCGCAGCGATCGTGATGTTGCTGAGCTGTTCGGCTCGCGGGCGGGCCAGGAAATCTACGTGATTGCTACCGGGCCGAGCCTGGAGCAGCACTTCGATAAGCTACGGACTATTCGCGCCCAGGCGCAGCGGCCCTTGTTCATCAGTGTCGATACTGCCTACCGGCCGTTGATTGAAAATGGCATCAAGCCAGATCTGGTGGTGAGCGTCGATCAGCGGATCAGCGCCCGTCACTTGCCGCCTGAAGACTCCGACAACATACCTCTGGTGTATCTGCCGATGAGTGATCCACAGGTGATGTCGGCCTGGAAGGGGGGGCGCTACGTCGGCTACTCCGCCAGCCCGATCTATGCCGCGGTGCGTAAGCAAATCGCTAAAGCCGAACTCTACGTCGGCGGCAGTGTGATTCATCCAGCGGTGGATCTGGCGGTGAAGATGGGGGCAATGCAGATCACGGTATTCGGTGCCGACTTCGCCTTCCCAATGAACAAAACCCACGCCGGTTGGAATGATGGTGATCTGGGACCGGGCGTTAACCTGGCCAGGCACTGGGTGCTCGATGGCCATGGGCAGCGGGTCAAGACGCAGTTGAATTTCCGCCGCTACCTGAACGAGCTGGAGCGTTATATCGCGAGGCATCCACAGGTGCGCTTCTTCAATAGCAGTCGGGCGGGCGCGATGATTACAGGCACGGCGTTTAATCAGGAGTTCGTGCAATGAACCGGATTGAGCAGTGTGTTATCGACTGTCGGCAGTGTGCCGGGCTGTTCCGCCTGGGACGCGATGTCGAGGCGGCGTTGAACATGGTCGACGTCTTCGACGAGGCGCAGAAGCTGTTTAGCCAGACCTCGCCAGTTATCCAGCAGCAGTGGGGGCAACTCCTGATGCGCATACTGGCGTGTCAGCAGGCCCAGAATTGGTTAGGGCTCGCGGACTGCATGCAATATGAATTGGTCGAACTGCTGGAAACTGGTCTGATTCATCCCTGAAAAATCCTCTTCCGGCAAAGAGCGTTCTGCTTTCCTCATCCCTGGCAATTCTCTGGCGTCATTTTTCTTTTGCGCTCCTTCCCAAGCCTTTGTTTTGCGGGGGATGGCAGTGTGATGGCAATTTTTTTTCAAAAAGCCCTAAAGCAACCTGCTATCGCGACGATAACTATTACGAAGGTTCTCTAGGCCACACCCGGCGGTTGCCAGGGCCGGAAGCCGCAGTACCCATCCAATGAGGAACTCACCATGTCTTTAGGCGTAAACACTAACGTTGCTTCCCTGTCTGTTCAGAAGAACCTGAACAATGCCGCGAACGCTCTGTCTCAATCGATGACACGCCTGTCTTCCGGCTTGAAAATCAACAGCGCCAAAGACGACGCTGCCGGCCTGCAGATCGCTACCCGTATGAGCAGCCAGATCCGCGGTCAGACCGTAGCGATCAAAAACGCCAACGACGGCATTTCGATGGCTCAGACTGCTGAAGGCGCTCTGCAAGAGACCACCAACATTCTGCAACGTATGCGTGAACTGGCTGTTCAGGCACGTAACGGCACTAACGGCACCGCTGACCAGACTGCGACCAACGCAGAATTCACGCAGATGTCCGACGAGCTGACTCGTATTTCGCAAAGCACCAACCTGAACGGCAAAAACCTGCTGGACGGTTCCGCTGGCAGCATGACCCTGCAAGTGGGTTCCAACACCGGTACGGCCAACCAGATCACCCTGACCCTGAGCAGCAAGTTCGACGCCGTCAGCCTCTCCGTAGGTAGCGGTACCACTGTGCTGACCGGTGCCACCAGCGCCGCAGCTGGTTCCGCCATCGACGGCGCAATCACTGCAATCGACGCTGCAATCGCCTCCGTAGGTGCCACTCGTGCAGCCTTGGGTGCTTCGCAAAACCGTCTGACCAGCACCATCTCCAACCTGCAGAACGTCAACGAAAACGCCACCGCTGCACTGGGTCGCGTACAAGATACCGACTTCGCTGCGGAAACTGCTCAACTGACCAAGAACCAAACTCTGCAATCGGCTTCCACCGCTATTCTGGCGCAAGCCAACCAGCTGCCTAACGCAGTACTGAAGCTGCTTCAGTAATTTTGCAATGAGTTTTGGCGGGGGAGTGCGCTGGTCGTGCTCTTCCGCTTTTTTACTTTAGGAGGTGATGGACATGGATATGAGCGTAAAGCTGAACTTGTCTTACCCGGCCGTTAAACCGGTGAGCAGCACCACCGACAAGCCGGCTGAGGCGCCTCAGGCCGACAGCGTACTGGCTGTGGCTGGTAGTAAAGACTCCGATTCGGACAAGTTGAAAGCCGCCGTGCAGGAAATCGAAAAGTTCGTGCAGTCAATCAAGCGCAACCTGGAGTTTTCAATCGATGAAGCGTCCGGCAAGGTCGTTGTAAAAGTGATTGCCACTGCAACGGGTGAAGTGGTGCGACAGATCCCTTCCGAAGAGGCGCTGAAACTGGCGGACAGTTTGAATACAGCGAGCAATGTGTTGTTCGACGCGAAAGCCTGACAACTGGCATGAATAGTGTCTGTACGTTCTTTTGAAGGCAGTAGTGGTCAAAAGGCTGGCGACAGACTGAAAGGGAGAGGTGCATGGCAAGTCCAATTACAACGTCTACGGGGCTTGGCTCTGGCCTGGACATCAATTCGATCGTTACTGCATTGGTCAATGCCGACAAGTCGGCCAAGCAGGCGCAGATCGACACCCAGACAAAGCTCACTACGTCGAAGATCTCCGGTGTTGGTTCGTTGAAAAGTGCCCTGGCCGCTTATCAGGCCGCCATGGACAAGCTCAACAGCGCGACAAGTCCGGCTTTTGCGGGTTTTGCGGCGACCTCGTCAACCCCGGCAACCCTAACTGCAACCTCTGACAATACGGCGGTCAACGGTAGCTATAACGTTGTTGTCAAGAATCTGGCTACTAGTTCGAAAGTCGCCAGTGCTTCCTTTGCTGGCGGTGCTACCAGTGCCATTCCGACTGGTACCTTGCAAATCAGTCAAAATGGCACTGCCTACAGCGTCAGTATTCCGTCCGGTGCGACCTTGCAGTCAACCCGCGACGCGATCAACAGCACGATGAAAACCCAGGGCATCACGGCCAACATCGTCACGGACACCAATGGTTCGCGTCTGGTGATCGGCTCAACCACCACGGGCAAGGGCTCGGACCTTACGGTCAGTGGCATTGCCGGTCTGGCAATCGACGGCACGAAGATGATGGGCACCATTCCTGACCCTTCGAATCCAGGGGCTACCCTTCCTGATCCTGCCAGTGCCGGGACTATCGGCGCGTTGGCTACCGATGCGAGTCTCACAATCGATGGTCTGGCAGTGACCAGCAAGACCAATACCGTCAGTCAGGCGGTGGGTGGCTTGAGCATGACGCTGGTGGCGCCGGGTTCCTCTACGGTGACCGTGGCAACCAATACCACGGGTCTGCAGACCTCGATCCAGTCGTTTGTCGATGCCTATAACACGCTGGTGAAGACTGTTACCTCCTTGACCAAGGCCACTGCGGATGCGAATGGCAAGCTGACCGTCTCCGCCGCGATGACCGGGGACTCGATGCCTCGTTCGCTCATTGCTGATGTGCGTAATGTGCTGGTCACACCTGGGCCGGGGGGGCAGTTATCGGTGCTGTCGCAATTGGGTATCACGACTGATCAAAAGGCCGGCACGCTGAATTTCGACACGACCAAGTTCAACACGGCGATGACTGATAAGGCACTGGGTGGTCAGGTCCAGACGCTGTTTACCGGCACCAACAGTACCAATGGTCTACTGGCCCGGATGGGAACGGCGATCAAGCCCTACTTGCAGACAGGCGGCATTCTTGATCAGCGCAACAGCAGTCTGAGCAAGCAGAAAAGCGATCTGACCAGTCAGCAGGCGGCGCTGGATCTGCGGGTCACCAGTATGACGACCACTCTGACCGCCAAGTACAACGCCATGGACTTGTTGGTCGGGCAAATGAAGGCGACATCGACCAGCATTACCTCGTTCTTCAGCGCGTTGAATGCACAGAAGTCCAACGGTTAGACATGAACTGGCGCCAAAAACCCGGCTGCGTTTTTAGCGCGCCGGGTTTTTGCCTTTTGGATCTAAAGTTTTTTGACTCGTAGACGATACATTGGTTATACGAGCCCTTGAGTTGTGATGAGGTAGAACATGAATCCGATGTTAGCCCTTCGGCAATATCAGAAGGTTGGAGCGCAAGCCCAGACCTCCGAAGCCAGTCCGCACCGTTTGGTGCAGATGTTGATGGAAGGCGGGCTGGACCGTATTGCCCAGGCCAAAGGCGCCATGGAGCGCAATGACATTCCCGGTAAAGGTATGTTGATCAGTAAGGCTATCGGGATTATCGGTGGTTTGCGTGAAGGTCTGGATTTGGAGACCTCTGTCGAGTCCTTGGGGAATCTGGACAATCTCTATGTCTACATGATGAAGCGTCTCGCTGAGGCCAACATCAACACCGATCCAAAGATTCTCGACGAAGTCGCCGATTTGCTTCGCACAGTAAAAGATGGCTGGGATGCCATCGCTGTGCCAGGTCCGCAGTTCTAAGGAGATCACCATGAGTCTTGTGCTGCAGCGTATCGAAGAAACCCGTGAGGCCCTTGTAGGAGCCTTGGCCGAGCGTGACTGGGAGGCCATCGGCCAGCTGGACCTGGCATGCCGCGCCTGCATGGAAGATGTGCTCAGCGAGGCTCTGCTGGATGAGACGGCGTTGCGTAATAATCTGGAAGAGTTGCTGGGGGTTTACCGGCAATTACTGGAAACAGCGATGGGCGAGCGTCAGGCGATAGTCGACGAGATGTCGCAGATCCATCAAGCACAGAACGCGGCAAAGGTTTACCATCTGTTCGGTTAACCCCTTAGTTAATCCGAACGTGATGCGCCATAAATTTGACTGTGCACGTTTTTTTGACTTAACTAGTGGCTGATTACAGATTTCAGGCGTCTATCTGGCAGAAAATGCCTACAAGCGTCTAGCTTGCCCCGCATTTCGGGCATTGAGTTGACTAGGGAAGTTGCTATTGCATGTGGCGTGAAACCAAAATTCTGCTGATTGATGACGATAGCGTCCGTCGCCGCGACCTTGCGGTGATTTTAAATTTTCTTGGCGAAGAAAATTTACCCTGTGGTAGCCATGATTGGCAGCAGGCTGTTGGTTCCTTGTCATCGAGTCGTGAAGTAATCTGTGTCCTTATCGGGACCGTAAATGCTCCTGGCGCTGTTTTAGGTTTGTTAAAGACACTCTCAACCTGGGATGAGTTCCTTCCGGTTTTGTTAATGGGCGATATTTCTTCCGTTGACCTGCCTGAAGACCAGCGTCGTCGAGTGCTTTCCACGCTGGAAATGCCGCCCAGCTACAGCAAATTGCTGGATTCCCTGCATCGCGCTCAGGTCTATCGCGAGATGTACGATCAGGCCCGCGAGCGTGGTCGCCATCGCGAACCCAATCTTTTCCGCAGTCTTGTCGGCACCAGTCGGGCGATCCAGCATGTCCGCCAGATGATGCAGCAAGTGGCCGATACCGACGCCAGCGTGCTGATTCTTGGCGAGTCCGGTACCGGCAAGGAAGTGGTCGCACGCAACCTGCACTACCACTCCAAACGACGTGACGGGCCTTTCGTGCCAGTCAATTGCGGTGCTATCCCGGCCGAGTTGCTGGAAAGCGAATTGTTCGGCCATGAGAAGGGTGCTTTTACCGGAGCGATCACCAGTCGCGCCGGGCGCTTCGAGCTGGCTAACGGCGGTACGCTGTTCCTCGACGAGATCGGCGACATGCCATTGCCGATGCAGGTCAAGCTGCTGCGCGTATTGCAGGAGCGTACTTTCGAGCGCGTGGGCAGCAACAAGACCCAAAGCGTCGATGTTCGGATCATTGCCGCGACCCACAAAAACCTCGAAAGCATGATCGAGGTCGGCAGTTTCCGCGAAGACCTGTATTACCGCCTGAACGTATTCCCGATCGAAATGGCGCCGCTGCGCGAGCGCGTCGAAGACATTCCATTGCTGATGAACGAGTTGATCTCGCGCATGGAGCACGAGAAACGCGGTTCGATCCGCTTCAACTCGGCGGCAATCATGTCGCTGTGCCGTCACGGCTGGCCGGGCAACGTTCGCGAGCTGGCCAACCTGGTGGAACGCATGGCGATCATGCACCCGTATGGGGTGATCGGTGTGGTCGAGCTGCCGAAGAAATTCCGTTACGTGGACGATGAAGACGAGCAACTGGTCGACAGCCTGCGCAGCGATCTGGAAGAGCGGGTGGCCATCAATGGGCATACCCCGAACTTCGCTGCCACGGCGATGCTGCCGCCGGAGGGGCTGGACTTGAAGGACTACCTCGGTGGTCTGGAGCAAGGCTTGATTCAGCAAGCGCTGGATGATGCCAATGGCATCGTGGCTCGGGCTGCTGAACGTCTGCGTATTCGTCGCACCACACTGGTGGAGAAGATGCGTAAGTACGGCATGAGTCGTCGCGACGGTGATGAACAGGCGGATGATTGACGCCTGTTTTTTAACCCTCTGATTAATAGGCGGTTTTTTTTAGGCACGGGTATTGCTATAGCTCTCGCAACGTTCCGTTTAACTGACGGTCAGCCAAGCGAGAGAATACGATGCCTCAAGCCGCCCAGATGTCTCCTGTCCCACATGCTCAGGGACAATCGTCATCCGTAGAGCAGGCGAGCCGGCTTGGGCTTGAACAGGCTTTTGCTCTGTTCAACCAGATGTCGAGCCAACTGACCGATTCCTACAGCATGCTGGAAGCGCGAGTCACCGAGCTCAAGGGTGAGCTGGCGGTGGTCAGTGCTCAGCGCATGGAGGAGTTGGCCGAAAAAGAACGCTTGGCCAACCGCCTGCAAAACCTCCTTGATCTGTTGCCCGGTGGCGTCATCGTCATCGATGCGCAAGGCATGGTCCGCGAAGCCAATCCGGCGGCCCGTGAGTTGCTCGGCCTGCCGCTGGTGGGTGAGCTCTGGCGTCGGGTGATCGCCCGCTGCTTCGCCCCCCGTGAAGACGACGGTCATGAAATTTCCCTGAAAGATGGTCGACGGTTGTCGATTGCCACTCGTTCGCTGGATGCCGAGCCGGGGCAGTTGGTGCTGCTCAACGACCTGACTGAAACCCGTCATTTGCAAGATCAGCTTGCCCGTCATGAGCGCTTGTCGTCCCTGGGGCGGATGGTCGCTTCGCTGGCACACCAGATTCGCACACCGCTCTCGGCTGCATTGCTTTACGCCAGTCATTTAACTGAGCAGGAGCTGCCGGTTGCTACTGCGCAACGCTTTGCCGGACGCTTGAAAGAGCGTTTGCACGAGTTGGAGCATCAGGTGCGCGACATGTTGGTGTTTGCCCGTGGTGAACTGCCGCTGACTGATCGCGTGACCCCCAAAGCCTTGATGCAGTCGCTGCAAGCAGCTGCGCTGACCCATGTTCAGGACCTGCCGGTGCGCTGGCAGTGCGATAGCCATGCCGGAGAGTTGCTGTGCAACCGCGACACGCTGGTGGGGGCCGTGCTCAATCTGATTGAAAACGCCATTCAGGCCAGCGCCGGTATTGTCTGTTTGAAGGTGCATCTCTATACCCGTGAAAACACGTTGCGGCTGTGCGTCAGTGACAGCGGCAGCGGTATCGATGCGACCGTGCTAACCCGATTGGGCGAGCCATTTTTCACCACCAAAACGACGGGGACCGGCCTGGGCCTGACCGTGGTCAAGGCGGTGGCGCGTGCTCATCAAGGAGAATTGCTGCTGCGCTCGCGGCCGGGCCGCGGCACGTGTGCGCTAGTGATTTTGCCGCTTTTTTCTGGTGAGCAGTCCAGCGTTCAAGGAGTGGCATGAAGGTCATGGCGGTCAAGGTGTTGTTGAAGGTATTGCTGGTCGAGGATGATCGTGCCCTGCGTGAAGCCTTGGCGGATACGCTGTTGCTGGCCGGGCATGACTACACGGCCGTCGGCTCGGCAGAGGAAGCGCTGGAGGCGGTCGCCGCCCAAGCGTTCAATCTGGTGGTCAGCGACGTGAACATGCCGGGTATGGACGGGCATCAACTACTCGGCGTGTTGCGTGCGCGTCAGCCGCAATTGCCGGTGTTGTTGATGACGGCTCACGGTGCGGTCGAACGGGCGGTAGATGCCATGCGCCAGGGGGCGGCTGATTATCTGGTCAAACCGTTCGAGCCTAAGGCGTTGCTCGATCTGGTCGCGCGCCATGCCCTGGGGTGTCTGGGGGCGGCGCAGGACGAAGGTCCGGTGGCGTTCGAGCCCGCCAGTGCGCAGTTGCTTGAGTTGGCGGCGCGGGTTGCTCGAAGTGATTCCACGGTGTTGATCTCTGGCGAGTCCGGCACGGGTAAGGAAGTGCTGGCGCGATACATCCATCAGCATTCCCATCGCGCCAGTCAGCCGTTTATCGCCATCAACTGCGCGGCGATTCCCGACAACATGCTTGAGGCCACCTTGTTCGGCCACGAGAAGGGGTCGTTCACCGGTGCCATTGCGTCTCAGGCCGGTAAATTCGAGCAGGCCGATGGCGGCACTATCCTGCTCGACGAAATCTCCGAAATGCCGCTGGGGCTGCAGGCCAAACTATTGCGTGTATTGCAGGAGCGCGAGGTTGAACGCGTCGGTGCGCGTAAGCCGATCGCTCTGGATATCCGCGTGGTTGCGACCACCAACCGCGATCTGGCGGGCGAAGTGGCAGCGGGGCGCTTTCGTGAAGATCTTTACTATCGGCTATCGGTGTTTCCGCTGGCCTGGCGTCCGTTGCGCGAGCGCACCGCCGATATCCTGCCGCTGGCCGAGCTCCTGCTGACCAAGCACGTCAATAAAATGAAGCATGCCGCTGCGCGGTTGTCGGCCGAAGCTCAGGCTTGCCTGATCGGCTATCCGTGGCCAGGTAACGTGCGTGAACTGGATAACGCGATCCAGCGTGCGCTGATTTTGCAGCAAGGCGGATTGATTCAGCCTCAGGATTTTTGTCTGGCGGGACCGGTGGCCTGTGCGCCGCTTCCGGTCTTGGGTGTGCCCAGTCAGCCGCAGGTGCGAGGCATGCCGGTGGAAATGGAGCAGGGTGAGTCGGCAGGCGCGCTGGGCGATGACCTGCGTCGTCGCGAGTTTCAGATGATCATCGATACCCTGCGTTCCGAGCGTGGTCGCCGCAAAGAAGCGGCCGAGCGCCTGGGCATCAGTCCACGGACGTTGCGCTACAAACTGGCGCAAATGCGCGATGCCGGAATGGATGTCGAGGCTTATTTGTTCGCGACTTGACTCGTTTGCAAGCAAAAGCCAGGACCGGCTTTTTGTTCAGAATTGGCATGGAGCTGGCACCCTTGTTGCTAACACCTCACTACCCGCTGCGTGAGTGTCAAAAAATTGCGGGTCGCCAGAGAGAGTAGACCATGAGCCAAGGTATTGAATTTAATCGATTGATGTTGGACATGCGTTCCATGCAGATGGATGCCATGGCTCAACCTAAATCGGCTGTCGCAGTGCCGGAAATGGGCGGCAGCAGTTTCTCCGACATGCTCGGGCAGGCCGTCAACAAGGTCAACGACACTCAGCAGGCATCGAACCAGTTATCCAGCGCTTTCGAAATCGGCAAGAGCGGTGTCGATCTGACGGATGTGATGATTTCCTCCCAGAAGGCCAGCGTCTCTTTCCAGGCGTTGACCCAGGTGCGTAACAAGCTGGTTCAGGCGTACCAAGACATCATGCAGATGCCAGTTTAAGGAAGAATTGAGTCATGGCAGAAGCAGTCGCCAATAACCTTCCGGCCAAGGCCACCCCAACAGACGGTAAACCGCCGCTGTTCGGTTTGTCTTTTCTGGAAAACCTCTCCGAGATGACCATGTTGCGTCAGGTCGGCCTTATGGTCGGTCTGGCAGCGAGCGTGGCGATTGGTTTTGCCGTGGTGTTGTGGTCCCAACAGCCCGATTACCGGCCGCTGTACGGCAGCCTTGCCGGTATGGACGCCAAGCAGGTCATGGATACCCTGGCCTCTGCAGACATCCCTTACACCGTTGAGCCTAACTCCGGTGCCTTGCTGGTCAAGGCTGATGATTTACCACGGGCGCGACTCAAACTTGCCGCTGCCGGTGTGACTCCACGCGACGGCAATATCGGTTTTGAAATCCTCGACAAGGACCAGGGCCTGGGAACCAGCCAGTTCATGGAAGCGACCCGTTATCGTCGCGGCCTTGAAGGCGAATTGGCGCGAACCATTTCCAGCCTGAACAACGTCAAGGGTGCCCGCGTGCATCTGGCGATACCGAAAACTTCGGTTTTCGTGCGCGATGAGCGCAAGCCCAGTGCTTCGGTACTGGTTGAGCTGTATTCCGGTCGATCTCTGGAACCGGGTCAGGTCGTGGCCATCATCAATCTGGTGGCGACCAGCGTTCCCGAATTGAGCAAGTCGCAGATCACCGTGGTCGATCAGAAGGGCACTTTGCTCTCCGACCAGGCGGAAAACTCCGAACTGACCATGGCCGGCAAGCAATTTGATTACAGCCGCCGCATGGAAAGCATGCTGACTCAGCGTGTGCACAACATTCTGCAGCCGGTGCTGGGCAACGACCGCTATAAAGCCGAAGTGTCTGCTGACGTGGACTTCAGTGCCGTCGAATCGACTTCCGAACAGTTCAACCCGGATCAACCGGCATTGCGCAGTGAGCAGTCGACTTCCGAGCAACGCACCGCCAGCAATGGTCCGCAAGGCGTTCCGGGTGCCCTGAGCAACCAGCCGCCTTCTCCGGCCTCCGCGCCGCAAACCACCGGTGGCGCTACCGCGTCCGCCGGCATGGTGCAACCAGGCCAGCCGTTGCTCGATGCCAACGGCCAGCAGATCATGGATCCGGCCACCGGTCAGCCGATGCTGGCGCCTTACCCGGCGGACAAGCGTCAACAATCCACCAAGAACTTCGAGCTTGATCGCTCCATCAGCCACACCAAGCAGCAGCAGGGGCGTTTGAATCGCCTGTCGGTTGCGGTGGTGGTCGATGATCAGGTCAAGGTCAACGCGGCCAATGGCGAAACCACTCGCGCGCCATGGAGCGCCGATGAATTGGCGCGCTTCACTCGCCTGGTGCAGGACGCTGTCGGTTTCGACGCCAGCCGTGGCGACAGTGTCAGCGTGATCAATGTGCCGTTCTCCGCTGAGCGCGGTGAAGTGATCGCCGAAATTCCGTTCTACTCCCAGCCATGGTTCTGGGACATCGTGAAACAGATGCTCGGGGTGTTGTTCATCCTGGTGCTGGTGTTCGGTGTGCTGCGTCCGGTGCTCAACAACATCACGGGCAAAGGCAAGCAGTTGGCCGGCATTGGCAGCGACGTCGAGCTGGGCGGCATGGGCGGTCTGGATGGCGAACTGGCCAACGACCGCGTCAGCCTCGGTGGCCCGCAAAGCATCCTGCTGCCTAGTCCGAGCGAAGGCTATGACGCACAGTTGAACGCAATCAAGAGTCTGGTGGCAGAAGATCCGGGTCGCGTGGCTCAGGTCGTGAAAGAGTGGATTAACGCAGATGAGTGATAACCGAGCTGTCGCCGCCAAACTTTCCCGAGTCGACAAAGCCGCGATTTTGCTGCTGTCCCTGGGTTCAACCGACGCCGCGCAGGTCCTGCGGCACATGGGACCCAAAGAGGTCCAGCGTGTCGGCGTGGCCATGGCGCAGATGGGCAACGTGCACCGCGAGCAGGTCGAGCAGGTAATGAGCGAGTTCGTCGAGATCGTCGGCGATCAGACCAGTCTCGGCGTGGGTTCCGATGACTATGTACGCAAGATGCTCACTCAGGCGCTGGGCGAAGACAAAGCCAACGGCCTGATCGACCGGATCCTGCTGGGCGGCAACACCAGTGGTCTCGACAGTCTCAAGTGGATGGAGCCGCGTGCGGTGGCGGACGTGATTCGTTTCGAGCACCCGCAAATCCAGGCCATCGTTGTGGCTTACCTGGATCCGGATCAGGCCGGTGAAGTCCTCGGCAACTTCGACCACAAGGTGCGGCTGGACATCATTTTGCGGGTTTCGTCGCTGAATACCGTGCAGCCGGCAGCCCTGAAAGAACTGAACCAGATTCTCGAGAAGCAATTCTCCGGCAACTCCAACGCTGCGCGCACCAATCTGGGTGGTATCAAGCGTGCAGCCGACATCATGAACTTCCTCGACAGTTCGATCGAAGGTCAGCTGATGGACTCGATCCGCGAAGTCGACGAAGACCTGTCCGGTCAGATCGAAGACCTCATGTTCGTGTTCAACAACTTGTCCGATGTCGACGACCGCGGTATTCAGGCGTTGCTGCGCGAGGTCTCCTCGGACGTGTTGGTGCTGGCCCTCAAAGGCTCAGACGAAGGCGTCAAAGAGAAGATCTTCAAGAACATGTCCAAACGGGCGGCCGAACTGCTGCGCGACGACCTCGAGGCCAAGGGCCCGGTGCGTGTCAGCGATGTGGAAACTGCACAGAAAGAAATCCTCACCATTGCCCGCCGTATGGCCGAAGCCGGAGAAATTGTTCTCGGCGGGAAGGGCGGCGAAGAGATGATCTAAGGTCACTATGTCATGTCGTCAAAAAATGATGAGTCCCCCAGCGACCTGATCCGTGCGCGAGACGTCGGTGGTTTCGACGTCTGGTCGCTGCCCAGTTTCGACCCGCATCAGCCGGAGCCTGAGCCCGAGCCGGTAGAAGAACCGCCGGAGATGGAAGAAGTGCCGCTGGAAGAAGTCCAGCCCCTGACCCTGGAAGAGCTCGAAAGCATCCGCCAGGAGGCTTATAACGAAGGCTTCGCTACGGGCGAGAAAGAGGGCTTTCACAGCACGACGCTCAAGGTTCGACAGGAAGCTGAAGTCGCGTTGAGTGCCAAGCTGGCCAGCCTTGAGCTGCTGATGGGCAACCTCTTCGAGCCCATTGCCGATCAGGATTCGCAGATCGAGAAATCCATGGTCGGGCTGGTCGAGCACATCACTCGTCAGGTGATTCAGCGCGAATTGGCCATCGACTCGACGCAGATCGAAAAAGTCATGCGCGAAGCGTTGAAGCTGCTGCCGCTGGACGCTGAGAACGTGCGTCTCTTTATCAATCCGCAGGATTTCGATCAGGTCAAAGCCCTGCGCGAGCGTCATGAAGAAAAATGGCGGATTGTTGAAGACGCCGCGTTGTTGCCCGGTGGTTTGCGGGTTGAAACCGCCCACAGCCGCATCGATGCAACCATCGAAACCCGTATTACCCAAGTCATGGCCAAACTCTTCGATCAGTTGCACGAACAGGCTTTGCATCCGGCTGCGGCTGATCTGAGCGTCGAGCTTACTGTTGCCAAGAAGCCTCACCTCGAACTGGACACTGCGGATGCGCCTTGAGCGAACCAGTTTCGGCAAGCGCCTGAGCAGCTACGCCGACGCCACTGAGCTCGCGGGGCAGCCGATCCTTGAAGGGCGTTTGCTGCGCATGGTCGGCTTGACCCTTGAAGCTGAAGGCTTGCGCGCAGCCATGGGCAGTCGCTGTGTGGTGATCAACGACGACAGCTATCACCCAGTGCAGGTTGAGGCAGAAGTCATGGGCTTCTCCGGCAACAAAATCTTTCTGATGCCGGTGGGCAGTGTCGCTGGCATTGCGCCGGGTGCACGGGTCGTTCCGTTGGCTGATACCGGTCGTTTGCCAATGGGCATGAGCATGCTCGGGCGGGTGCTCGATGGCGCCGGGCGAGCGCTCGATGGCAAGGGTGGTATGAAAGCCGAAGACTGGGTGCCAATGGACGGGCCGACCATCAACCCGCTCAAGCGCAACCCCATCAGCCAACCGCTGGACGTTGGTATTCGCAGCATCAACGGATTATTGACGGTGGGTCGTGGTCAGCGTCTCGGGCTGTTTGCCGGTACCGGCGTCGGCAAGAGTGTGCTGCTGGGCATGATGACCCGCTTTACCGAGGCCGACATCATTGTCGTCGGGCTGATCGGCGAGCGGGGGCGCGAAGTTAAAGAGTTCATCGAGCATATCCTCGGTGAAGAAGGCCTCAAGCGCTCGGTGGTGGTCGCATCACCCGCGGACGACGCACCGTTGATGCGTCTGCGTGCGGCCATGTACTGCACGCGCATTGCCGAATACTTTCGCGACAAGGGCAAGAATGTCCTGTTGCTGATGGATTCCCTGACCCGTTTCGCCCAGGCCCAGCGGGAAATCGCCTTGGCCATCGGTGAGCCGCCGGCGACCAAGGGTTATCCGCCTTCAGTGTTCGCCAAATTGCCGAAACTGGTGGAGCGCGCGGGTAACGCCGAAGCGGGCGGTGGTTCGATCACCGCGTTCTATACCGTGCTTTCCGAAGGCGACGACCAGCAGGATCCGATCGCCGACGCGGCGCGGGGCGTGCTTGACGGGCATATCGTGCTGTCGCGGCGCCTGGCTGAGGAAGGTCATTACCCAGCCATCGACATCGAGGCGTCCATCAGTCGGGTCATGCCTTCGGTGGTCACTGCGGAACATATGAAGCGCGCGCAACATTTCAAGCAACTCTGGTCGCGTTACCAGCAAAGTCGCGACTTGATCAGCGTTGGCGCTTATGTGCCTGGCGGTGACCGGGAAACCGACACGGCCATCGCCTTGCAACCGTCGATGGTCACCTATCTTCGCCAGGGCTTGAACGACAACATCAGCATGGGCGAGAGCGAGGCACATCTGGCGTCGGTGTTTGCTCCTGCGGCCGGCGGTTAAGTCGTCATGGCCCAGAGCCGTGCGGCGCGCCTGGCGCCAGTGGTCAACATGGCTGAAAGCGCCGAGCGCACGGCCGCCCAGCGTCTGGGACACTTTCAGGGGCAGGTCCGCCTGGCGGAGAGCAAACTGGGCGACCTGGAGCGCTTTCGTGCCGAATATCAGCAGCAATGGATCGACCGTGGCAGTCACGGGGTGTCCGGGCAATGGCTGATGAATTACCAGCACTTCCTCAATCAACTGGAAACTGCCGTCGGCCAGCAGCGGCAAAGCCTTGCCTGGCACCAGAACAACCTCAACAAGGCGCGAGAAACCTGGCAGCAGGCCTATGCGCGGGTCGAGGGGTTGCGCAAGCTGGTTCAGCGCTATATCGATGAGGCGCGCCAACTCGAAGACAAGCGCGAGCAGAAGCTGCTGGATGAGTTATCTCAGCGCTTGCCGCGTCAGGATCAGTATTGATCTTATATTTCCGGTTTTGCCGGTTGCTCATGGGCGTGCAGGGTGCTAAACCTTGTACACGTTGCCAATGACAAGGAAGCATTATCATGTCGGTTGTATCTGAAGTTTCGCAGGACGGGCAAAAGTTGACGATCTCGATCAAAGGTCGTTTTGATTTCGGCAAGCATCAGGAGTTTTGCAACTCCTACAAGGATTACAAACCCAACTCTGTTGTGGTGGATTTGAAAGAAGCCACCTACCTCGACAGTTCGGCGTTGGGCATGCTGTTACTGCTGCGAGATCATGCCGGTGGGGAAGAGTCCGAGATCAGCGTTATCAACAGCTCAATGGACGTGCGCAAGATTCTCGCCATCTCCAACTTCGACAAGCTCTTCGACATCACTTGATAGGCATGCAGTCGGTGTCCGAACCACTGACGGTGTTGATCGCTGAAGACAGTGCAGCCGATCGTATGCTGCTGTCGACTATCGTCCGTCGCCAGGGCCATGAAGTGCTGACTGCCAGCAACGGCGCCGAGGCGGTGGCGTTGTTCGAGCGCCAGCGCCCGCAACTGGTATTGATGGACGCCATGATGCCGGTCATGGACGGTTTCGAGGCGGCGCGGCAGATCAAGCAATTGGCTGGCGAAACCCTGGTGCCGATCATCTTTCTGACATCCCTGACCGAAAGCGAAGCCCTGGCTCGCTGCCTGGAAGCAGGCGGCGACGACTTTCTGGCCAAACCCTATAACCAGGTGATCCTGGCGGCCAAGATCAAGGCGATGGACCGTTTGCGTCGTTTGCAGGCAACGGTCCTGCAACAGCGCGACCAGATTGCCAGGCACCACGACTACTTGCTCAACGAGCAACGGGTCGCCAAGGCGGTATTCGACAAGGTGGCGCATTCCGGCTGCCTGAATGCGCCGAATATCCGCTACCTGCAATCACCTTATGCGTTATTCAACGGCGACTTGCTGTTGGCAGCGTTTACCCCCGGCGGCGACATGCACATTCTGCTGGGCGACTTCACCGGCCACGGTTTGCCGGCTGCGGTGGGGGCCATGCCGTTGGCGGAGGTCTTCTATGGCATGACGGCCAAGGGCTATGGCCTGTCGGAAACCTTGCGTGAGATGAATGCCAAGCTCAAGCGAATCCTGCCTGTGGATATGTTCTGCTGCGCGACCCTGCTGTGCCTGAGCTTCCAGCGCCGGGCAGTCGAGGTCTGGAATGGCGGGATGCCGGATGGCTATTTACATTGCATCGCGACGGGCGAACGTACGCCGCTGCTGTCGCGGCATCTACCCTTGGGTGTGTTGAGTGCGCAAGCCTTCGATGACGGGACCGAAGTCTTCCCTATGGCGCTTGGAGACCGGATCTTTTTGCTGTCGGATGGTGTAATCGATACCTGTGACGCCAATGAACAACTATTTGGTGTTGATCGATTAGAGCGGGTATTTGCTGCCAATCAACATCCAGCCAAGCTGTTCGAGGAGATCGAGCAAGCACTGAAGGATTTTCGCGGTGAGGCGCGCGACGATGTCAGCATGGTCGAGGTGACTTTGCTGGAGTCGGCACAGCTCAATCCTCCAGCGATGGTTTACTCTGACAGTGGTCAGTCCAGCCCTCTGGATTGGTCAGTGAGTTTCGAGTTCCGCGCGGCCACGCTCAAGCGTTACAACCCCCTGCCATATTTACTGCAGTTGTTACTTGAAGTGCATGGTCTGCGGGCGCAAAGCGGAGCGCTCTACAGTGTGATGGCCGAGCTTTATTCCAATGCCCTGGAGCACGGCGTGTTGGGGCTGGATTCAAGCCTGAAGTGCGATGCCCGAGGCTTTGCGCAGTTCTATAAGCAACGCAGCGCGCGCCTGACCGAGCTTGAAGACGGCTACGTGCGGGTGCATTTACACGTAGAGCCACGAGGCGAGGGCGGATGCCTGGTGGTTCGGGTGGAGGACAGTGGTGCAGGCTTTGATGTGCAGCGAGTGATGGCCAGGCCCATCGATGCCGACAAATTGTCTGGGCGTGGCGTCAGCCTGATTCGTCAGTTGAGCCGCAGTGCCAGTTGGTCCGACGATGGTCGCAGTGCCCGCGTGGAATTTTCATGGGAGGCTCTGGCATAATCCGCGAATTCTTGATCAAGGAGCGAACAAGTGGCTGAAGTTCATCTGGACCACGATGTGCTGAGTGCATTGCGCGAAGTCATGGAGGATGAGTATCCGGTCCTGCTGGATACCTTTCTTGCAGACTCGGAGGCGCGCTTGAGCCAATTGCATCATGCCGTCAATGCTTTCGAGCTGGGCATGGTGGCCCATAGCTTCAAAGGCAGCAGCAGCAACATGGGCGCTATCCGTCTTGCCGAACTGTGCAATCAACTTGAGCAGCGAGCCAAAGAACCGTCGCTTGGCGGTATCGAAAAACTGGTAGCAGAGATTGACAGTGAATTTGCCATCGTTCGCCCTCTGTACAAGGAGGAGCGCGAGCGTTTCCATTGCTGATAAACCGCCGTCTGGCTGTTTTTGATGTTGGCGAGCCTGTCTGGCTCGACCTTTGCAGTGCTGTCCTCCAACTGTGCCTACGATCCCAGTGCAGCGGAGACCGTTCTATGCCCCTTACCCCAAACATGCTTCTTCAGGCCGCGTCGAAGGCCAAGACCCCGGCCGTTCCTGCCAGTACCCCGGCAGTCGTTGCCGGGCCTGGGGATAAGGCTTCAGGCTTTGCTCAGATCTATGCCAAAGAGTCGCAGAGCAAGCCTGCTGCGCCAGGTGAGGGATCGGCCAAGCCAGTGCGTGACAAGGCCGCGGATAACGCCAGCAAGAAGGACGCGGTCAGTGATAACGCTGCCGCCCCGGAACCGGCAGTTGCCGATAGCGGCAAATCCTTGCCTGCCGATAAAACTGGCGCCGCAGACGACAAGCTTGCCAGCGACAATGCGCCCGTCACCGATACGCCGGTGGCCGACAGCGTTCCAGTCGATCCGACGCTGGACCCGGCTATGATGCAAGCGGTGCAGCCGGTCGTGCCAGTACCCGGGCCCGAAGCGCCGCCAACGGTTGCTGCAGTACAGCCGCAAGTTGAGGCGACCCTCGCTGCGGCGGGGACTGCCAAGGCGGCGGTAGTAGAGCTCGAATTTGACCCCGAGGCCGATCCGCTCGATGCGCTGCCGGCAGTGCGCCTGGCGCTTGAGCAAAGCGGGCATGTTTCGGCTTCCAGTCAGGCTCAGAGCAAGGCCGCGCCAGCTCAGACTGATCTAACTCAGGCACAGAGTTTTGCCAACGACATGGCTGCCATGGTTGATCTGCAAGCGGATAAAGACAGCACCGATCAGGGCGGAGACAAGGCGTTCAGCGGTTTGATCGATGACGGCCTGAAAGACCTGAAAAATGCCTCCAGTGATACCCGTGTCGATGACTTCGCCAGCCGTCTGGCGGCGCTGACCCAGGCGGCAACGCCGAAGACCGCCAATGCGCTGCCGGTGAATCAGCCGTTGGCCATGCATCAGAGCGGCTGGACCGAAGAGGTGGTCAATCGGGTCATGTACCTGTCCAGTGCCAATCTCAAATCCGCCGATATTCAGCTGCAGCCGGCAGAGCTGGGGCGTCTGGATATTCGCGTGAACATGGCGGCGGATCAGCAGACTCAAGTGACCTTCATGAGCGGTCACGCCGTTGTGCGTGAGGCGCTGGAAGGGCAGATGCATCGCCTGCGCGACATGTTCGCCGAGCAGGGCATGGGCCAGGTCGACGTCAATGTCTCCGATCAATCCCGTGGCTGGCAGGGTCAGCAACAGGCTCAGCAAGGACAGAACCGCAGTGGTGGCAATGGCGAACGGCTGGATTCGGGCGACGATGAGCTGCCGATGAGTGTGGCTGACGTCGCTGCCAGCACTACCAGTGTCGTGGGGTCCAGTGCGGTGGACTATTACGCCTGATCTAGCGCAGATCCTTGTGGGAGCGGGCTTGCTCGCGATGAACGATGACGCGGTTTTTCTGATAAACCTCGGTGGCTGCATCGCGAGCAAGCCCGCTCCCACATTAGATTCATGATATTTCGTAGATCGCGTTCGCTTAATTGTGATTCACGTATAAATCAGAGCTGACCCCCTCCCGACAACTCTGGCATAACACTTGCTCTTGCCTTGCCGTGCGACTGTGAAAACCCGAATAGTGACGGATTATTGGCATGGCGAAGAGCGAAGCAGTGAAAGACCCCGCCGGGAAAGGCAAACTCAAGCTCATTCTCCTGATTGTTCTGGCTTTGCTGCTGGTCATCGGTGTGTCAATCGGGGCGACCTGGTACGTCATGCACAGTGCCAAGAGCAAGCCTGAACCGACTTCGGATGTGGTCAGCAACGTCAAACCTGCTGCGATCTATGAGGCAATGGCTCCAGCCTTCGTCGCCAACTTCAACCAGAACGGTCGTCAGCGCTACATGCAGGTGAGTATCACGATGCTTGCGCGTAACCAGGCTGATCTGGATGCACTGAAAGTCCACATGCCGGTGATCCGCAATAACCTGGTCATGCTCTTTTCCGGACAGAGCTTCGACACTCTGGCGACCCCGGTCGGCCAGGAGATGCTGCGCCAGAAAGCGACTGCCAGCGTGCAGGAAGTGGCGCAGAAAGAAGTTGGCAAAGTGGTGGTCGAGCAGTTGCTCTTTACTAACTTCGTACTGCAGTAGGAACACGACATGGCCGTGCAGGACCTGCTGTCCCAGGATGAAATCGATGCACTGTTGCATGGTGTCGACGATGGTCTGGTACAGACCGACAACGTTGCCGAGCCCGGCAGTGTCAAAAGCTATGACCTGACCAGTCAGGATCGCATCGTCCGCGGGCGCATGCCGACCCTGGAAATGATCAACGAGCGTTTTGCCCGCTACACCCGCATCAGCATGTTCAACATGTTGCGTCGTTCGGCAGACGTTGCCGTCGGTGGCGTGCAGGTCATGAAGTTCGGCGAGTACGTGCACTCGCTGTATGTACCGACCAGTCTCAATCTAGTCAAAATCAAGCCGTTGCGCGGCACCGCGTTGTTCATCCTCGACGCCAAGCTGGTGTTCAAACTGGTGGATAACTTCTTCGGCGGTGACGGTCGTCACGCGAAGATCGAAGGGCGTGAGTTCACTCCGACCGAGTTGCGCGTGGTGCGAATGGTGCTGGAACAGGCCTTCATCGACTTGAAGGAAGCCTGGCAGGCGATCATGGAAGTGAACTTTGAGTACATCAACTCGGAAGTGAACCCGGCCATGGCCAACATCGTCGGCCCGAGTGAAGCCGTCGTGGTCTCGACCTTTCACATCGAACTCGATGGCGGTGGCGGCGATCTGCACGTGACCATGCCGTACTCGATGGTTGAGCCGGTCCGGGAAATGCTCGATGCCGGCTTTCAGTCGGACCTCGATGACCAGGATGAACGCTGGATCAATGCCTTGCGCCAGGACGTGCTGGACGTCGATGTGCCGCTGAGCGCCACGGTCGCGCGTCGTCAGTTGCGTCTGCGGGACATCCTGCACATGCAGCCCGGTGATGTGATCCCGGTGGAACTGCCGGAAGAATTGATCATGCGCGCCAACGGCGTGCCGGCCTTCAGGGTCAAACTGGGTTCCCACAAGGGCAACCTGGCGCTGCAAGTAATTGAGCCGATCGTGCGCCGTTAAGCGGTGCGCAAACCCATTCGCTTTTGTTAAATGATTTTTTGCCCGCCGAGGACAACTGATGGCTAATAACGATGTAATTTCCCCGGATGATCAGGCCTTGGCTGATGAGTGGGCTGCTGCTCTGGGAGAATCCGGTGATGCCAGTCAGGACGATATCGACGCCTTGCTGGCCGCCGATGCGGCCTCAGGTTCCGCTTCCAACCGTCTGCCCATGGAAGAGTTCGGCAGCGTGCCGAAGAATAACGAACCGGTCACTCTCGACGGTCCGAACCTGGACGTGATTCTGGATATTCCGGTATCGATTTCCATGGAGGTCGGTAGCACCGATATCAACATCCGCAACCTGCTGCAGCTGAACCAGGGGTCGGTGATCGAGCTTGATCGTCTGGCCGGTGAACCACTGGACGTGCTGGTCAACGGCACGCTGATCGCTCACGGCGAAGTGGTGGTGGTCAACGAGAAGTTCGGCATTCGCCTGACGGACGTGATCAGCCCTAGCGAACGTATCAAGAAGCTGCGCTAAGTGAAAAAGTTCTTCGGCGTACTGCTGGCCTTGCCGTTCAGCGTGCTGGCGGCCGAACCGCTGGCTCAGGCTGCGGCACCGGTCGCCAGCAGCGGTGTGGCTGGGCAACTGACTCAGTTGGTGTTGGGCTTGTTGCTGGTGCTGGGTTTGATCTTCTTTTTGGCCTGGCTGTTGCGCCGGGTTCAGCAGGCCGGACCTGCAGGCAAAGGGCAGGTGATTGAACTGATCGGCTCGCGCGCTCTCGGGCCTCGGGATCGTCTGGTACTGGTGCAAGTCGGCAGCGAGCAGATTCTGCTGGGGCTGTCGCCGGGCACCATCACCGCGTTGCATGTGCTCAAGGAGCCGGTGCACGTGCCCAGCGCCGAGAAAGCGACACCCGAGTTTGCCCAGCGCCTGATGGAGCTGTTGGGCAAGGATCAGAAGGATAAGAAGTAATGCCTTTGCGCATCATGTTGACGCTGCTTCTGATGCTGGCGGCGCCGCTGGCGTTCGCTGCCGATCCGTTGTCGATCCCGGCGATCACCCTGGGCACCAACGCCAACGGGGCGCAAGAATACTCGGTCAGCCTGCAAATTCTGCTGATCATGACGGCGCTGAGCTTCATTCCCGCGTTCGTCATGCTGATGACCAGCTTCACTCGGATCATCATCGTGTTCTCGATTCTGCGTCAGGCCCTGGGCCTGCAGCAGACGCCGTCGAACCAGATCCTCACCGGCATGGCGCTGTTTCTGACCATGTTCATCATGGCGCCGGTGTTCGATCGGGTGAATCAGGACGCCTTGCAGCCTTATCTGGCCGAAAAACTCACGGCCCAGGACGCAGTGGTCAAAGCGCAAGTGCCGATCAAGGACTTCATGCTGGCTCAGACCCGCAGCAGCGATCTGGAGCTGTTCATGCGTTTGTCCAAGCGCACCGACATTGCCACTCCGGATCAGGCACCCTTGACCATTCTGGTCCCGGCCTTCGTCATTTCCGAGCTGAAAACTGCGTTCCAGATCGGCTTCATGATCTTCATCCCGTTCCTGATCATCGACCTGGTGGTGGCCAGTGTGCTGATGGCCATGGGCATGATGATGCTCTCGCCGCTGATCATTTCCCTGCCGTTCAAGATCATGTTGTTCGTGCTAGTGGATGGTTGGGCGTTGATTGTCGGCACCCTGGCGAGCAGTTTTGGTGGCGTTTGAAACCTTGTTGGCGGGTGGCGCGTTATGACTCCTGAAGTTGCAGTAGACCTGTTCCGTGACGCGTTGTGGCTGACCACGATGATGGTCGCAGTGTTGGTTATTCCGAGTCTGTTGGTGGGATTGCTGGTGGCGATGTTTCAGGCCGCGACCCAGATCAACGAACAGACCCTGAGCTTCCTGCCGCGTCTGTTGGTGATGCTGATCACGCTGATCGTCGCCGGACCCTGGCTGGTGCAAACCTTTATGGAATACATCCTGCGGCTGTACGGCAGTATTCCGCAGTTGATTGGCTAAACCATGTCGATGCTTGCGCTGACGGACACTCAGATCAGCACCTGGGTGGCGAGCTTCATGTTGCCGATGTTTCGCATCACCGCCGTACTGATGACCATGCCGATCTTCGGCACGACACTGGTGCCCAGGCGCATTCGTCTTTATTTCGCCCTGGCGATCACCGTGGCAGTCGTGCCGGCATTGCCGCCAATGCCGCAGGTGCATGCGCTGGACCTTAGTGCGCTGATGCTGATTGCTGAGCAGATCATTATCGGTGCGCTGTTGGGGTTCTCCTTGCAGCTGTTTTTCCAGGCCTTTGTCGTGGCCGGTCAGATCATCTCGATCCAGATGGGCATGGGCTTCGCGTCCATGGTGGACCCCACTAACGGCGTGTCGGCAGCGGTGATCGGGCAATTTTTGACGATGCTGGTGTCACTGCTGTTTCTGGCGATGAACGGCCATCTGGTGGTGCTTGAAGTCCTGATTGAAAGCTTCACGACCCTGCCAGTGGGCAGCGCGACCCTGGTCAATCATTTCTGGGAGTTGGCGGGCAAGCTCGGTTGGGTATTTGGCGCGGCCATGCTCTTGGTGCTGCCGGCGATCACCGCGTTGCTGGTGGTGAACATCGCCTTTGGCATCATGACTCGGGCGGCGCCGCAGCTGAACATCTTCTCCGTCGGCTTTCCGCTGATCCTGGTACTGGGCATGGTGATTTTCTGGATCGGCATGGCGGACATTCTCAATCAGTATCAGCCGCTGGCCACCGAAGCCTTGCAGTTTTTACGCGAACTGGCACAGGCGCGCTGAGCGATGGCAGAGAGCGAAAGCGGTCAGGACAAAACAGAAGACCCCACGGAAAAGCGCAAGCAGGACTCTCGGGAAAAGGGCGAGGTAGCCCGATCCAAAGAGCTCAATACCCTGGCGGTGATGTTGGCCGGGGCCGGTGGACTGCTGATCTACGGCGGCGCCCTGGCGCAGGATTTGCTGGAAATCATGCGGCTGAATTTCTCCCTGCCTCGCGAGGTGCTGCTTAATAACGGTTCCATGATTCAGTACTTGCTGCACTCCGGGAAGATTGCGCTGATGGCGGTCCAGCCGATTCTGACCGTCCTGTTGATCGCGGCAGTTCTGGGGCCGATATCCCTGGGTGGGTGGTTGTTCGCGGGCAGTAGCCTGGCACCCAAATTCAGCCGGATGAACCCGGCCAGCGGGCTCAAACGGATGTTTTCCAGCACCGCGCTGATCGAGCTACTCAAGGCCTTTGCGAAGTTTCTGATTGTGTTGTGTGTGGCGCTGTCGGTGTTGTCCTCGGATATCGACGATCTGTTGCGCATCGCCCATGAACCGCTCGAGCAAGCGATCATCCACAGCGTGCAAGTCGTCGGTTGGAGCACCTTGTGGATTGCCTGCGGGTTGCTGGTGATTGCTGCGGTGGATGTGCCGGTGCAGCTCTACCAAAGCCATAAAAAGCTGCTGATGACCAAGCAGGAAATCCGCGACGAACACAAAGATCAGGAAGGCCGACCGGAGGTCAAACAACGGATCCGTCAGCTGCAACGCGAGATGTCCCAGCGACGGATGATGGCGGCGATTCCCGAGGCGGACGTAGTCATCACCAACCCGACTCACTACGCCGTGGCCCTCAAGTACGACCCGGAGAAGGGCAATGCGCCAGTGCTGCTGGCCAAGGGCAGCGATTTCCTGGCCTTGAAAATTCGCGAAGTCGCCGTGGCCAATAACGTGTTGCTGCTCGAATCGCCGGCGCTGGCGCGTTCGATTTACTACTCCACCGAACTTGAACAGGAAATCCCGGCGGGGCTGTATCTGGCGGTGGCGCAGGTGTTGGCGTATGTCTATCAGATTCGGCAGCACCGCGCGGGTAAGGGCAAGCGGCCTGATCCGTTGAAGGATCTGCCGATTCCGCTGGATTTGCGGCGCGATTCTTGACAGTTGCGGTGATAGTTCCGGCCCCATCGCGAGCAAGCTCGCGATGAACGATAACCGGGTCTACCTGACGAAATCCTTATGGCCTGACCCTATGCTCCCAGTGGCTTCACCGGATTTTCGTTATCCAGCGCCTTTTCGATCAGCAGCAAGCCCAGTTCCAGCATTTGATGGATGGCCAGGGCGAGGTTGCGGTCTTTGCCTTCGAGGTCATCGGAAAGGTCCAGGGTCAGGGTGGTGGCTGAGCTGAAAGTTTCGTAGGTGTAGGCCAGCAAGGCTTGGGTGTTGATGTCGGCGGCGACGGTGAAAATCTGGAGGGGGCGGTTTTCGCTGGAGCGCGGCCTGGTCGATGAGGGCGGGTTCAGGTAGTGATCGAGGGCGCGATGGGCCGAATCGTGGAGCTTTTTCGAGTCGAAGGATTTGTAGGGGGAGACGTTTTCGGTTTCAGGCGGATCGGGGGTGACTTTGATCATGGTGAAGCTCCATTCAATCGTCTGGAGTTCGCCGCTACTGCGACCAAGCAGAAGGGTGGCGAACTGTACGCAGGTTGGTCGACCAGGGAATGGAAACCCGGCAGGGCCTAAGCCCTCCCGCGCACAGCTCGCCATAAAGCAAGCACAAAAAAACCGCTTGCGCGGCACTGTGCGCCATTCTAAACCCGGGCGACCAAACCCGATCGCTGATTTTGCAACGACCCGCGAAGATTATCCGTCGACCTTCGTCAAAGCAAGCCTCAAAGGCTGTCGGAAAATTCTTGATTGTATTGTCCGCTCTTGAAGGTTGTTGGCAGTGCCGGCCACATCGCGGGCAAGCCTCGTTCCTACGTTGGATTAGTGCCTGTTGCAGCAAGTGAATCTGTCCTTTTTTTGTTTTTTCGTATTCAGGAAAAAAGGGGAAAGGAAAAAATCCACGGCCCCTTTTTTGCTTCTTTGCTGTCCCCTTTTTTGACTGTCTCCTTTTTTGAAAGGCTCAAGGGCTTGGTGTTCTGAGAGAAGTTACCCTCCTGGAAAAAACTGGCATCATATTGAAAGCAGTAGCTATTAAACCAAGGCTGGTATCCGGGGAATACGTTTCGGATAGTACGCCATTAGGCGATACTGGAACTGTGGAGATGAGACTGGACGAGCTAGCTGCACGTGATGGAACTACATATACAGGGTAAACCGTCCGTATATTCATCATATCTATAGGGCGAGCAGCCATCGCTATATGCCTCATAGTGGAATCATTGTACGGGGGGCGTAAGCGTTCGTTATTATCTAATGCATATTCCAAACTGGGGCGGTTGGGAGGCGTTACGTTAATAGACGGAGCTACGGGTGACGAGGTGGTGGGAGGTTGCATAGGTTTAACCTCCATTACAGGTATAGATAGATTTTTTCGTGGTGCTCCATCAATCATCAATGTTCCATTTGTATTTTGGGAAAGTATAATTCGGGGAGGCACTTTTCTTTTTACTCGACTCGCCCACTTTGACACCATGGACAGCAAGGTAAATGGTGAAACCGCCTGTCCCGTCTGATCCGTCCAATTTATCGGATCTCCCAAACAATATGCATACGAATTCAACCCACCCTTACCAAACGGACTCAATCTATCCGGACTATTAAATCGCATCAACACCGGATTAAACGCCCGATACCCATTTCCCAACAAATAATGCCCCGTCACCGAATCCGGTCGTTCGCCGTTGAAGCCCAACAAACTGGTCAAGCCACTTTCGGCGGGGCGGTGTCCGTAGGGGGAGTAGGCGATGGCTTTGGGCGTGTTGGCGTTGACGGTATGCAGCACCGAGCGTTGTTGATCGGTGGCCAGTAACGTGGCGTCAAGTGCATCGCCTTGGCGCTGTTGTTGCGCCAGCAGTTGGTCGCCGTGTTGGACTATCGAATACTGCAACGCACCCT
>NZ_JBLYED010000034.1:0-72456 GCF_048515765.1 Pseudomonas sp. H11T01 | reverse complement strand
GAGCGGGCTTGCTCGCGATGGCATCACCGCGGTCATTCAGGCACACCGCGGTGGCCATCGCGAGCAAGCCCGCTCCCACAGGATCTCGTACCTCCCCCTATATCAGGAAATTGCAGCAGTGCCGCGTCGCATCAGCAGAGAGCTGAAGACTCTCAGTGTTTGGGCTTTATCGTTAGCAATCAGCGGCTGCATCGGGACCGGAGGAATTGCCCCCCAAGGCAAGACACTCGCTGCCAACGCATTGGCCACCGACGAGGCGATCCAGAGCGCCGCGCAGGATGCTCACTGGCCGTCCGCCCAGTGGTGGCAGGCCTATGGCGACCCGCAACTGAACCGTTGGATCGACCTCGCCGTGCAAGGCAGCCCAAGCATGGCCATGGCCGCCGCGAGGGTGCGCCAGGCCCGGGCGATGGCCGGGATTGCCGAATCGGCCGAGTCGTTGCAGATCCATGGCGACTCCACGCTCAAGCGCCACAACTGGCCCACCGACCAGTTCTATGGCCCCGGTGAACTGGCCAATACCACCACCTGGGACAACAATGCCGCGCTGGGCTTCAGCTATGCCCTCGACCTCTGGGGCCGCGAAAGCAATGCCACCGAGCGCGCCGTGGACATGGCCCACATGAGCGCCGCCGAAGCGCGCATGGCCCAGCTCGAACTGCAAAACAACGTCGTTCGCGCCTATATCCAGCTGTCCCTGCATTACGCTCAGCGGGATATCGTCGACGCGACCCTGAAGCAGCAACAGCAGATCCTCGACCTGGCGCAAAAGCGTCTGAACGGCGGCATCGGCACGCATTTCGAAGTCAGCCAGGCCCAGACCCCGTTGCCGGAAACCCATCGGCAACTGGACGCGCTGGACGAAGAAATCGCCCTGAGCCGTAACCAGCTCGCCGCCCTCGCAGGCAAAGGCCCGGGGGAGGGCGCGCAGCTGCAACGGCCGACCCTGTCGTTGGGTGCGGCGCTGAAACTGCCTTCGTCACTGCCGGCGCAATTGCTCGGTCAACGCCCAGACGTGGTCGCCAGTCGTTGGCAAGTGGCGGCCCAGGCCCGTGGCATCGATGTCGCCCACGCCGGTTTCTACCCCAATGTCGATCTGGTCGGCAGCCTTGGCTTTATGGCCACCGGCGGTGGCGCGCTGGAGTTCCTGACGGGCAAGAAGCTCAACTACAGCGTCGGCCCGGCGATCTCCCTGCCGATTTTTGACGGCGGCCGTTTGCGCTCGGAGCTGGGTGAAGCCTCGGCCGGTTATGACATCGCCGTGGCCAAATACAATCAGACCTTGGTCAATGCGCTGAAAAGCATCTCCGATCAGTTGATCCGCCGCGAGTCCATGGACAAGCAGCAAGGCTTCGCCGCCGAGTCGGTGGCCACCGCGCAAAAGACCTACGACATCGCGATGATCGCCTACCAGCGCGGATTCACCGACTACCTCAATGTGCTCAACGCCCAGAGCCTGTTGTTCAAGCAACAGCAAGTTCAGCAGCAGGTTCAGGCCGCACGTCTCAGTGCCCACGCCGAACTGGTGACGGCATTGGGTGGTGGATTGGGCGCGGGCAACGATGTGCCAAAAGACAACCAGACCCAGGCACCGAAAACCCCGGCCATTCTCCAAGCCCTCAATCATTGAGCAGGATTTCATGACTCCCTTACCTGCACCGCTGCGTTGGCTGTATTCCCTTGAATGGCGCCGTGGTTTTTTCGACTGGGCACGCAGCGATGGCGTGACCTGGGTCTATATCTTCAAGGTGTTGATCGCAGCCTTTCTGACCCTGTGGCTGGCCATGCGCCTGGAGCTGCCGCAACCGCGCACGGCGATGATCACGGTGTTTATCGTGATGCAGCCGCAGAGCGGCCAGGTGTTCGCCAAGAGCTTCTACCGCTTCCTCGGCACATTGGCCGGGTCAGTGGTGATGGTCGCGCTGATCGCCTTGTTTGCGCAGAACACAGAACTGTTCCTCGGCTCGCTGGCGATCTGGGTCGGCATCTGCTCGGCCGGCGCGGCGCGCTATCGCAACTTTCGCGCCTACGGTTTTGTGCTGGCCGGTTACACCGCGGCGATGATCGGTTTACCGGCGTTGGCCCATCCCGATAGCGCGTTTTTGGCCGCGGTGTGGCGGGTGCTGGAAATCTCCCTGGGGATTCTCTGTGCGACGCTGGTCAGCGCTTCGATCCTCCCGCAAACCGCCAGTGCGGCGATGCGCAATGCGCTGTATCATCGCTTTGGCGTGTTCGCACTGTTCGTCACCGATGGCCTGCGCAGTCGCAGCCAGCGCGATGCGTTCGAAAACAGCAACGTGCGCTTTATCGCTGAGGCGGTCGGCCTGGAAGGGCTGCGCAGTGTCACCGTATTTGAAGACCCGCACATGCGACGGCGCAACGGCCGACTCAGTCGGTTGAACAGCGAATTCATGGGCATCACCACCCGCTTCAACGCCTTGCACCAATTGCTCGAGCGTTTGCGCAGCAGCGGGACCGAGCAGGTGGTGGCGGCAATCAAACCCGGTTTGCAGGACCTGGCCGAAGTACTCGACGGCTTTTCCGGCCGGGCACTGACCAGCGCCGATGCGGCCCGCCTGGCCACGCAGTTGGCGACGTATAAAGAAGGTTTGCCTATGCAGGTGCGCAGTCTGCGGACGATCTTCCAGGAGAGCGACCCGAGCGACGCGGAGCAGCTGGATTTCCATACCGCGTATGAGTTGCTCTATCGCTTCGTCGACGACCTGCACAGTTATGCACAGACCCACGCCTCGCTGGCCGAACACAGCCACCAACGCGAGCAATGGGACGAACCCTACACACCGCAAACCAACTGGCTGGCTTCAGCAGCCTCGGGGATTCGTGCGGCGTTCATTCTGGTGGTGCTCGGCAGTTATTGGGTGGCCACTGCCTGGCCCAGCGGCGCCACCATGACCCTGATCGCCGCCGCTACGGTCGGCCTGTCCGCCGCCACACCGAATCCCAAACGCATGGCGTTTCAGATGGCCTGCGGCACCTTGATCGGTGCGTTGGTGGGCTTCGTCGAGATGTTCTTCGTCTTTCCCTGGATCGACGGTTTCCCCTTGCTCTGCGTGATGTTGGCGCCGGTGATTGTGTGCGGTTCGTTCCTCTCATCACGGCCGCAATACGCCGGGGTTGGCCTGGGTTTGCTGATCTTTTTCAGCACCGGATCGGTGCCCGACAACCTGACCGTCTACAACCCCTACGCCTTTATCAACGACTACATCGCCATGGTCATCGGCATGCTGGTATGCGCCGCCGCCGGGGCAATCATCCTGCCGCCCAACAGCCGCTGGTTATGGCGTCGGCTGGAACAGGATTTGCGCGGGCAAGTGGTGTATGCGATCAGCGGCAAGCTCAAGGGGCTTGGTTCGAGCTTCGAAAGTCGCACGCGGGATTTGTTGCACCAAGCCTATGGCCTGGCCGCCGGGCAACCGCAGGTGCAGCGCAATCTGCTGCGCTGGATGCTCGTGGTGCTGGAAGTCGGCCACGCGATCATCGAGTTGCGCAAGGAACAGGCGATTCTACCGGTGCACCCGGCCTACGCCGAATCCCAGCCTTGGCGCCAGGCGATCCGCGTTATGGGCCGCTCGTTGGTGCGGCTGTTTATTCAGCCGAGCCAAAGCAATCTCGAACGCAGTTTGATCGCGGTCGACCATGCCATCAGTCGGGTGCAAGCCACCGACGAACCTTTCGCACCGCACTTCGATACCTCGGCCCTGCGTCGGGTGAAGAGCTACCTGCATTTCATCCGCACCTCGTTACTCGACCCGCAATCACCGCTGGCGGCGTTCGCAGCAACCGCCGAGCCCCAAGGACTAAAACATGCCTCGTGAGATCGCCTTCCACGGCGTGTACATGCCAACCATGACCCTGATGTTTTTTATCGCAGCGGCTCTAGCCTGGGCCCTGGACCGGTTTTTGGCAGGCCTGGATCTGTACCGTTTTTTCTGGCACCCGGCGTTGCTGCGCCTGAGCCTGTTCACCTGCATCTTCGGCGCCTTGGCGCTCACTGTTTACCGTTGAGAACGACCTGATGAAAAAGCTCTTCAGCCTGCTCGCCACCTTGCTCGTGCTGGCCCTCGCCCTGTGGATCGGCCGGACCCTTTGGGTGCACTACATGAACACGCCCTGGACCCGCGACGGCCGGGTGCGCGCCGACATCATCAATGTGGCGGCCGACGTCACCGGCGAAGTGGTCAACGTCCCGGTGCGCGACAACCAATTGGTGAAAAAGGGCGACTTGCTGATGCAGATCGATCCCGAGCATTACCAGATCGCGGTGAAACAGGCGCAGTCGCTGGTGGCCTCACGCAAAGCCACCTGGGAGATGCGTAAGGTCAACGCCCATCGTCGCGCCGACATGGACAGCCTGGTGATCTCCAAAGAAAACCGTGACGACGCCAGCAACATCGCCGACTCGGCCCTGGCCGATTACCAACACGCGCAAGCTCAGCTGGAAGCGGCCGAGCTGAACCTTAAACGTACGCAAGTGCTGGCGGCGGTGGATGGTTATGTCACCAACCTCAACGTCCATCGCGGCGACTACGCGCGCATCGGCGAAGCGAAAATGGCCGTGGTCGACATGAATTCGTTCTGGGTTTATGGCTTTTTCGAAGAAACCAAACTGCCCCACGTGCGGGTCGGCGACAAAGCCGACATGCAGTTGATGAGCGGCGAAGTGCTCAAGGGTCATGTGGAAAGTATTTCTCGCGGCATCTACGACCGCGACAACCCTGAAAGCCGCGAACTGATCGCCGACGTCAACCCGACCTTCAACTGGGTGCGCCTGGCACAACGGGTGCCGGTGCGCATCCACATCGACGAAGTGCCGGACGGCGTGCTGCTGGCGGCGGGGATTACCTGCACCGTGGTGGTGAAGCAGGAAGGCGAGGAATAACTCGCAGACCGAGATGATCGTTCCCACGCGCAGCAAAGGAATGCATCCCGTGACGCTCCGCCTCACAGCAGCGGACGCAGAGCGTCCAGGGCGGCGCGCTACCACGCAGAGCGTGGGAGCGATCTCGTCACCCCTCGCAAAACGTCTCCTGCAAATGCCGCCACAGCAGCGCGCCGGACGCCTGTTTTTCAAAGACCACCGTGGACAACCGCTCGGTTCGCACACCCGTCCCGTCGATCTGCTGTTCGCGATAGCTGACGGTTGCGCCGTGAGCGTGCAGAGCGAGTCCTCGTAGTTCGCTGAGGTGAATTTTGAAGCCTGGCTTCTTTGCGCCAGCCTGTTTAAACAACGCACTCAACGCATAGAAATCCAGCTGTTTACCGCCCGGTGTCACCATCGAAAACTGCGGCGAGAAGCGCTCCAGTAACAATTCCAGCGCGCCATCCGACGCTGTTCCGGCAAACCATTGTTCAATGGCGATATGCGCCTGGATCACTTCTTCAAAATAGTCGTTGTAGTCAGTCATGCGGTTTCCTTTAGCGGTGAAGGCGAGGTAACAAGTGCCAATACCTTGCGTGCATCGAAACGCAGCACGACCAGTATCGGTAGCAGTGTCAGGAGTGCGGCGACCATAAAGCAGCGTTCGAAGGCCAGTGGCGATTGCGCGCCCAGCGCCGCCAGCAGGGCACTTAAAAACGCCGCGCCGAGGCAAAAACTCAATTGCCGATTGATGTTCCACAGGGCGCTGGCGTGGCTCATGCGATCAGCGTGTACGTCGACGAATGCCAGGGTTTGCGCGCAGCTGCTGCACAGGCTGCCGCCCAGCCCCATCAAGGCGTAAGCACTCATCGGCCGCAGCCCTTGCGGCTTATCGATGAATATCAGCAATACCAGACCAAGGCTCTGCAATAGCATGCCGATGATCAGCAATGGTTTAGGCCCGAACCGGTTGAAACCGCGTTTGCCGATGGCAATGGCGATGCCTGAACCCACCGCCCAAGGCAACATCAATGCGCCGGTTTGCGCCGCACCGAAGCCCAGTTGATGCAGGAACAACACCGCGATCAGGCTGGTGCCGATGAACACGCCGGGAACCAGCAGATACACCAGCATCGCCAATCGCAGCGAGGGGCTTTTCAGCAGTTGTAGGTCGAGCAGCATTGCGCGGCCTTCACCTGTCGGACGACCCTGCACCGCTGCCTCGGTTTTTAGCCACAGTACCGCGAGCAATAGCGCCAGCAATGTCAGTGGCAGGTTGGCGTAGAACACCCAGCGCCAGGACAAAGCCTGCACGATCAGACCGCCCGCTGCGGGCGCCAATGCCGGCACCAGCAACGCCACCAGCATTACCCACGTGGTCAAGCGACTACGCTCCGCTGGCGGGCAGTGACGATAGGCCAACGCCTGACCAATCGGGATCAACAGTCCACCACTGAGTCCTTGCAGCAAGCGCCAGCCGATCAATGTATCGATAGAGCCCGCCTGCGCGACCAGCAAGGAGAAGACGGCAAACAGCCCGAGCGAGCCGATGATCAAACGCCGCTCACCCAGACGCTCGGCCAGCCATACGCTCAATGGAATGATCAGCGTCAGCCCGAGCATGTAGGCATTGCTGATCCACGCCAACTGAGTGACCGAGGCCTGCAGTTCCAGCGCAATCTGCGGGTAGGCGATGTTCGCGACAAACATGTTCAACAGGTCGAGGGCAAATCCCAGCAGGTACACAAGGGTGACTTTTGAGCGATAGGCCATGGCAGCCTCCGGATAGACAGAGGCGTAGGGTAGGGCGTTTTGAGTGCTGGAGAAACGCTGGTTTGGCTGCTAGTTTGTCAAAAATATTTTGACAAAAGGTCAGCGCATTCATGGTCAGTCTTGATCGATTCGACACCTTCAAAGCTGTGGTCGAGGCCGGATCGCTGACGGCCGCCGCCGATTTGCTCGGTCAGACTCGAGCGGTGGTGAGCTTCAACCTCAAGCGCCTGGAGGCGGAACTCGGCGTCACCTTGCTGACCCGCAACACCCGTCAACTGGCGCTGACCGATGCCGGCGAGCGCTTTTACCAGCGCTGCCTGCGCACGCTGGACGAAGCGCGGCTGGCCATCGAAGAGGCGCGTTCGGAACATACCCAGCTGCGCGGCACCTTGCGTATCACCACGACCGTGGAATACGCAGTCGCCAGCGTGGTGCCGGCGCTGGAAGCGTTTCGTCAGCAGCATCCGTTGCTGAATATTCATCTGTCGACGTCATCGACCCACGCCGACCTGATTTCCGAGCGCTTCGATCTGGCGATTCGCCTGGGCCGTTTACTCGACTCCAATCTGCGCGCGGTGCAGTTGTCGACCTTCGAAATTTTCGCCGTAGCGGCGCCTTCGCTGGTCGCTCGTCATGGGCCGGTCAGCACGCTGGAAGCGCTGGCGACGTTACCAAAACTTGGCCACGCGAGGGTGCCGGAGCTGACGGTCACCGATGCCCGCGGGGCAGAGCATCTGTACCTGCCGATACCGGGGGAAATCACTATCGTCGCCGACAACTCGGCGACCTTGCGCGCGCTCGCAGTCTGCGGACACGGCGTGGCGATCCTGCCGCAATGGCTGATTCAGGAAGACCTCGATTCGGGAGCGCTGCAACGTTTGTTGCCCGACCACCCCTTCACCCGCCAAGGCGTTTACGCGCTGTACCCCGACACGCGGCACCTGCCGATGAAGGTGCGGGCGTTTATTGATTTTATGAAGGGTCTGGATTAGCCAGGTTGAACATTTGGTGCCTGATCTGTCGCCATCGCTTGCTCGCGATAGTGTCGACGCGGTCTTAGAGCTGTCCGCTCAACCCAAACCGCTTCATCAACCCCGATTCCAACAAGCCCTTCGGTACCAACGCCACCAACAACGGCATCGCCCGGCTGCCGTTGCCCAAACGCAGCAAGCGCGGTGGTTTGCTCTGTTGCACAGCCTTGAGCAAATCAGCCGCAAACTTGCTGGCCGGTGTCGGGTTGTCCTGGGAGGCTTTAGCCCGGGCACGAATGCCTTCGCGTAGCGGCCACCATGGTGATTGCTCGGTGATCAGTTGCTCAGCCTCATGGCCGGCATTCTTCGCGAAGCTGGACGCGATGGCACCCGGCTGGACTTCCATGACCCGGACGCCGAATGGCGCCAGTTCCATGCGCAAGACATCGCTCAAGGCATGCACGGCGGCTTTCGAGGCGCAGTAGGCGCCGGCAAATGGCGTGACCAAAACCCCGGAGACGCTGCCGATGTTCACCACCAGCCCCTTGGCACGACGCAGCACCGCAAACATCGCGCGAGTTACGCCGACCACCGCGAACACATTGGTTTCGAACTGGCGCTGCATCGCTTCCACACCCCCATCGAGCAATGGCCCCATGGCGCCGTAGCCGGCGTTATTGATCAGCACATCCAGGCCGCCATGTTGCTGGTTGATGCGTTCGCTCAACGCTTCCAGTGCCGGCCCATCGTTGACATCCAGTTGCACCGCGGTGAACCCGGAGGTGGCCAACACCGCCACATCATCCGCCTTGCGCGCAGTTGCCCAGACCTCGTAACCGGCAGTTTTGAAAACATCAGCCAGCGCACGGCCGATACCGCTGGAACAACCGGTGATTAACGCGAGGGGCATGGCGCGGTCCTTGTGCAAGAGGGGAAAGGTGGTGGATCAGTCGGAGAAACTACCTTGCAAATGCTCGGCGCGAAACTCCAGGGATTGCGGGCGATAACCGGGACGCAGCGGTGGCAGGGGCAAGCAGTCTTCCCACAAGGCGCCGGCTTGCAGTTCGCCGGGGCCACGGTAGCGCGGGGCCGCATAGAGATTTTCCGCGAGGTTTACCGTGTCGCCGGGCGCATAGGCGGCGATTCGCCAACGCAGTTCGGTCAGCGGCACGTCGTTGCCATTGCTCATTTTCAATTGCAGCGGACGGTCTGCCGGGCAGTGCTCGGGCGCATAAGTGATGCGCAACTCCAGCCGTGCCAGTTGCTTGAGTTCGCGGTTGTCCAGCCAGACCACCCACACCGCCACCAGACCCAGCCCAATCGCCGCCGCCAGCGACACCGGCAAGGCTTTGTCCGGATAACGCAGCAATAGAATCAGCCAGGTAATAACCAGCAGGACGCCGATGAACATGAGGCAAACCTCGGGAAGTGAAGAGACCATCCTACCCAAGCGTAGGTGCGATTGACCATGGGCGAAAATCTGCGGTGAATTCTCGGGCCCCATCGCGAGCAAGCCCGCTCCCACACTAGATCCGCGTTGGTCGCAATTTTGTACACAACGCAAATTTAATGTGGGAGCGGGCTTGCTCGCGATGGGGCCTACCGGCCAACACAATTATCCAGCATGCAATTCGGGAACAAAAAAAGCCCCCGACCCACCGACTGCGGATGGGGACGCAGTCGGCGGAGCGGGGGCTCTTTGTCTAGCGGTATTACCGATCAATCACTGCGCGATGGTTTTCACCGATACGCCGCGTTCGATTGGGTTGGAGCGACCGTAGATATCTTCAAAACGCTCGATATCGTCTTCGCCCAGGTAGCTGCCCGATTGCACTTCGATGATTTCCAGGGCGATCTTGCCCGGGTTGCGCAAGCGGTGGACCGAGGCGATCGGGATGTAGGTCGACTGGTTTTCAGTGAGCAGGAACACGTTTTCGTCGCAGGTCACTTCGGCGGTGCCGCTGACCACGATCCAGTGTTCGGCGCGGTGGTGGTGCATCTGCAAGGACAGGCACGCGCCCGGTTTGACCGAGATGCGCTTGACCTGGAAGCGGCCGCCCATGTCCACCGAGTCATAGGAACCCCATGGCCGGTAGACCTCGCAGTGGGTCTGGGTTTCGCTGCGGCCTTGTTCGTTGAGCGTGTTGACCATCTGTTTGACGCCCTGAACCTTGTCCTTGTGGGCGATCATCATGGCGTCTTTGGTTTCGACCACGACGATGTTTTCCAGACCGATCACCGACACCAGTTTGCCGTTGCCATGGATCATGCAATTGCGGCTGTCCTGGATCACCACGTCGCCTTTGGTGACGTTGCCATTGGCGTCTTTTTCATTGACCTCCCACAGCGACGCCCAGCAGCCGACATCGCTCCAGCCGGCGGTCAGCGGCACGACGCAGGCGCGCTGGGTTTTCTCCATCACCGCGTAGTCGATGGAGTTGTCCGGGCAGCAGGCGAAAGTGGCTGCGTCGATGTCGACGGTGTCAGCATCCTGGACACTGCGCTCCAGGGTCAGCAGGCAGGTGTCGTAGATGTCCGGGTCGTGCTTTTTCAGCTCTTCCAGGAAGCGGCTGGCGCGGAACAGGAACATGCCGCTGTTCCAGAAATAGCCGCCGGCGTTAACAAACTCGGTGGCACGTTTCACGTCAGGTTTTTCGACGAAGTGCGACACGCGGCTAACGCCTTCCGGCAGCAGCGAATCGTTGGTCGACTTGATGTAGCCGTAGCCGGTTTCCGGTTTGGTCGCCGGTACGCCGAACAGCACCATCTCGCCATTTTCCGCAGCCACCGTGGCCAGGGCCAGTGCGCACTGCAGCGCTTTCTGGTCTTCAAGCACGTGGTCGGCCGGTAGCACCAGCATCAACTCGTCGCGGCCTTCGTTGACCAGCATCATCGCGGTCAGGGCCACGGCCGGCGCAGTGTTGCGGCCGAACGGTTCCATCAGAATGCGTTGGGTGTCGAGATTGCGGCTGTTCAGTTGCTCGTTGACGATGAAACGGTGTTCCTTGTTGCAGACCACGATCGGCGTGTCCATACCGTCGAACACCAGGCGCTCGAGGGTCTGCTGGAACAGCGTTTGCTCGCCGGTCAGGGCGAGGAATTGCTTGGGGAATTGCTTACGCGAAAGCGGCCAAAGACGTGAGCCACTACCACCTGACAAGATCACCGGAATCATGTTGTTTCTCCTTGAAAATCGTATGGGTCAGAGCTACTGCGTTCTGTCGTTTCACTCTTGTTTTTGTTCCGTATCCGATTGACGCCTCGGTCCCACAGGGAACAGCGTTAATCAGGCAAATTGATTAGCGCGTCGAGACCGGGCGTTTTACCCAGACTGGGGACAGGCTGCTGCCGCTGCCGGTGACGTAGAGCACTGCAGCTTCACCACGCTCCATGGCGACCGGTTTCACGTCGCCGACTTTTTTGTCGCCTTCATAGAGGGCGAGGCTGACTTTCACCGGGTTGATTTCACGCTCGCCACGGCCTTTGGCGGCCACGGTCGGGATCACTTCGGTTTTGCCGTCAGCGGTTTTCAGGGTCAGGGGTTTGTCGCTGAGGTTCTGTACGCGAACCAGGGCTTTCTGCTTGTTCTTGAACGGCGGTTCTTCGATCAGTTGTGGCTGGCCGCTGGCGTTGTTGACCAGGGTGTAATAGTGGTCACCGGCCAGTTTTACGGGCAGCGTCTGGCTGCCGACCTTGGCGCTGTAGTCGCCGCCGGGCATGAAGCTGAAGTCACTGCTGGCCAGCGGCGCGACGTCGCTGAGGTTGGCGGTGCCAACCGTGGCGCTGACTTCCTGGTTACTGGCGTTGTAGATACGCACGAAGGTTGAGCCTTTGGGTGCGGTTGGGCCGTAGAGGGCGGCGTCGCCGGCCCAGGCTTGCATCGACAGCAGGCTGATGCCGGCAACGAGGGCAACTGCTTTCAAGGAGCGAACAGCGAGACGACGAGGAGTAGTAGTGAAAGTCATTGGGTGTACCTCTTTCAGTTTTGCGCCCGATCGGGCGTCTCGGATTTGGTGTTTGCTGCAAGGTTTTGTTGGCGAGCACCGGCTTCTTTGAGTTCTGCGACCCACTGCGGGTCGGCGTCGCCGATTTCGTTGTTCACAGGCAGATATCGTTCAGGGAATTCCCAGATCAGCACTTGTGGCGGACTGTCTTTGAAGGCATCGCTTTTCAGGTAGCTGAGCATGGGCAGGATTGGGCCGTGACCGTCTTCCGAGTAATTGACCACGTCGCTTTGCAGGGCCTCTTTCAAGGCACCAACGAAGTTCCAGTTGGGATTGGCGCTGTAGCTGGTACCGACCAGGGCCACCGGGACTTCGCTGTCGGCGAACAAGGCGTCGTCACCGGCAGACGTGTCTTCAGCCACGCGAGTGGTGCGTTTTTCCAGCGGCTCTTGCGGTGGCATCAGGTTGCTGAACAGCGGGTCCAGCGGCAGGAACAGGGTCAGGTCGCCTTTGTGCTGTTCGGTTTTTTCGGCTTCGGTGACAAAGCGTTGCGGCGCGCCACTGAGCGGGGCTTTCTCGGCAATCGCCCTGGCCAGTTGTTTGGCGGCGATATCGGCGCCGGTCGGGGTCCAGTGGGTGTCGGTGCGCAGGAACACTTGCTGACCGTTTTGCTTGGCCTGTTGCAGCGGGCCGAGCAGGTCGGGAGCGAGGATCTTGTCTGCCGCGACATGGGCGTGGAAGTCCTTGTACAGATCAGCGTGGATGCTGGCGGGGCGTACATCGCCCAGGTGTTCCGGATACAGGCGAACCTTGGCCGGGACAATCGCCATCACCAGTTTCACGCCGCGCTTTTGCAAGGTCTGGCGCACGCCTTCGACCAGCGCGTAGTTGCCTTGCAGGTTCAGTTCTTCGTTGACGATCGGGTTGAATTCCTCATCGCTGTACAGCCACTGATCGCGACCGAGCACAACGCCCGGACGACCTTCGTTGAACAGTTTGAAATCCAGCGCCGCCCAGAGATTGGTGCCCAGGCGTTTGATCGGAAACTCGTCGTCGTAGTGAGTCTCGACGGCTTTGGTCCAGCGACCGTTGAGTACGGTTGCTTCGCCATTGGTGCTGAAGCCGAAGAAACTGCGCATTGACCAAGCGCCCAAGGCGAGCAGCACGGCCATAAACAGCGCGATGTAGAGGATGCGTAATGAGCGGGTCATGGTCGGCTCCCTCAGAACTGGAAGTAAAGGAACGGCGAGAAGCTTTGCGCCGAAAGTTTGAGAATCGAAGCGACGAACATCAGCAGGATCAAGGTGCGCATCGCGTAGCGTGGCCAGTCCGCGACCCAGTAGGCCGGTTGGACTTGAGCCTCGGTGCCGACGATGTAGCCCGGTTGGTGAATGCTGTTAGCGGCATCACCTGGTACGGCTTTGATCAGGCCCGGTTGCGCGGCGGCAGGGCCATCGGCTTGGGTGTCGAGCGCCGGTTTGGCTTTTGGCCGGTTGGTGTAGAAGTCCCGCAGGCCGAAGAACGCCAACGTTGCATACGCCACCACCAGGGTTGCCACTTGCAGGCCGGTGAGGCTGGCTTGGTTGAGTTCCGACAGCGACCATTCGCTGAAGCTGAACATGGCGCCGTACATACGACCGGCGACGTGCAGGTTCTCGGAGCGGAAGATCACCCAGCCCATCACCACCAGCAAGAAAGTCAGTGCCCAACGGATCGGGTTGAAAGTGTGTGCTGAGGTGTTCAGGCCCAAGGCTTTTTCAATGGCCAGCCACATGCCGTGCCAGGCGCCCCAGACGATGTAAGTGATGTTCGCGCCGTGCCACAGACCGCCGAGCAACATGGTCAGGAACAGGTTGCGGTAGGTGGTCAGCGTGCCTTTGCGGTTACCGCCCAGGGTGATGTACAGGTAGTCACGCAGCCAGGTGGAGAGGCTGATGTGCCAGCGACGCCAGAACTCGGTGATCGACTGGCTGATGTACGGCTGTTTGAAGTTTTCCATGAAGCGGAAACCCATCATCAAGCCCAGGCCGATGGCCATGTCGCTGTAGCCGGAGAAGTCGAAATACAGCTGCGCGGTGTAAGCCAGTGCGCCGAGCCAGGCATCACCGGTGGTTGGGTGTTGCAGGGCGAAGCAATGGTCGGCTACGACCGCCAGGGTGTCGGCGATGAAGACCTTTTTGATGAAGCCCTGCATGAACCGCGTGGCACCTTCGGAGAACTTGTCCAAGGTGTGGGTGCGGTTGTTGAACTGGTCGGCCAGGTCGCGGAAACGCAACACCGGGCCGGCGATCAAGTGCGGGAAGATTGCCACGAACGCCGCAAAGTCGATCAGGTTGCGGGTCGCCGGGGTATCGCCACGGTAGACGTCGATGATGTAGCTGATGGACTCGAAGATGTAGAACGAGATCCCGATTGGCAACAGCACGTGAGTCAGGATGAACGGCGAAAGACCGACCGACGTCATCATCGCGTTGATGCTGTCCACGCCGAAGTTGGCGTACTTGAAGTAACCGAGGATGCACAGGTCCACCGCCACGCCGAGCAGCAGCCAGCGCTGTGCGGGTTTGGTGCGCACACCGGCAGCGCCGACTTTCAGGCCGATCCAGTAGTTCCACAGGGTGACGCCGGCGAACAACGCAAGGAAGTCCACCCGCCACCAGGCGTAGAACACGTAGCTGGCAATCAGCAGCAGCAGATTGCGATAGCGTTGCCCGCTTATGTAGTACAAGCCGAGAAAAATCGGCAAGAACAAAAACAGGAACACATTGGATGAGAAAACCATCCCGACCTCTCCATGTTTAACCAACAGTTAAGGGCCAGAGCCCCCCCAAACCCCCCCGTGAAAACCGGAGAGTTGTAATACATTCAGTGTGGGAGCGGGCTTGCTCGCGATGGCTGCCTAATATTCAACATTGATGTTGACTGGCAGACCGCTATCGCGAGCAAGCCCGCTCCCACAGGGGTTATGCGTCAACCCTAAGAACCTTTGTTGCCCTTCTCATGCGAAGGGTCGTAGACCTTGGTCAGGTCGCCACCGAGGCGGAAGCTTTTGAACGGTTGCATCTTGTGTTTGCGTTCGAGCACATCCGGCGCACAGGTGTAGAGGCTGCAGAAGGGTTCGAGCCAGGCGAATTTTGAGTCGACTTTGAGATCGGTCATGTCCTGGTCTTTACCGTTTTTAGCCTGGAATTCTTCCGGGTCTTTGACCCCGGCCAGCACTCGGTCACCCAGACGTTTCAGGGCACCGTTGTTTTCCGGACGCAAGTCCACACCGTTGACCTGAGCGAAACTGGCGATCATCGCCAGCGGCGGCAGGGCATAGTTGTGGTAGGCGAGGGCCCGTTGCTGGCGCTTCAGCTCATTCGGCAAGAAGCCCTGAGCGTCGATTTGATTGGCGCCGACTTTGTATTCCTTCACTGACCAGTCGAACAGGTCACGACGATCGGTTGCCACGGCGGTGGCCATGACTGACCACGCAGCCCAGTACGAGTGGTTGTTGGTTTGTTCCAGCGGCAGGTTGTCCCAATCGCTGACTACCTGGTCGGCCATTTTGCTGAACCAGGCTTCGATCAATTGCGACTCTTGCTGGTGGGTCGCCAACGGGTGCGAGTCGGAGAACTTCAAGCGGATGTAGGACGAAGCCATGCTACCCAACGCCCATTTGCGCATGGACTTGCCGGTATGGTTGAAGTCCTTGGACATCAGCGCATCGGCTTTGGCCCAGGCGGTCAGCCAGCTCAGGGTGCACTCGAGCTGTTCCGGACGACCGTCACGCATGAACTGCATCACCCGTTTGCTGGTGCCACGCTCCAGTTTGGTGATGTCGGCGGTGGCATCGCGGAAGGCTTTTTCCGACGCCTCGTTGAGGGTCGAACGGGACTTGTCGGAGCCTTCGTATTTGCTGCGAAATTGCAGTTTCTGGGTGTACGGCGCGGGCATCGTGTCGCAGCCCTCGGCGTTTTCACCGGTCTTGATTTTTTCTATCGGCGCGAAGTAACCCTGAGGCGGGCGCAATGGCGCTGCGGCCTGTGCGGTGCCTGCGAAAATGGCCAGGCCCAGCAGGGTCGGCGCCAGCAGTTTTTTCATTGTCAGTGTTCGAGTTCTAGCGTGCATAGGTAACCTCATTGCCCGGTCTGAGCGGTACGTTGCTCAGCGCCTGGGAAAACGTTGCGTTTGCATACTTTTGCTTCGACTTTCTGCGCAGCGGCGCCGGCTTCCGGGCCCTCGACTTCAACGGCCAACAGATTTTGCGAGGCCCAGTCTTCGTCAGTGCGCAGTTCAAAGGCGAAACGCCCGTCGGTGTCGGATGTTGTCGGTTTGTCGATCTTGATGTCCTCGTGGCGACCGTTCATGTACCAGAGGGTGGCGTGCAAGGTTTTCACCGATGGGTCGGCGAAGCGGATGTCGACCTGATGACTGCTGTTGCGCAGGTCCATGTTTTTACTGTTGACCATCAGCTCGTTCTTGCCGGTCTTGAGGGTGGCGCTGCCGGTCATCTGTGCATCTTTGCCTTCGCAACCGTTGTCGAGTAGCGCCATCATCTGCCGGTAAATGGTTTCCTGATCGAGGCGATACAGGGGTGAGAATTCCCAGATAAGAATCTTCGGTGGTTTTTTCTGGAACTCTTCGCTGCCCAGGTACTGCAGCATCGAGCCTTCCAGACCACCGCCGGGGAAGGCGACGTTGAGGATGTCAGCGCCGATGGCTTCTTCCAGGAAGCCGGCGAAGTTGTAGTTCTTGCCGCTGTGGCTGGTGCCGACCAAGGTAATTTCCGGATTCCCGGATTCACCGAACAGATCACCGTCCGCCGCCTCGCCTTTTGGCTCGGTGGTGAACTGATCCATGTACTGGATCGCGTAGCTAGTGCCACAGAGTTGACCCGCCATGTTGTGCAACGTTCCGGTCTTGCCCATGCGACCTGACTTATGGGACTCGAATTCACGCTTGGGAATATCAGCGAAGGCCGGGATTTGCTTGATTTTTTCGCCGACGATTTTCGCTGTGCGCTGGGCGCCGTAAGGGGTCCAGTGCTGGTCACCGCGGAAGTAGAAATCGTGGGCCGGCAGTTCGTCGCCCAATTGCTCATTGGTCAACGGCGACAGATCTGGCACCACATAACCCATGGCGGCGAAACGCCCGAGCATGGTTTTGTAGTTGCTCAGCGCTTTGTCGAAATCGAATTTGGCTTTGTCTTCCGGGTTCAGTTTGTTGCGGTTCACCAGGCCACGGGTCGGTTGGTAAACCACCACCAGTTCCACGCCTTTGCTTTTGAACGCGTCGTGCAGTTCTTTCATGCGTCTGTAGCCTGCAGGCGAGGTGTCGAACTCGGTGCGCAAATCTTCCTGAGTCCGGAACAGCCAGTCGCCCTGGGCTTGTATCAGCGTGGTGAAGTTCTGCTGATAGCGAGTGGTGTAGTTCTTCGCGTCGTGGGCTTCGGGGCACAGGTTGCAGCATGGTTCGGCGCTGAAGTTCGGCTTCTGGGCGTCGTCGGCACGTGCGCCGCCGCTGGCGGCAAGAATGGCCACGGTCAGGCCCGAGAGGCTGAGTAGTTTGATCATGTGTGGGTGCATAAAGGTCATCCTCAGTCCCGCATTTCGGTCTGGCGTTCGACAGGGTCGATGAGCACGGCTTTCTGCTGGCGCACCAGCAGGTCGAGAATTTCATCCTGGCGCTCGCCGAGAATCCCCGAGAAGCTGATGCCGCTGGATTTGGTCGGAGCGAGCATCGATACCCGGTACAACTCGACGCTGAGCGGCGAGTCGATGGACAACGGCCCGCTGCCGTTGGCGGCCAGTTCGCCACCGACCACGATCAGCGAGACCTGGGCATCGAACGGGTCGAGCTTGATGTCACGATCAGTGTCGGTGAGGTCCTTGATGTGGCCGTAGACACCGGTCAGGCCATTGTTCATGGCGAGGTTTTCGTAGAGGCGAATATTCACGCTGTTACGAACGCGGATGCCGTGACGTCGGTTGCTGATCACCCTGTTGCCCCACAGCAGGTTGTTAGCGCTCTCGTAGAGCGTGATGCCGTCGGTGTGGTTCTTGTAGATCTCGTTGTAGGCGATCAGGTTGTTGACGCTGTTACGGTCGATCACCAGGCCCGACAGGTTGTTGTCGTAGCTGCGGTTATTGAAGATGAAGCTGTCGTTGACCTCACGGGAAATGATGATCCCGTGCTTTTTTTTGGTCCCGTGCACCGTGTTATCAGCAATGATCAGACCGTGGGAACGGTCATGGGGATCGATGCCGTAGACGATGTTGTCGTGGTAGGTATTGCCCTTGACCACAAAGTCGCGGGTCTCATAGCAGTAGAACCCGTACCACATGTCCGAGAACTCTGAGCCGATGATCCAGCCGGTGGGTTCCGGGCGCTTGAGCACCTTGGCCATGTTCGGCGTGTATTGGGAAATACTCACACCGTAGGACTTACTGTTGGAGTAACCGAAGCTGGCCATTTTGCTGTTGACGATGTAGGTCTCGGTACCCCCCCAGGCCAACAGGAACGGACGGAATTCTTTCGGTGACTGGAAGGTCGCCGGGCCGTTTTCCTTTTCGCGCCAGCCGGTGATTTTGGTGTCACGCACGAACAGCTGACCATCGTTGACCATGAACGAACCGGCTTCCTGGGACAGGCGCAGCTCTTGGGTCTGTTTGTCGATTTCGAGGATGCCTTTACGGCCGACCACGATCGGCAATTTGGCCAGGAACACACCGGGCGAAGTCTCGCTGATGTACTGCTTGGGCAAGTGCTTGGTCAGGTCCTTGAGGTTCATGTAACCGTCGTCGATAAAGATCGCCTGGGGAATACCATGCTGACGCACCACCCATTCGGCCATCTTGTTATCGCCGCCGATGAAGTCCTTCAGCGCGTCTTCCTGCATCATTCGCCGCACGCTGACCTTGCCGGGTTTGCTGCGCACGATTTTTGCCGCAGCCGCTTCGGCGGTGTAGCCGGAGATGTCTGGCAGTTTCGGTTTGGCCAGTTCCAGTGAGGCGATCGGTGCGCTGGTGACGGTGTAAGTTTTTGCCTGATGCAGTCCCTTGGCCACAGTCGCCGGTTTGCTCTGGTCGTTTGAAACACCGGGTTCGACGCTGGCGAACGCGGTCGTGCTGGCCAGCAGCAGCGCGCCGGCCAACAGGCTGATCGAGCCCTTGATGGCTTGACTGTTCATCTCACGCACTCCCTTGGCAGCTCTCATCAGAACTTCCAGATGACATCGATAAAGGCGCGATGCATGTACGAGTCGACTTCTTTGCCATAAGCGTCGCCGGGCTTGAACACACCGCCGCGCAAACGCACCAGTGCCGAAGGTTCATCGATGGACTGGCTCAACGCGGCCGGCAGCAGGCCTTGCTTGAAGTACTTGGTGACCACCAGGTCCATTTCCTGACCCAGGTCTGTCTTGCCGTCTGCGAGCGGCAGCGATGTGCTGGAGATCACAGCATCGGTGGTGTTGTCAGTGGTGTTTTCGACAGCGTTGATACCGTTGTTGCCGATCGGCTTGCTGCCATCGACGCGCCAGAACTTGTGGTAGATCAGGCTGGCGTCATAGTCATCGCGCAGCATCCAGGAGCCGAACAGAGTGGCGGTCTGCATGTTGCTCATTTCGCCGCGGAACGCTTCGCCGAAACGGTGAACCCGCGAGCGAGTACCGGTGTAGTTCGAGCGGTTGCTTTCCAGACCGTTCTGCTCGTAATCGGCACTGGCACGGGCGTAGGCCCCACCGACTTGCCAGTTCGGATCGAGACGCAGGCGGATACCCAGGTCGGTGGCCCAGCCGTTGACGCTGGCGCTGTTTTTGGCGTCGACCGGAGGGGTGCCTTGGGCGGTCAGCGGGTTGACGGTGTCGCGTTTACCGCTCAGGCCCGTAACGCTGCCCCAGTAATTGACGGTGTTGGTGTTGCGATAGTTGTAAGCATCGCTGTTGGCTTCCAGACCGATCCAGGTCAGGTCGCCGTTCTGTTTCTTGTCGAGCGAGTCGGGCGCTTCACCGGGCACGGGAAAGTCGAGCTTGCCGTCATCGTGAGTGTGATGAGCGCGCACGCCGACCCAATTGCCGGGTGTCCACTGGGTGGAGACATCGCCGTAGATATGCAGGCGATCCTTGTCCTTGGGCGCCAGCTCGGTGAGGTCGGTACGGTATTCGCTGAAGCGTTCGGCGACGCCGACGTTGGCCCGCAGCAAGGTGGTGTCGAAGGTCCAGTTCAGGGCTTCGATGTTGGTGTCGCGCCATTGGCCGTCGTCGTTGTGCAGGCGTTGGCGACCGAGTTTCAGTTGCTCGCCGGGGTAGGGCGTCAGGCCGCTGTAGCCGACCCAGAACTCGCGCATCGCCAGGTAATTCTTTTTACTGGTGCGACCATTGTCACTGTTGCTCTGCGTGCCGCTGCTATCAGACTGTTGCAGGGTGTCGGTCTCGACGATGTCGGTCGATGTCACGGCCTGGCCCATGGCATAGGCGCTCCAGTTGCCGCTTTCGCCATAGACCCACGGGCGCAGGTCGAGGCCGATACCGTTGACGTCGCCTCCGGGACGGGTGCCCAGATCAGTGTCAGCTTCCGATTCGCCGGTGGCTTTCACTTCCAGGCCATAGTTTTTGGTGTCGGTCAGGGCTGCCAATGTCGGGCAAGACCACAACAGTGCGAATGTCAGGCCAATGCCGGCCTGAACGAATGGATTCAACTTCATAGGGATTCCTCGCCGTCTTCTTGCAGGGCGTGCAGTTCTTGCGGGTTCTTGCTCAAGGCGCCACGCATGGCCTGTTCTTGTTGCAAGCGGCGCTGGGCCTCAGCGTGCTGAGCAGGCGGCAGTTGGGCTTCGAGTGTTTGTGCAAGCTCATTGGCTTGCGGGGTGTCCTGGGCCTTGGCCAGTTGGCTGAAGACATAGGCATTGACCGGGTCGGGCTTGGTGCCCTTGCCTTGGGAAAACAGCTGGGCGATGGCGAAGTCAGCACTGTTCTGGCCGTTGCGGGCAGCGGTCAACAGGTGATCCAGGGCCTTCTGCGGATAGACCTTGCCGAGGTAACCACGGCGGTAGATCTGGCCGAGGTAGTAATCGGCGGCGACTTCTTTGCCGAGGGCTTTCTGGAAATGCGCTTCAGCCTGTTTGGCGTCGGCCGGCACCCATTTGCCTTCGTAGTAGAGCTTGCCCAGCAGCAGTTCGGCCCGCGGCTGGTCAGCAGCGCGGCCGTTATCCAGATACTTCATCATCTTGTCGACGTCGCCCAACTCGGGGAAGTCGTAGAGCAATTGCGCCAGGCTGACCCATGAGGCGGGGTAGCCGGGAGCGATTTGTTCGAGCATGGTCTGCGCGGTTTTTTCGTCAGTCTTGCCGAGCGTGGCATCGCCGAGAACGCGAGCGACGCTGTCCACCCGTTGAGCGGAAACCGTGCCAAGGCTGTGGGCGGCTTGCAGCTGCTTGAGCAGCTCAGCCTGTTTCTCAGGCTGGGCGCGTTTCTGGTAGACGGTGGCCAGTTCGACATAGCAGATGTCGGTGGTCTTGAGCGCCGCTTTGCAGATGCTTTCGACCTCGCCCAGATGCTGGTCGTAGGTGCCTTGGGTGCGATAGAGCAGCACTTGTGCCAGGCCGGCTTCGGGGTAACCGGCAGCGCGCCATTTGCTGATTTCTTGCTGGGCGTTGACGTTCGGGAAACTGTGGGGGTATTGCAGGTAGAGCATCGCCAGCGGGATCAGGGTGTTGCCTTCACCATTGGCGAAGGCTTTTTTCAACAGGCCTTCGGCTTCGTGCTGTTCGGCTTCGGTTGCGCCGGGTTTGGCCACCAGCAGACGCCCCAGACGAGCCTGAGCCCGTGGCGAGGTGTCGACGGCCGCGCGGTAAGTCGCTTCGGCCTGTTTCATCTGAACCGGGTCGCGGGTCTCCACCTGGATATCAGCCAGACCGACCTGTGCTTCGCTGTAGCCCAGGTTCGCCAGCTGCTTGTAATTTTGCGCCGCCATTGCCGTGTCGCCGCGCTTGAGGGCTTCATTGGCCAGACGCTGGTCGGGCAGACCGGCGCAACCGGCCAGGCTGATGGCCAAAGCTAATGTGCAGAACACATAACCCGTGTGGGAGCGACGGTGCGGCGATCCGACTTGCTCGCGATGCAGGCGGCTCGGTGCATCAGACAGATCTCGCTGATCCCATCGCGAGCAAGCTCGCTCCCACAGGGTTTGCGGTGTTCTGAGGATTGGTGGAGTCGTCACAGGCATGTCCTCCGCTTAAAGACCAGCGGCCATGGCTTTGTTGATCAGCCAGCTCAGGGATGGACCGCGATTGCTGGTCACTTCCGCTGGGCGACCGGCGAAGGAGCTGTCCAGCGGTGCATCAGGCTTGATTTGCACGCGGATGTCGGACGACAGATCGCTGCTTTTCAGGCTGGTGCTGCTGACGATCTTGCCGGTGCGAATCTGGTCTTCGCCGGCAATCTGGAAGTTCACCGACGTACCCGGACGCACGTCGCCGAACTGGCGATAGGAGAAGCGTGCTTCAACGTTGGCTTCGCTGCCCTTCGGGACCAGTTCGAAGATCACGTCACCTTTGCTGGCGTACTGGCCGTCGGCGACCAATTGCTGGGCCACGGTGCAATCGCATGGCGAGGTCATGGTGCCGGTCATTTGCTTGCCGAACAGTTCTTCAACCTTGGCCGGTTGCAACTGGTCTTCGTCCAGATGACCCTTGAGCACGTCGAGCATGCTGGTGCTGAAGGTCGCCAGTGGTGCGCCTTTGGCGGCGATGCCGTCAGGTTTGATCAGGCTTTGCACCGTACCGTCGCGGGGCATGGTGACATTCATGCCGGACACGCTGACCAGACCGGCCTGGGCGTGGCTGACGAAGTACATGCCGTACACCGACTTGAAGATGAAACCGAAGGCTACGAGGCCAACGAGGAAAATTGCAAAGCTGAAGGTCATTGCACGCAGGCGACCGAAGGCGGTCATGCCGCTGCCACCGTCCTTGACCTTGCGCGCCTTGGTGAAGTTGTCGCGCTGCAGGGTGGCGAGTACTTCACCCATGGTGACGATGTCACCGCTCAGGTGCGAGGTGATCAAGTGACGCAGGGTCGAGATGTCTTGTTGATCCAGGTTCTGGAACTGGCAACCGGTGCGGCCGGTCTGGCGGTCGTAAGAGCGGACCATCAGCTCGACGTCCATGGCAAGACCCAGGTTGTCGATGACGAATTGCAGGCGAGCCTGGTGTACTTCGCCGACAGTGAGGGCCTTTTGCGGCCCTGCGTTGAAGCTCAGGCCACCGGCGGAAAGGTCTTCGACCCGCGCAATCAGAGGGGTGCCGCTGGCGTCGACAAAGCGCAGCCGGGCCGGGATTTTGACCCGTGCGTGTTGGCGCTGGGCTTCGGATTCATGCACCACGTTGGCGTTTGCAGCGGTATTCATTGGCTTGTTCATCGATGTAGTTCCTAGTTAATTCAGGCGAGGCAGGTCAGACCATCGTCAGCAGCACGGCGACGAACACGCTGCCGGCGGCGAAGGTCATGGTCCGAGACGACCAGGTATTGAACCAACGTTGAAAGCTGGCGAGATCACGGGTCAGTTTGGTGTCCTGGCGAGTCCAGGACTGTTGATCGAGGCGGAAGAACACGTAGATTTTCACCAGCGCGCCGACGATCTGGTTGTAATAGAGAATCATTGGATAGGCCGGGCCGATCTTGTGCCCCGAGCAGGACAGCAACAGGGTCAGAATCAACCGCGTGATGCCGATCCACAGCAGGTACACCAGGATGAACGCCATGCCGTATTTGAAGCTGGCGATGATCGCTACGGTCAGTCCGAGCAGCGAGGTCCACATCGACACGCGTTGGTCGAACAGCACCACGCTGGTGAACAAACCCAGACGTCGCATGCCCAGACCCAATGCGCGGGAGTTCTGCCGCAGGTTGTTGCCGTACCAGCGGAACATCAGCTTGCGACTGGCCTTGATGAAGCTCTTTTCCGGCGGGTGCTCAACGGTGTTGATCGCTGCGTCCGGCACGTAGAACGTGTCGTAACCCAGACGCATCAAGCTGAACCAGCTGGACTTATCGTCACCGGTGAGGAATTTGAAGCGGCCCAGACGCCAATGTTGCAGCGAGTCGCTTTCGACGTCGGCGATGAAGTCCGGGTCGGTGACCACGGTGGCGCGGAATACCGACATGCGCCCGGTCATGGTCAGCACGCGCTTGGACAGCGCCATCGAACACATGTTGATGTGGCGTTGGGCGAAGCGCAGTTTGTGCCACTCGCTCATGATGTAGCCGCCGCGCACTTCGCAGAACTCATTGGTGGTCAGGCCGCCGACATTGCCGAACAGCTGGAACCACGGCACGGTTTTGCGTACCACGCCCGGGGCCAGCACGGTGTCACCGTCGATCACCGCAACCACTGCACGGTCATCCGGCAGGTGGCGGGAGATGGCACGGAAACCGAAGGCCAGGCCGTCACGTTTGCCGGTACCGGCGATGCGCACGAAGTCGAGCTTCACATGAGCCGGCGGGTTCATTTTTGCCCAAAGGCTTTTCACCAGCAGCTCATCGGACATTTCCACCAGTGAACAGACCACGGTGGTCGGGAAGCCGCATTCCATGGCTTCGCGAATCACCGAGCTGTAGACCTGAGCGGTGGTCAGCGCATCGATACGAAAGCTGGTGACCATCAGGAACACGTGGGACGGGTCAGCCGCTTTACCGAGCTTGCGCACTTTGCGCCGCAGGTGCGGGTAGACCACGTACAGAAACAGCATGCCGCGCAGAAAGTGCGTGGCACCCATGGAGTAGCGCCAGATGCCCACGGCGCCCACCAGGAAGATGAAGTCCTTCGACTCGGAGTCGAATGTGGACGTAGGCAACGCAGCAGCGATGCCCATCAATAAACTTAGGTAAAACAGCCAACCTGCGGCCTGAAGTAGGCCGTGCTTTAGCCTGTGCATAATCTGCATCCGTCTCGATCTCGGGCGAGCCAGTAGGGTGGCCCGATGGGGTTAAGGCAGGCTCACGAAAACTGTAATGTCACCGGTGAACCTGTAGGAGCTGCCGAAGGCTGCGATCTTTTGATTTCGCTTGGGACTCAAGTGGATCTGGAAAGATCGCAGCCTCGTTTCACTCGACAGCTCCTACAGACGTGTTACCAGCAAATGCCTTCGGTGCGATCTTTAACGCTGGTGGCTTGAGACATGAACCCGACCAGGTCGACGACCTGTTTGCCGGCGGGGGCGTTCTCGGCCAGCGCGCGGAACTTCTCGTCGCGGTTGCCGAGGATGATCACGTCGGAGTTGCCGATCACTGCGTCAAAGTCCGAGTTGAGCAAGGACGAGACGTGAGGGATCTTCGACTCGATGTAGTCCTTGTTCGCACCGTGAACGCGGGCGTATTCGACGTTGCTGTCGTAGATGCTCAGGTCGTAGCCTTTGCCGATCAGCATTTCCGCCAGCTCTACCAGCGGGCTTTCGCGCAGGTCATCGGTACCGGCCTTGAAGCTCAAGCCCAGCAGGGCGACTTTGCGTTTGTCGTGGCTGGAGACGATGTCGAAGGCGTTCTGCACCTGAGACACGTTGCTGCGCATCAGCGAGTTGAGCAGCGGCGCATCGACGTCCAGGGTGCCGGCGCGATAGGTCAGGGCGCGGACGTCTTTTGGCAGGCAAGAGCCGCCGAAAGCAAAGCCCGGGCGCATGTAGTACTGGGACAGGTTGAGGGTCTTGTCCTGGCAGACCACTTCCATCACTTCACGACCATCGACGCCGACCGCTTTGGCAATATTGCCGATCTCGTTGGCGAAGGTCACTTTGGTCGCATGCCAGACGTTGCAGGTGTACTTGATCATCTCGGCGACTTCGATGTCCTTGCGGATGATCGGGGCGTCGAGCTCTTCGTACAGCGATTGCAGAACATCACCGGAAGCTTTGTCGAACTCACCGATCACGGTCATCGGTGGCAGGTCGTAGTCTGCGATCGCGGTGCTTTCACGCAGGAATTCAGGGTTGACCGCGACACCGAAGTCGACGCCGGCTTTCTTGCCGGAGCAGTCTTCAAGGATCGGGATCACGATGTTTTTCACGGTGCCTGGCAACACGGTGCTGCGCACGACGATGGTGTGGCGGGTGGTCTTGTCACGCAGGACAAAACCGATTTCGCGGCACACCGACTCGATGTAGTTGAGTTCCAGATCGCCATTCTTTTTGCTCGGGGTACCGACGCAGATCATCGACAGGTCGGTATCACGAATGGCTTCGGCGAAATTGGTCGTGCCGCGCAGACGACCGGTTTGAATACCCTGGGTCAGCAACTCGCCCAGGCCCGGTTCGACGATCGGCGATTTGCCGGCGTTGATCAGGTCGATCTTGTCTTTGGAGATATCTACGCCAACGACTTCATGGCCCCGTGCAGACAGGCAACCGGCACATACTGCACCGACGTAACCCAAACCAAATATGCTAATGCGCATCGCATTTACCTCTGTATTTATGACGCCATTAAATGGCCGGAATTAATGATGTTCAACGGTCATAGTGCACTCGCAAGTGTGCGGTGCAGACGCACACAATGCCGTGTGCAGGCATGTTAAGTTCCGAGTGTCTAAAGGATGCACTCAAGGTGTGCGTAACGTGGCCTTATTGTAATGACCTGCCCTGATATGCAGCCGGTCTTCCCTGGGAAGACATTCGTGCAAAGGTTGTCTCGCACTCGATAGTTGACTTAAAGTAATTAAAATCAAGTGGTTATGCACTCAGGTGAGCGCAGTTATAGGGGCGCGGCCTTGGCCTTGTAGGGGATAGTTATGGTGCGTTATCTCCTGTCCTTCACATTCATTCAATAGTAGAGGTCACAGTATCGGCATAAGTATGACAACTTCGCTACATGGCCAATTACCTGCGTAAGTTATCTCGTGCACGCCTCAAGATAATCGTTACGGATGGTATGAGCGGCGGATGGGAACATAGTTCCAGTCGGCCTTTCGTGAATGTTGAAATTTCTTGAAATATCACCAAAGATGGCACTGCTTTCAAATTGATAGCAATTGCCATATGGCCCCGTATATACGGGGAGTTAATCGGGTTAGATGGGTATGTGCCACTACTCACAAAAAAAATAAGTGCCACTACTGAAAAAAATGACTTATGTCGAGTGAAAGAAAAGTCATAAAAGAATAATAGGTATTTTTGACGCCAAATTAATGACGTTTAGGGCGGGGAAATACTGAGGGAAATCACCGTTCGGCGCACGTGCCTGATTCCTGACGTGCACCGAAAGAGCGCTTTATTCGGGGGCGTGGTCGCGCAGAAAAACCAGCGTGTCGGGTTTGGACTGTTCAACACTGAAGCGGTAACCCTGCGCATCAAATTGCTTGAGTGCGGCGGGGTCGTTGATGCGCCCGGAAATAACGAAGCGGCTCATCATGCCGCGGGCCTTTTTCGCGTAGAAGCTGATGATTTTGTACTGACCGTTTTTCAGGTCTTTGAACTCGGTATTAATGATCCGCGCGTTCAGGGCCGAGCGTTTGACCGCCGAGAAATATTCGTTGGAGGCCAGGTTGAGCAGCACATCATCGCCCTGATCAGCCAAGGCTTCGTTCAGCCATTCGCTGATCCGGGTGCCCCAGAAGGCGTACAGGTCCTTACCACGGGCATTGGCCAGTTTAGTGCCCATCTCCAGCCTATAAGGTTGCATCAAGTCCAGCGGGCGCAGGAGGCCATATAGGCCAGACAGCAGGCGCAAGTGTTGCTGGGCGTAATCGAAATCCGCCTCGCTGAAGGTTTCGGCATTCATGCCGGTATAAACGTCGCCTTTAAAGGCCAGCAACGCCTGTTTGGCGTTGGCCTGGGTGAAGGCCGGCGTCCAGCTACCGAAACGTGCGGCGTTGAGGCCGCCGATCTTGTCGGATACATGCATCAGTTCACTGATCTGCGCCGGGCTCAGCTCGCGTAACTGCAGGATCAATTCCTGAGAGTGATCGAGGTACTGCGGCTGGGTGAAGCGCTGGGTCACCGGCGGGGTTTGGTAATCGAGGGTCTTGGCTGGGGAAATCACCATCAGCATGAAGTCGTCTCCTGAAATCGTGGGGGGATTCTAGGGGGTTGACCGATTTGACTCCAGTTATGGAGGTTATAGAGGGATCGATGGCGATCGCAGTCCTGTGGGAGCGGGCTTGCCCGCGAAGCGAACACCGCAGTTTTCTCAGGCATTACGCGCCATCGTTCTTCGCGGGCAAACCCGCTCCCACAGGGAACCGCTCACCAGATCAGCTATAGTGCCGCGCGGGTTTTGTTATGGAGACATCCCATTGCGTATCGCTTTTCTTTTCTCGGTCTGGTTGTTCAGTCTCGGCGCCATCGCCGCGTCTAATGATGTCGCCACGCTGGACCGCAGCACCTGGCCTGAGCAGCTGACCAGCCCAACCCTGTTCGATGTGGCGTCACGGGCGGAGATCCTCACTTTCGCTCGCGCCTTGCTCGCCAGCGAGGCGCTGGACGAGGCTGCATTAAAGCAGCGACTGGGGCTGCGGATGATCAATCTGGAGTCGATCAATCGCGTTCGCCAGCGGATGTGGCAGCGTTTGCTCACCAACTACAACTTCGCCCAGCAAAGTTGCGATCAGGACGCCTCCTTCTGTTATCTGGTCGAAGACATGGACAGCCTGCGCGCGCAGGCCGGAAAATTTCAGGTCGCGGCCGATTCCTACTACAGGCGCTGGGCGGAGCCGAGCCGCAGCTTCCATGAGCGCTATCTGAACGAGCAACTGCGCAAGGCCGCTCTGTTTCCACAAACCAGCAGCGAAATCGATCGTTTCGGCGACTACGAGCGCAATGGCGATGAGCTCAATGACCGGTTGTTTTTGCTGACCTTCGACAGCGCCGCCGCAGCCTCGCCGGATAACACCGCGTGGCTTACCGATTACCTGCGCAAGTCGAACATGAACGGGACCTTCTTTGTACTGGGAAACGATATCCAGGCACGCTTGGCCCAACACTCGGTGGCTGATTTACAGGCCTTGTATTCAAAGCAGTGCGTCGGCGTGCAGGGTTGGGAATACCGCTCCCACAGTCATTGGCAGGATTGGCAGTACTCGGTCGAGCGCAGCATTGACCTGGTGAAGGGTAAATTGCCGGAAAACTACGTGCCGCTGTTTCGCCCGCCCTACGGCCAGCGTCGCGCTGACGGCGAAGGGTTTTTCAAGGCTCAGGGATTGCAGGTCGCCTTGTGGGACATCGACCCTCAGGACGCCGGCGGCAAACTCAAGGCTCAAGAGAGCGGTCAGCGGGTATTGACGCTGATGCTGCTGTGGCGACGAGGGGTGATCAACTTCAATGTCAAACAGGACGCGGTAAAAACGGCGATGCCCTGGCTGGTCACGCAAACCGCGCAAAGCGGGATCGGCTGGGAGGATTGTCAGGACGCTTTTCGCTGAAAAGGCAAAAGGCCAGCAATCATTGGGGGGAAAGGTAGAACGGGGAAATTTTCAGCGAGATTTCGATGCAGGCGGACTTCCGACTTTAACGGGGTGATGACCGTCCGCCAAGGGCTATTGGTCACTTTGAAAAATAAACTTCAAAAAAACGTCAAAGTGCTTTTTCCTGTCACAGGTTTTGGAGTATTACGAAGACAGACCGCCGAAACCTGCAACACAGGTGGCGTCTTCCAAGACCCAGCGTGTGCAGTTCACTTGAGTCCTGTTGTTTTGAGGACTGCGGGGTGAATTCGGTGGCCACTTCGAGGCGCAGCACTGTAACGGTATTGCGTCGACTGGCTCCCACAAAGGTGACCGAGTATGGATGATCACGGACGTAGTTCTTCCTCCAACCAGCCAATCCTTTATGTACTCGATACCAACGTATTGATTCACGATCCAAACGCACTTCTGAACTTCGAAGAACACCACGTTGCCATCCCGATGATCGTCCTTGAGGAGCTCGACAAGCTCAAGAGCGGGGCTCACAGCGTCGCGGCCGAATGTCGGCAGGCGATCCGACTGATCGACAAGACCCTGGGCGATGCGACCCCGGAAGACGTTGAACTGGGTGTACCTATCCAGCGTGGCAAGAGTGGGCCAAAAGGCTTGCTGTCGATTCTGATGAACAAACGCAAAGAGCCCAACAGCCTGTTGCCCGAGAATCTGAACGACAACATCATCATCAACCAATTGATCGACCTGCACGCACGCGACAAGGACCTGCGTCTGGTACTGGTGACCAAAGACATCAACATGCGCCTCAAAGCGCGAGCCTGTGGGATCGCGGCCGAGGACTACAGTACCGACCAACTGGTCGACGACGTGTCTTTGCTGTCCCGTGGTTATCACAACATGACGGGTTCGTTCTGGGACCGTGTCAGCAAGGTCGAGACCCGTCAGGATCACGGTCGTACCTGGCATCAGGTCCAGCTCATCGACAACCTGCCTGCCGTGCATATCAACGAGTTCATCATCGACGAGCAAGGGTTTGTCGGCTGGATCAAAGAGATCAGGGCTGATGTGCTGCTGATTCTGGACCTGCATCAGGAACCGCTGATGCACCAGGAAGCCTGGGGTCTGAAACCGCGTGATGTCTATCAGAGTCTGGCGCTGTTCGCCTTGCTCGATCCGGACATCCACCTGGTCAATCTGTCGGGTGCTGCCGGTTCCGGGAAAACCATCCTGGCATTGGCCGCCGCCATCGAGCAGACCATGGTCAGCAAGCGCTACCGGCGCATCATCGCCACCCGTAGCGTGCAGGGGCTGGACCAGGAAATCGGCTTCCTGCCGGGTACCGAAGCGGAAAAAATGGAGCCTTGGCTGGGCGCCATTACCGACAACCTCGAAGCCTTGCACATGGATGACGAGAGCACCCATGGCAGCGTGGATTACATCCTCAGCAAAGTGCCGTTGCAGTTCAAATCCCTCAATTACATTCGAGGCCGCAGCTTCCAGCAGAGCCTGATCCTGATCGATGAATGCCAGAACCTCACCCCGCACCAGATGAAAACCATCATCACCCGTGCTGGTGCCGGTTCCAAAGTGGTGTGCCTGGGCAACCTGGCGCAGATCGACACCCCTTACCTGTCCGCGACCAGTTCCGGGCTGACCTACCTGACTGAACGTTTCAAAGACTTCCCCAACGGTGTGCACATCACCCTGCAAGGGGTGCCACGTTCGATTCTGGCCGAATACGCCGAATCTCATCTGTAAAACCTCTGAACCGGGCGGCCCAAAGCCGCCCGGTTTTTTATGCTCGACGAATAACCCTTGTGGGAGCGAGCCTGCTCGCGATAGCGGTCTGACATTCAGCATTGATGTCGACTGTCACGCCGCCATCGCGAGCAGGCTCGCTCCCACGGGGGATTGTGGTGATCCGATAATCAAACGTGCGAAAAATTGACCCGCAGGTTTACAATCGACGCTCCTGATCAGGAGTAACCCTGTGCTGACTCATCTCGATTCCCAAGGTCGCGCCAATATGGTCGACGTCACCGAAAAAGCCGTGACGTCACGTGAAGCCGTGGCCGAAGCGTTTGTGCGCATGCTCCCCGAAACCCTGCAGATGATTGTCAGCGGCGGTCACCCCAAGGGTGATGTGTTCGCCGTGGCGCGAATCGCCGGCATTCAGGCGGCGAAGAAAACCTCCGATTTGATTCCGTTGTGCCATCCGCTGATGCTCACCAGCGTCAAGGTCGAGCTCAGCGCCGAAGGCGAGGACGCGGTGCGCATCGTCGCCCGCTGCAAGCTGGCCGGGCAGACCGGTGTCGAGATGGAAGCGCTGACGGCGGCCAGCATCGCCGCGCTGACTATCTATGACATGTGCAAGGCCGTGGACCGTGGCATGACCATCGAAAGCGTGCGCTTGCTGGAGAAGCTGGGCGGCAAGAGCGGCCACTATCAGGTGTCCGAATAATGAAAGTGACAGTGAAGTTTTTTGCCCGCTACCGTGAGGCGCTGGGTGTGGATTCGCTGAACGTCGAAGGCGATTTCGCCTCGGTTGAAGATGTGCGTGTGCTTCTGGCGCAGCGCGACGGTGCCGAGGTGCTGAGCGAACAGAATCTAATGTGTGCCCGTAATGAAGATCTGTGCCAACTCGACGAACCACTGACCGACGGCGATGAAGTGGCATTCTTTCCCACCGTGACCGGAGGCTGAACCATGGCGATTCGCGTGCAATCCACGGCGTTCGACCCAGGCTGCGAAGTCAACGCGATGCACGCAGCCAATGTGGGTGTCGGTGCGGTGGTGAGTTTTGTCGGTTACGTGCGTGACTTCAACGATGGGCTCGACGTTGCCGGAATGTTTCTAGAGCACTATCCCGGCATGACCGAAAAGGCTCTCGGCAAGATCGCGATCGAAGCCGAACAGCGCTGGCCGCTGCTCAAGCTTGAAGTGCTGCACCGGATCGGCGCTTTGGAACCAGGCGAGCCGATTGTTTTCGTTGGCGCTGCCAGCGCCCACCGCCAGGCGGCCTTCGACGCTTGTGCCTTTGTCATGGACTACCTGAAAACCCGCGCGCCGTTCTGGAAGAAAGAAAGCACCAGCGATGGGCCTCGGTGGGTGGAAGGGAAGGACAGCGACCATGCGGCGGTGGAGCGCTGGAAAGAGTAATCCCCTTCGTTCTCTATTGGCTATGAGTCCGTCTTCGCGGGCAAGCCCGCTCCCACAGGATATGCGCGAACCCTGTGGGAGCGGGCTTGCCCGCGAAGGAGTCATCAGCCACACCCTCTATCTTCCTGACTCACCCCTAATTCATCCTCGCGACCAAAGGAAGGGCAAAGTGTGGACAGTCGATTGACGACTAATACATAAAAGTCCAGTATGGAATTATAAGTACAAAAAAAGCGTTTCACGTTTCACTTTTCCTTCTGTCTTGCAAAACCAACAACAACCCGCGAGAGAACGAACATGAAGAAATTCACCCTCATCGGTGGTCTGGCCCTCAGTCTGTTAGCGTGCAGCAGTCTGTTCGCCGCCGAGAAAACCCTGCGTATTGGCATTGAAGCGGCGTATCCGCCGTTTGCGTTCAAGGCGGAAGAAGGAAAAATCAGCGGCTTCGATTACGACATCGGCAATGCGCTGTGCGCGCAGATGCAGGTCAAGTGCGAGTGGATCGAGGGCGAGTTCGACGGCCTGATTCCGTCCCTGAAGGTGAAGAAAATCGATGCCGCACTGTCTTCGATGACCATCACTGCAGAGCGTAAAAACTCGGTCGACTTTACCCACAAGTACTACTTCACTTCGTCGCGTCTGGTGATGAAGAAAGGCGCCGTGGTCGATGACCAGTACGCCAGCCTCAAGGGCAAGACCATCGGTGTGCAGCGCTCCACTACCACCGACCGTTACGCCACAGAGGTCTTCGAGCCCAAAGGCATCAAGGTGGTGCGCTACAGCAACAACGAAGAGATCTACATGGACCTGGCGGCCGGGCGTCTGGACGGCATCTTTGCCGACAGCATTCCGCTGGACGACTTCCTGTCGATGCCTCGTGGCGCCGGTTATGCCTTTGTCGGCCCGGAACTCAAAGACCCGAAATACGTGGGTGAGGGCGCCGGGATTGCTGTACGCAAGGGCAATATCGAACTGGTGAGCCAGCTGAACAAGGCCATCGACGACATTCGCGCCAATGGCGAATATCAGAAGATTGAGTCCAAGTACTTCAAGTCGGATATTTACGGGGATTGATCAGGGGGATTTGTACCGCCTGACACATCGCTATCGCGAGCAAGCCCGCTCCCACATTAGATATGTGTTGTGCTGCACATTTGGCGGCACGCTGAAAATTCAATGTGGGAGCGGGCTTGCTCGCGATAGCGGCGGGACAGTCGACATGAATGTTGAATGTTAAACCCCAATCGCGAGCAATCGAGCGTCGACCGGCTGCTCCCACAGGTCAGTCCTTCAACTCCTTCACCCCTTCAATTCCTTCAAATGCTTGTACACCGTCGCCCGACCCATATTCAGCACATTCGCCACATAGTTGGAGGCGCTTTTGCCCTTGAAGGCGCCTTCAGCGTGCAGGGCCAGCACCAGCTCGCGTTTATGCTCGCGAGTCAGCAGGTTGAGGCTCAACTGGCGTTCGCGCAGCCACGCGTGCAGGAAGGTATTGATTCGCTCCTGCCAGTCGTCACGGAACAGTGAGTCCGGTTGGGCAATCAGCTTGCTCGGCGACAGGAACAAATCCAGCGCCGCTTTGGCATTTTCGAACAGCGAGATATTCAGGTTGATGCACAGCACAGCCAGTGGCTGGCCGTTACTGTCGCGCAGCACGCTGCTCAGACTGCGGATTTTCTGACCGTCCCAGTTGAGCTTTTCGTAGGGACCAATATTCCGTTCGCTGACCTCTTCGCTGAGCATGTCTTCCAGCGCGGCATCGTCGCCGATTTCGCGCTTGGACAGGTTGTTGGCGATGTAGTCGATCTTTTGCGTGCGCAAATCGTGCAGCACCACCTCGGCGTGGGGGTAAAGCAACGTGGCAATGGCGTCGGCAATCGCCCGGAAGTTATCCAGGGTGGGATCTTGTCGAGGTGGTGTCATAGGGTGTTGCTCCAGGCAGCGTCAGCGCCCTATCGAAAAGGGCGCTGCGAGTTTGCCGCAATCGAGGCGGGGCGTCACCTCGGGGCGCTTTAGCCCAAGCGCGCAGGGGAGAGCATATCGGCGCTCAGACCAAAGCGTGTCAGTTGCTCAGGCAAGGTTTCGCCGCGTACCAGAGCCGCGCTGGCCTGACCCATGGCGGGCGAGGTCTGGATGCCGTAACCGCCCTGGGCCGCGACCCAGAACAAGCCTGGTACCTGCTGATCGAAACCGCACAGAAGATCGCCGTCGCTGACAAAGCTTCGCAGCCCGGCCCAGGTTCGGGTCGGACGGCGAATGGTCAGCGTGGTGGCTTCTTCGATCTGGTAAATGCCCATGGCGATGTCCAACTCTTCGGGCTGCACGTCGTGGGGTTCGACCGGGTCGGCGTTGGCCGGGGAGCCGAGGAACATCCCGGCATCCGGTTTCATGTAGAACGACTCGTCGAGACTGACCAGCATCGGCCAGTCATGGATATCCACGCCTTCGGGACCTGCGAAGATAAACGCCGCACGACGCTTGGGTTGCAGGCCGAGCGGTCTGGCCCCGGCCATCTCGCCGATTTTATCGGCCCAGGCCCCTGCGGCATTGATCACCACCGGAGCGCTGAAGGTCTGTTTGGCGGTTTTAACCTGCCAGTGACCTTGGGCGTCACGGCTCAGGCTCTGGACGACAGTATCGGTATGCACTTCACCCTGATTGCGTCGGATACCGCGCAAATAGCCCTGATGCAGGGCGTCGGTGTCGATATCGCTGGCGCTCGGGTCGAAAATCGCACCATGCACTTTCTCCCGGCGCAGGATCGGCAGCCGCGCGCAGGCTTCATCGGCGCTGAGCAATTGCATCTCCGGCACGCTGGCTTTGGCGCTCAGGTATTGAGTATTCAGTTCTTGCAGGTCACCGGTGAAATCCACGGTCATTTCCCCGCGCGGCGTCAGCAGCGGGTGCTCGCAGAAACCGGCCGGAGGCGCATTGAAGAAGTCCCGGCTGGCCAGGGTCAATGCGCGGACTTGAGGTGTGCCATACGCGGCGGTGTATAAAGCGGCGGAGCGCCCGGTGGAGTGATAGGCCGGATGCGATTCACGCTCCAGCACAATCACCCGAGCGTGGCGCGACAGCCAGTAACCGGTGGACGCACCGGCGATACCGCCGCCGATGATGATGAAATCTGCCTGGGTCATTAAATCTCTCCTGCGGTGGCGCAAGGCTGGTGTTGGAGGCTGGTGCGAGGCTTGTGTGGGAGCGGGCTTGCTCGCGAAAAAGTCACTGCGGTTTTTCTGATAAACCGCGTAATCGTTCTTCGCGGGCAAGCCCGCTCCCACAGGAGACCGTGCTGTTAGCTATTGCGCTGCAAATGGTAGATAGCATTGGCCAGCGCGATGTCTTCGAGACCCAGGCCGATAGAGCGGAAAAATACATGGCGGTCGTAGTCCGGGCGTGGTGCTTTCCCGCTGACCAGCTCCGGCAGGTCGCCTCGAATGGCGCTTCTGTCCCAGCCGTGCTGCTCGCTGGCAATCAACATTTCTCCAGCTGAACCTGGGGTGGTTTGACGATAGTCGCAATAGACCTGCATTTCAGTCAGCGCTTGCGGCGGCACTTCGTGAGCCCGTGGCGCGTTGGTGCTGATCGAGGTGATCAGTGCCGGTTTGCTCAGTGTGCGCGGGTCGATCACGGGACCGGCAGAAGAGGTGCAAAGCATGATCACGTCGGCGTCCTCGAGCGCTTGCTCGCGGCTGGCAACAATCTGCAGGCGCGGGTCAAGGGCGCTGATTGGCGTCAGCTCCTCGGGGCTTTTGCCAGCCAGGGCCGGCGAGTAGAGGCTGATGCTCTGCCAGTCGCGCAGCGTCTTCACATAGCGCAGGTGAGCCAGGGCCACTGGACCGCTGCCGATGATCGCAAGACGCTTGGCGGTCGGTTCAGCCAGAGCATCGATGGCCACAGCAGTGGCGGCGGCGGTGCGGGCGACCGTCAGTTCGCCAGCGTCGCAAAGCAACAGCGGCTGACCGGTTTCCATCGACATCAGCAGTGTCCAGGCCGTCACCAATGCTCCTTCGCTGCGCACGATGTAGGGCGACGTTTTCACGCCGTACACGCGGTCTTCAGCCAACACGCCGAGGTAGTTGATGAAATCGCCGGCGCCCTGAGGGAATTCCACCAGTTGCTGGGCCGGTTGCACGGCTTGCCCGGCAGCCAGGTCACCGAACAGCTTGCGCAGAATCTGCGGCACGTCGACGTGTTCGAGTAGCTGGCGGGCTTGGGCTTTGGCGATCACATAAGGCGTGCTGGACATGCTGATGCTCCCGTGAAGGTGGATGTAAACTAATTTGTCCATTATGGACTTTTAGTTCTAGCTGGCAATATCCAGGCGAAAAAAAACGCAGACCGTTTCCGGGCTGCGTCTCTTTTGTTGCGCCGGGTTTTACGGGCGCTTGCGCTCTACTGCGCGCAGTAGATGCGTCGGTGGCGTTTCGCAACTGATCTTGCGACCCAGCAGCGCTTCGATAGACGGTAGCTGGTAGGAGTCATCCTCACCGGCAAAGCTGATCGAGACACCGCTGGCGCCAGCCCGACCGGTACGGCCGATGCGGTGGACATAATCGTCCGGCATTTCCGGCAGGGTGAAGTTGATCACGTGGCTGATGCCGTCGATGTGAATCCCGCGGCCGGCGACATCGGTGGCGACCAGTACGCGGATCTTGCCTTCGCGAAAGCCTTCCAGGGTCTTGATGCGCTTGTGCTGCGGTACGTCGCCGGAGAGCTGCGCGGCGTTGACGCCGTCACGCACCAGGCGTTCTTCGATGCGCCGCACTTCATCCTTGCGATTAGCGAAGACCATCACCCGTTCCCAACCGTTGTCGTTCACCAGGTTGTAGAGCAGCTTGTATTTATCGCTGCCGGCGACGGCATAGATGTGTTGCTCGACCATGTCACTGGCGACGTTGATCGATTCGATTTCGACGATGGCGGGGTCGGTGGTCCACTGCTTGGCCAGGTTCATCACGTCTTCGGTGAAGGTGGCGGAGAACAGCAGCGTCTGACGCTCGTTTTTCGGCGGGGTCTGGCGAATGATCTGGCGTACTTGTGGGATGAATCCCATGTCGAGCATGCGGTCGGCTTCGTCGAGCACCATCACTTCGACCATGTCGAGGTGGACGTCACCACGCTGGTTGAAGTCCAGCAGGCGGCCGGGGGTGGCCACGAGGATGTCGCAGTGGCGGGCTTCGAGGTGTTTGAGCTGTTTGTCGAAGTCCATGCCGCCGACGAACGTCATGACGTTCAGGCCGGTGTATTTGGTCAGGTCGGCGGCGTCCTTGGCGATCTGGACGACCAGTTCGCGGGTCGGGGCGATGATCAGTGCCCGTGGCTCACCCATGTAACGCTCTTTGGGCGGCGGGGTTTGCAGCAACTGGGTGATGATCGATATCAGGAACGCGGCGGTTTTGCCGGTGCCGGTCTGGGCGCGACCGATGGCGTCCATACCTTTGAGGGTGAAGCCCAGCACTTGCGCCTGGATCGGCGTGCAGTACGGGAAACCCAGGTCCTGGATCGCGTGCATCAATTCTGGAGACAGCTTGAAATCGTGGAAGCGGGTTTTGCCTTCCTGGGGTTCGACGACGAAGTCTTCGAGTTTCCAGGGGGTGACTGGCGGTTTCGGCGCGCGTTCGCGGCGAGGTTGCACAGGTTTGGGCGTCTCGCTGCGCGGTTGCTCTGAGGCAGGCGCCGCAACAGGTTGGGCGACAGCTGTACTCACCGGCTCTTTGTTAGGTGCGGCGCCAGACACTGCGCGACCCGGCTGATGATCGTCGGTGCGGTGGCCGGGCGTGTGGGAAGGTGCAATGGAGCCAGGCGCGAGCTGCTCAGCCTCGCTTTTACCGAACATTTTCTTGAGTGCTTTGAGCACGGTCATCTCATCAATTGGTTAAGTGCCGGGCAGTGTAATGCAAGAATCGGGCGCGGCGTAGTGCATTGGTCACCCGGCTACAGGAAGTTTCGTTTTCAGCGCAAGCGATCAGCCAACCACACGCCAATGTCGCGAATTTCTTCGGGTAACACTTCGTGGCCCATTGGGTATTCCTGCCATGTCACGGTGACATCAAGTCGCTTCAAATGCTCGTAGGCGGTTCGGCCCATGGCGTTTTGTACGACCTCATCGTAGTGCCCGTGCAGGCAATACACCGGAATCCGCTGTTGGCTCGCCGATAGCTGCAGTTCGTCACTGAATGTCGGGGCGTAAGTGGAGAGGGCAAGTACGCCACCCAAGGGGCCCTGCCACTTCAAAAAGGCCGTGTGCAAAACCACCGCGCCACCCTGGGAAAAACCGGCAAGAAAAATCCGCGAGGCGTCTACTCCGCTGGCTCGCTGCTCTTCGATCAATGTGGTGAGCGTTTGCGCGGACTCATCCAGCTGCTCGCGATTGATTGCCCGCGCCGGGTTCATGGCCAGTATGTCGTACCAGCTCGGCATCTCATATCCGCCGTTGATGGTTACGGCGCGTGTCGGCGCCTGGGGCAAAACAAAGCGAGTGGTCAGCAGGCTTTCTTGTAGCGCTTCGGCCACTGGCAGGAAATCGTAGCGGTCGGCGCCCAGGCCGTGCAGCCAGATCACGCAGGCGTCAACGGGCTTGCTGGGCTGAAGAATCAAGGTCTGGGTCATGTCTGCTCCATTATTGTGCGCGCGCGCTCATTGTGTGCTCGGTCGGCGTGCGCTTCTGGTTGATCAGTTAAGAATATGTCGCAAGGCTGAACGTTTTGCTATTGACCTGCCGCTGAAACGCTTTAGCGGCCGGTGTGGTACGGGCTTTGCTATGTGAAAAGCTGTGCAAGCAATCCTGCGCCGAGCGGTAACACTATCAGTCTACCTTCGGTTGTGGGATAGCAGAAAAATCCGGTGATGGACGTTCGCCAAGGGCCGCTACGGGCTTCGCGAACATGAAAGGGCTACAGCCCGTTCGGCCGATTGGTGAGAAGTGAGTTTTCCATTCTGTGGATTTCTCCTACTAGACTCATAGCGAAGGTCTTACGCCGCTTGACCCTAAAAAAAGCCAATACGGGTCAACAGCGCCTCATAAGGGTGCGGCAAGGCTCAAGCTCCGACACAACAAGAGCAAAACTGGAGGTTTGAATGAAGATGTTGAAATCCACCCTGGCCATCGTGACTGCGGCCGCAGTGCTCGGTGTCAGTGGGTTCGCTCAGGCGGGTGCAACCCTGGATGCAGTGCAGAAAAAAGGCTTCGTACAGTGTGGCGTGAGTGACGGTCTGCCGGGTTTCTCGGTACCGGACGCAACCGGCAAAATCCTTGGGATTGACGCTGACGTCTGCCGCGCTGTGGCCGCTGCCGTATTCGGCGACGCGACCAAGGTCAAATTCAGCCAGTTGAACGCCAAGGAGCGTTTCACCGCGCTGCAATCCGGCGAAATCGACGTGCTGTCGCGTAACACCACCTGGACCAGCTCCCGCGATTCGGGCATGGGTCTGGTGTTTGCTGGCGTGACTTACTACGACGGCATCGGCTTTTTGGTCAACAAGAAGCTGGGCGTCAAGAGCGCTAAAGAACTCGACGGTGCAACCATCTGTATTCAAGCCGGTACTACTACCGAGCTGAACGTTTCCGACTTCTTCCGCGGTAATGGTCTGAAGTACACCCCGATCACTTTCGACACTTCCGATGAAAGCGCCAAGTCGCTGGAATCCGGTCGTTGCGACGTACTGACCTCCGACAAATCCCAGCTCTACGCACAGCGCAGCAAGCTGGCGACCCCGGGCGACTACGTCGTTCTGCCGGAAACCATCTCCAAGGAGCCTCTGGGCCCGGTCGTGCGTAAGGGCGACGAAGAGTGGTTCAGTATCGTCAAGTGGACCCTGTTCGCCATGCTCAATGCTGAAGAAATGGGTATCACGCAGAAAAACGTCGAAGATGAAGCCAAAGCTACCAAGAACCCGGACGTTGCACGTCTGTTGGGCACTGACGGCGAATACGGCAAGGACCTGAAAGTACGCAAAGACTGGGTTGTGCAGATCGTCAAGCAAGTGGGCAACTACGGCGAAGTGTTCGAGCGCAACCTGGGCAAAAGCACTCCGCTGGCCATCGACCGCGGGCTGAACGCCCTGTGGAACAACGGCGGCATTCAATACGCACCACCAGTGCGCTGATGGTTCTATCACCCGGTGGGCCAACCACCGGGTGATGTTCTGTTCCATTATTTCTGGGGCACTTCATGCAAAATTCAATCGGCGCACCAAAGCAGAGGCTCAGCCTCAGCGATCCAAAAGTGCGTGCGTGGCTATTTCAGATCATCACCATTGTGGCGGTGGTCTCGATGGGCTGGTATCTGTTCGATAACACGCAGACCAACCTTCAGCACCGGGGCATCACCTCGGGTTTCAGCTTTCTTGAGCGCAGCGCCGGTTTCGGTATTGCTCAGCACCTGATCGACTACACCGAATCGGACACCTATGCCCGAGTGTTTGTCATCGGTCTGCTCAATACCCTGTTGGTGACCTTCATTGGCGTCATCCTGGCGACGATCCTGGGCTTCATCGTCGGCGTTTCCCGGCTGTCGCAGAACTGGATCATCAGCAAATTGGCGACCGTCTACGTCGAGGTCTTCCGTAACATTCCGCCGCTGCTGCAGATTCTGTTCTGGTACTTCGCGGTGTTCCTGACTATGCCAGGGCCGCGCAACAGTCATAACTTCGGCGACACCTTCTTCGTCAGCAGTCGTGGCTTGAACATGCCGGCAGCCCTGATCTCCCACGGTTTCTGGCCGTTCGTGGTCAGCGTCGTGGTGGCCATCGTCGCCATCGTGCTGATGTGCCGCTGGGCCAACAAGCGATTCGAAGCGACCGGCGTGCCGTTCCACAAGTTCTGGACCGGCCTTGCAATGTTTCTGGTGATTCCTGCGTTGTGCGCGCTGATCTTCGGCGCTCCTCTGCATTGGGAAATGCCCCAGCTGCAAGGCTTCAACTTCGTCGGTGGCTGGGTGTTGATCCCGGAACTGCTGGCCTTGACCCTGGCCCTGACGGTGTACACGGCGGCATTTATTGCCGAGATCGTGCGCTCGGGCATCAAGTCGGTCAGCCATGGCCAGACCGAAGCAGCCCGTTCCCTGGGCCTGCGCAATGGTCCGACCTTGCGTAAGGTGATCATCCCGCAAGCGTTGCGTGTGATCATTCCGCCGCTGACCAGCCAATACCTGAACCTGGCGAAGAACTCCTCGCTGGCCGCCGGTATCGGTTATCCGGAAATGGTCTCGCTGTTTGCCGGTACGGTGCTGAACCAGACCGGGCAGGCGATCGAGGTTATCGCCATCACCATGAGCGTGTACCTGGCGATCAGCATCAGCATTTCCCTGCTGATGAACTGGTACAACAAGCGCATTGCGCTGATCGAGCGGTGAGGAAGCGCACATGACGATTCATATTTTCAAACCTGACATGCCAGCACCGAGCAGTAGCATCGGTATCGTGGCGTGGATGCGCACGCACATGTTTTCCAGCTGGATCAACACCCTGCTGACGCTGTTCGCGTTCTACCTGATTTATCTGGTAGTTCCGCCGATCCTCCATTGGGCGATTCTCGACGCCAACTGGGTCGGCACTACCCGAGCCGATTGCACCAAGGGCGGCGCCTGCTGGGTGTTCATCCAACAGCGCTTCGGCCAGTTCATGTACGGCTACTACCCGACTGACTTGCGTTGGCGTGTGGACCTGACCGTGTGGCTGGCAGTGATTGGCGTGGCGCCATTGTTCATCGCGCGTGTCCGGCACAAGGCGATTTACGGCCTGAGCTTTCTGGTGCTCTATCCGATCATTGCCTACTTCCTGCTGCATGGCGGTATTTTTGGCCTGACCAACATAGCAACCAGCCAATGGGGCGGCCTGATGCTGACCCTGGTGATCGCCACTGTCGGGATCGCCGGTGCCTTGCCACTGGGGATTGTGCTGGCGCTGGGTCGCCGCTCGAACATGCCGGCGATTCGTGTGGTCTGCGTGACCTTTATCGAGTTCTGGCGTGGGGTGCCGTTGATCACCGTGCTGTTCATGTCCTCGGTGATGCTGCCGCTGTTCCTGCCTGAAGGCATGAACTTCGACAAGCTGCTGCGGGCCTTGATCGGGGTGATTCTGTTCCAGTCGGCCTATGTGGCCGAGGTGGTGCGCGGTGGCCTGCAAGCGATTCCCAAAGGTCAGTATGAAGCCGCTGCAGCGATGGGTCTCGGTTACTGGCGCAGCATGGGCCTGGTGATTCTGCCGCAAGCCTTGAAACTGGTAATTCCGGGCATCGTTAACACTTTTATTGCGCTGTTCAAGGACACGAGCCTGGTGATCATCATCGGCCTGTTCGACCTGCTCAACAGCGTCAAGCAAGCCGCCGCCGACCCGAAATGGCTGGGCATGGCCACCGAAGGCTATGTGTTCGCAGCCCTGGTGTTCTGGATTTTCTGTTTTGGTATGTCCCGCTATTCCATGCATTTGGAACGTAAGCTGGACACAGGCCACAAGCGCTAAATCGCTACCTAATTTAGGAAGTTTTGTGATGAGTGAAGCGATCAAACAGCCGATGAGCCCTGAAGGCATTATTCAGATGCAGGGCGTGAACAAGTGGTACGGCCAGTTCCACGTATTGAAAGACATCAACCTGAACGTCAAACAGGGCGAGCGTATCGTCCTGTGCGGCCCGTCGGGTTCCGGTAAATCGACCACCATTCGTTGCCTTAATCGTCTGGAAGAACACCAGCAGGGCCGCATCGTGGTTGATGGCGTGGAGCTGACCAACGACCTCAAGCAGATCGAAGCGATCCGTCGTGAAGTCGGCATGGTGTTCCAGCACTTCAACCTGTTTCCACACCTGACCATCCTGCAGAACTGCACGCTGGCGCCGATGTGGGTGCGCAAGCTGCCCAAGCGCAAGGCCGAAGAAATAGCCATGCATTACCTGGAGCGCGTGCGTATTCCAGAGCAGGCGCACAAATTCCCGGGGCAGCTTTCCGGCGGTCAGCAGCAGCGTGTGGCGATTGCCCGTGCCTTGTGCATGAAGCCGAAAATCATGCTGTTCGATGAGCCGACCTCGGCGCTCGATCCGGAGATGGTGAAAGAGGTTCTGGACACCATGATCGGCTTGGCCGAAGACGGCATGACCATGCTCTGCGTGACACACGAAATGGGCTTCGCCCGTACCGTGGCCAACCGGGTGATCTTCATGGACAAAGGCGAAATCGTCGAACAGGCCGCACCGAACGACTTCTTCGACAACCCGCAGAATGAACGGACCAAGCTGTTCTTGAGCCAGATTCTGCATTGATCCAGCCCAAGCGTTGAATAAACCCGGACCTGTTCCGGGTTTATTTTTTCCTGCATTGGGTGCTCAGGAAGCCGTAAGGGTTTCGTGCTCTTTATGCACAGTCGTTTTGAATTGTCTTAGGTCCGTACCTTCACCCAAGGTTTTTGCATCGATGAGCAAATGCGGATAACGATCAAGCAGTCGCATCAGCAGCATCAACGCCTTTGGCGGGAGTATTTCGCCCCGCTCGTAACGGGAAAGCGCGTTGTGCCCGCCACCGGACAGCAGTTGTATCGTCTCTTTTTGTGAAAGGTGCAATTTTCTGCGGATGCGCTTCATTTCGGCACCGATCATCTGTCTGGCAGCGATGACCAGCTCATCGCCTGCGTCCGCATAGCGCCTGGAGCAGTTGGGATCGAATTCGACTTCCCCGCATGCTTGACACTCCCATCCAGAGAGATCGTCTACTCGACGTTGGAGGTTTTTAACCTCCAGGGTTTCGCTACGCCCCTTGAAATAGCGCATTCCCTCAGGGGCGCCACAAGTGAAGCATTGCCGTGTTTTCATAGGTCTTTCTCCTTGAAGGAGATTACCGGAGGGCCTCCGCCGGGGCGATAAGTCACCTTGATGTAAATCTCCAGGCCGTGTGAATTGATGTGGTAAACGTCTTGCCATACTCGATGATCGGCATAGGTGGTCATCGACTTGTAGAGCGTCTTTCCTTGCAGTCCGAAAATGACCTCTTGCATCTCTGTGAGGGTTAAGCCGAGTCTCCAGCCGCTGCTTTTTGCGGTACTGGTAAATGCGAGCTCACCAAGCCGCATGACATCGGCCTTGACCACAGCCAGGTCGTAATGAGGTGTGTTCTTTTCCATAAGACACTTCAACCCTACAATAAAAATTACCCTTAAAGGGTAATTTTAACAATCGAAAATCCCGCTCCTTTTCCTGCCCTCTAACCGTAGGCGGTTGCCGCCTCGGACGAAGCTGACTAACATGTCAGAAAATTCATCCTATGATTGGATGAAAGGGCGAGTTCTATGTCAGATATTTCTCCATTAATTAAGCGTTCTCTGGTCGACCAGGCTCTGGAACAGTTACGCCTGCGCATCAATGAAGGCACCTGGACGGTCGGCCAGCGTTTACCCACCGAACCAGAGCTGGCGCTCGAGCTGGGCATCAGCCGCAACACTGTGCGTGAGGCCATGCGGGTGTTGGCGTTTTCCGGACTGATCGAGATTCGCCAGGGCGACGGCAGTTACCTGCGGGCGGTGGTCGATCCGCTGGACACCATGAAGGCGTTGTCGCGTTGCTCCCATGAGCAGGCCCGTGAGACCCGGCACATTCTTGAAGTCGAGGCCATCGGCCTGGCGGCGTTGCGGCGCACGGATGAAGACCTCAAAGCGCTGCATGAAGCGCTTGGCGTCAGTGGCAGTCACTACCACGGCGACCTCGACAGCTACATCGCGTGCGATCTGGTGTTTCACCGACGCCTGGTGGATGCCGCGCACAACCCGACCTTGAGCGAACTGTACCGCTACTTTTCCAGCATTGTCGGCGCGCACTTGCGCCAGACCCTGAGCATCACACCGCGGCGCCAGGAGGTGTTCGACTTGCACATCGAACTGCTTAACGCCGTCGAGAAACGAGACCCGGAACGGGCCAAAGCCATTTGCCGGAAGCTGATCAATGAACCTTGAAACCGAGAACCCCATGTCCGGCCCGCAGGCCGGCAACATCACAACGCCTAAACGCACGGCGGAGTTAGAAGAGCTGCTGATCGATGCCGAGGCCGATGACGAACAGGTCCAGCACAGCCATCCCGTCCTGCGCCGCCCATGGCTGTTGCTACTGGGATTGATTCTGGTCGCATTGAACCTGCGTCCAGCGCTGTCGAGCATGGCGCCGTTGCTCAGCGAAGTCTCCAAAAGCCTTGGCCTGTCGGCAGCGCAAGCGGGTCTGCTGACTACGTTGCCGGTGCTCTGCCTTGGCCTGTTCGCTCCACTGGCGCCGATTCTGGCGCGGCGTTTTGGGGCCGAGCGGGTGGTGCTGGGCATCCTGCTGACCTTGGCCTGCGGGATCATTCTGCGCAGTTCGTTTGGTGAGACCGGCTTGTTTGCCGGCAGCATTCTGGCCGGTGCCAGTATCGGTGTGATCGGCGTGTTGCTGCCGGGTATCGTCAAGCGCGACTTCGCCAAACATGCCGGGACGATGACCGGTGTTTATACGATGGCGCTGTGCCTGGGCGCGGCCATGGCTGCGGGGGCGACGGTGCCCCTCAGTCAGCATTTCGAGGGCAGCTGGGCCATGGGCCTGGGTTTCTGGATCCTGCCTGCGCTGGTTGCGGCGGTGTTCTGGTTGCCACAAGTCGGGCACAAACACGGTGCGCACCATGTGGCCTATCGAGTGCGCGGTTTACTGCGTGATCCGTTGGCCTGGCAAGTGACTCTGTACATGGGCCTGCAATCCTCGCTGGCGTATATCGTCTTCGGCTGGTTGCCCTCGATCCTGATCGGTCGTGGCCTGACGCCGACGCAGGCGGGTCTGGTGTTGTCCGGCTCGGTCATCGTCCAATTGGCCAGTTCGCTGGCTGCACCTTGGCTGGCAACCCGTGGCAAGGATCAGCGTCTGGCAATAGTGGTGGTAATGGCACTGGTGATGGCGGGTTTGTTTGGCTGTTTATATGCGCCGCTCGAAGGCTTGTGGGGTTGGGCGATTCTGCTTGGTCTGGGGCAGGGCGGGTCGTTCAGCCTGGCGCTGACCCTGATCGTTTTGCGCTCGCGCGATGCTCATGTGGCGGCCAATCTGTCAGGCATGGCCCAAGGCATCGGTTACACCCTGGCCTCCATGGGGCCGTTCGCGGTTGGCCTGGTGCATGACCTGACTGGCGGCTGGACGGCGCTGGGCTGGATCTTCGGTGGGGTGGGTATCGCCGCGATCCTGGCCGGCCTCGGCGCCGGGCGTTCGCTGTACGTTCACGTCGTCAGCGAGAAGGTCTAAAACAAACGCACTGTCGGTATTCCTGCCACGAATGCCGATAGTTTTCACCGCGTTTGCAGATTATCGTGCAGGCATCCTTTCGATTCTTCGGAGCCTCTCCATGAGTGATGCCCACAGCGCATTGATCACTGAGTTCTATAAAGCTTTCCAGCGGCTGGATGCCGAGGCCATGAGCGCCTGCTACACCGAGGACGTGGTGTTCAGTGACCCTGCGTTTGGCGAGTTGCGCGGCCGCGATGCCGGCGACATGTGGCGCATGCTGACCACTCGGGCCAAGGACTTCTCCCTGACCTTCGATAATGTCCGTAGCGATGAGCGCACCGGCGGCGCCCATTGGGTGGCGACTTACCTGCTCAGTCAGACCGGCAACATTGTGGTCAACGATATTCAGGCGCGCTTTGTTTTTCGCGACGGCAAGATCTGCGAGCATCACGACCACTTCGATCTGTGGCGCTGGTCGCGGCAGGCGTTGGGCACTAAAGGCCTGTTGCTGGGCTGGACACCCTTGGTGAGAAACGCCGTCCGGGCCCAGGCCTTGAAAGGGTTGAGGGCGTTCCAGACCAGTCGTTAATGGCAGACCTCTGATAAGATCGCCGCTCATTTGCACAAGCCTTGATCGTCACGTGAACAGTAGCGTCGAATCCCCCAGTATCAGCGTCGAACCAGAGACCTCGGTCAGCAAACCGTGGTTCGTCTATCTGGTTCGCGCGGCCAATGGCTCGCTGTATTGCGGGGTCAGTGATGATCCCGTGCGACGTTTCGCGACCCATCAAAGCGGCAAGGGCGCGCGCTTCTTTCTTTCCAGCCCGGCGGTGGCATTGGTCTACACCGAAGTCTGCCGCGACAAGGGTGAAGCCCTGCGTCAGGAACGCTTGATCAAAAAACTCAAAAAAAGCGCCAAGGAATGTCTGGTGGCGAGCGCCTCGAAGGACTTATCAATCTGACTGATATGCGCCCATCAGGCTGATGGGTAGGCTGCTTTCCATTTGCGCGCTAAGCTGCTCGTTCCTACTCGTCCGGCGGACTCCAGCATGTCAGAGTTGATTCTTCATCATTACTCCACGTCTCTCTTTGCGGAAAAAGCCCGTCTCTTGCTGGGGTTCAAGGGGCTGTCCTGGCGCTCGGTCAATATCTCCCCAGTGATGCCAAAGCCGGATCTGACTGCATTGACAGGCGGCTATCGCAAGACCCCGGTGCTGCAAGTCGGCGCCGACATCTACTGTGATACCGCGCTGATCGCCCGTCGCCTCGAGCAGGAAAAATCCTCGCCGACCCTGTTCCCGGAAGGAAAGGAACTGGTTGTCTCGGCATTCGCTGCCTGGGCTGATTCGGTAGTTTTCCAGCATGCGGTGAGCCTGGTTTTTCAGCCGGAATCGATAGCGGTGCGTTTCTCCAGGATGGCGCCCGAAGAGATCAAATACTTTGTCGCTGACCGTGCCGGTTTGTTCGCAGGCGGCAGTGCTACCCGATTATCAGCAGAGCTGGCCAAGCATCAATGGCCGACGATCATGGGGCGGTTCGAGCAGCAGTTGCAGAGAGAGGAGGGCGACTTCCTGTTCGGTGAACCGTCGATTGCCGACTTTGCCCTGGCGCACACATTGTGGTTTCTCAAAGCCACGCCGGTGACCGCACCCTATGTCGACAAATATCCGGCGGTCTCTGCCTGGCTTGGTCGCGTATTGAGTTTTGGTCATGGAGCGTCAAACGAGATGAGTTCGACCGAGGCTCTGGAGATTGCACGCCAGGCCACGCCGGCCGCTTTGCCGGATGAGCAGTTCGTAGATCCGAATGGCTTCAAGGCTGGTCAACAAGTGGTAATCGCCGCAACAGACTATGGCGTTGATCCGGTGGCCGGCGAGTTGCTGTTTGCCGGCAGCGAAGAGCTGATCCTGCGCCGCGAGGATGAACGGGGCGGTGTGGTGCATGTGCACTTCCCGCGGTTTGGCTTTCGCATCGAAGCACGCTGACGTACAAATGTGGGAGCGAGCCTGCTCGCGATAGCGGTGTGTCATTCACATTGATGCTGAATGTGCTGCTGCAATCGCGAGCAGGCTCGCTCCCACCGTTATTTCAAAGCGGCAAGAATCTCATCCGGGTCATACCCGCGAATCAACGTCCCGTTCACATCCAGCAGCGGAATCCCTCGTCCGAGGGCTTCGTAGGCTTTGCGTGCCTCGGCATTCTTCTCGATGTCGAACTCCTTGTACGGGATGCCTTTCTGGTCAAGGAAACGCCGGGTCAGCTTGCAGTAGCCACACCAGTCGGTGGCGTAGAGCACGACCTTGGCATTGGTCTGGGTCTGCTCGGACACGGCCGCTCGAGGGTTGAACACCCGCTCGATCTTGCCCCAGTTCTGGTAAACCACGACCACCAGCACTATCAGCAGGAATTTCTTCAGCATCCCGTTCAACATCAGTTACGACGCTTGAGCTGGTCGGTCAATTGGGTCGGCAAGCCCTTGATGATCAGCGTGCCGGCTTCTTCGTCGTATTCGATCTTCGATCCCAGCAGGTGCGCTTCGAAGCTGATGGACAAACCCTCGGCGCGACCGGTGAAGCGGCGGAACTGGTTGAGGGTGCGTTTATCTGCCGGGATTTCCGGCGACAGGCCGTAGTCCTTGTTGCGGATGTGGTCGTAGAACGCTTTCGGGCGCTCTTCGTCGATCAGTTCGGACAACTCTTCCAGGCCCATCGGCTCGCCCATTTTGGCCTGACTGCTGGCGTAGTCCACCAGGGTCTTGGTCTTCTCCCGTGCGGACTCTTCCGGCAGGTCTTCGCTTTCGACGAAGTCGCTGAAGGCCTTGAGCAGTGTGCGAGTCTCACCGGGGCCATCGACACCTTCCTGGCAGCCGATGAAGTCGCGGAAGTACTCCGAGACCTTTTTGCCGTTCTTGCCTTTGATAAAGGAGATGTATTGCTTGGACTGCTTGTTGTTCTGCCACTCGGAGACGTTGATTCGCGCTGCCAGGTGCAACTGGCCCAGATCAAGGTGGCGGGACGGGGTCACGTCCAGCTCGGCGTTCACCGCTACGCCTTCGCTGTGGTGCAACAGGGCGATGGCCAGGTAATCGGTCATGCCTTGCTGGTAATGAGCAAACAGCACGTGGCCGCCGACCGAGAGGTTGGATTCTTCCATCAACTTTTGCAGGTGTTCGACTGCGACACGGCTAAAGGCGGTGAAATCCTTGCCGCCGTCGAGGTATTCCTTCAGCCAGCCGCTGAAAGGGTGTGCCCCGGACTCAGCATGGAAAAAACCCCAGGCCTTGCCTTGCTTGGCGTTGTAGCTCTCATTGAGGTCGGCGAGCATGTTCTCGATGGCCGCAGACTCAGCCAGTTCAGAGTCACGAGCGTGGAGAACTGCAGGTGTGCCGTCGGGTTTTTTGTCGATCAGGTGGACGATGCAATGACGGATCGGCATGGGCTTCTCGGCTGGTTGGATGGGGGAGGGCGAGCTCCCCAAAAAAGTGCCCAGTGTACCGCACCTGCTGGTTTTGGCGTTGTCCGGCGGCCGTTTCGAGGCTGTCGGACCGGCGTTATGCAATTTTTTACGGTTTTAGTGCGATAAAGCTGACCAAATGGGTAGGTAGAGGCGGATATTTCCCCGTCTCTGTGCTAGTTTTGCCCCGTCTTACGCGCAGTAATGGCGTTAAGCGTGCATTCAGCATTTGTCAGGTCGAACCAAACCCCGATTTTGGTATCTATAACCCCGATCCGTCGTGGTTGTGGCCGGGGGGCCAGATCCTGAAGATCTGGATCGATGGCTGACACTGCACTCTGCAATCCAAATGAATTTGATAGGGAAGGAACACCACAATGGCTATTACTAAAGACCAACTGATCGCTGATATCGCTGAAGCCATCGACGCGCCTAAAACCACCGCGCGTAACGCTCTGGACCAGCTGGCCCAAATCGTTGCTGATCAATTGGAAAATGGCGGCGAAATCACTCTGCCAGGTATTGGCAAACTGAAAGTGACCGAGCGTCCTGCCCGTACTGGCCGTAACCCATCGACTGGCGCTGCCATCGAAATCGCTGCCAAGAAAGTTATCAAGCTGGTCGTGGCTAAAGGCCTGACTGACGCTGTTAACAAGTAAGACGCAGTAAAAAACCGTGCTCCGGAACATTCCGGGCACGGTTTTTTTGTGCCTGCGATTCAAGCGATTGACCTGGGGGGCAATCGCTGTTTCAGCCGCGACTCAGCCCTTGCGAACCCAACGTTCGCGCCAGACCTGCTGCTCGGATTTAGTCTGGAAGGTCCAGGCGACGAAGCGGCTTTGCTTCTGCCCTTGGGACATCTCCACGACCTGGCTTTCCAGTACGCCGGCCTTTTTCAGCGCCGTCTGGATCGCAGGCAGGTTTGAGGCTTTCGAAACCAGGGTGCTGAACCACAGCACTTTGTGCTGAAAGTGTGCGCTCTCGGCGATCAGTTGCGTCACAAACCGTGCTTCGCCACCTTCACACCACAGTTCTGCCGATTGACCGCCAAAGTTCAGCACCGGCAGTTTGCGTTTCGGGTCGGCGCGACCCAGCGCCCGCCATTTACGCTCGCTGCCCTTGGTGGCCTCGTCCATCGAGGCGTGGAACGGCGGGTTGCACATGGTCAGGTCAAAGCGTTCGCCGGGTTCGAGCAGGCCCAGCAGAATGTGCTTGGGATTGCTTTGCAGGCGCAACTGGATGGCTTTGTTTAGCCCGTTGGACTGCACGATGGCTTTGGCGGCGGCCACGGCCGTCGGGTCGATTTCCGAGCCAAGGAAGTGCCAGCGGTAGTCGCTGTAGCCGATCAACGGGTAGACGCAGTTGGCGCCCATGCCGATATCGAGCACCTTGACCGGCGCGCCACGAGGGATCTCGCCGTCGTTGACACTGGCCAGCAGATCGGCCAGAAAGTGCACGTAGTCCGCACGACCCGGCACCGGTGGGCACAGATAGTCGGCCGGGATATCCCAATGGGCAATACCGTAGAACGACTTGAGCAGCGCCCGGTTGAACACCCGAACCGCGTCGGGGCTGGCGAAGTCGATGCTTTCCTTGCCGTACGGGTTGATGATCACGAACTGCGCCAGTTCAGGCGTGGTTTTGATCAGCGCCGGGAAGTCGTAACGACCCTGATGGCGATTGCGCGGATGCAGGCTGGCCTTCTCGCGCGGCTCTACGGCCTTGGCCGGGGTCGCGGATTCAGGCTTTTTACGCGCAGGTTTTGGTGTGCGGGGGGCGTTCATGGGCGTGATCGATTCGGGTATGGCTAAAAGTGGCGGGTATTGTCCCACATCAGCCCGGTATTGATGACAAAAGTGCGGACAACACCGATTAAATGTGGGAGCGGGCTTGCTCGCGAAGGCGGTTTAATATTCAACATTGATATCGACTGGCACATCGCTTTCGCGAGCAAGCCCGCTCCCACATTAGTTTTTCGGTGTTTGGGACAAAGCGGCAGGCAAAAAAAGGGAGGCCACATGGGCCTCCCTTTTTTCTTTGTGATTTGCCGTTACAAACTGGCAATCCGCGCATGCTGCTCGGCCAGCTTGCCCAGAGCCTGTTCGGCTTCGGCCAGTTTGGCGCGCTCTTTGTCGATGACTTCGGCCGGAGCCTTGTCAACGAACGCCGCGTTGGACAGCTTGCCGCCGACACGCTGTACTTCGCCTTGCAGGCGCTGGATTTCCTTGTCCAGGCGCGCAAGTTCGGCTGCCTTGTCGATCAGGCCGGCCATTGGCACCAGCACTTCCATCTCGCCGACCAGGGCGGTAGCGGACAGCGGTGCTTCGGCGCCTGGGGCGAGAATCGTGATCGATTCAAGCTTGGCCAGCTTCTTGAGCAATGCATCGTTTTCGGTCAGACGACGCTGATCTTCGCTGCTGACGTTTCTCAGGAACAGCTGCAATGGCTTGCCCGGGCCGATATTCATCTCTGCGCGGATGTTGCGCGTGGCGAGCATCAGGCCCTTGAGCCATTCGATATCGTCTTCAGCGGCCGGATCAATGCGCGCTTCGTTCGCCACCGGCCACGGTTGCAGCATGATGGTCTTGCCTTCGATACCGGCCAGCGGCGCCAGGCGCTGCCAGATTTCTTCGGTGATAAACGGCATGAACGGGTGCGCCAGGCGCAGGGCAACTTCCAGCACGCGAACCAGCGTGCGACGAGTGCCGCGCTGACGTTCGATCGGCGCGTTCTCGTCCCACAGCACAGGTTTGGACAGTTCCAGGTACCAGTCGCAATACTGGTTCCAGATGAACTCGTACAGCGCCTGAGCAGCCAGGTCGAAACGGAACTGGTCGAGTTGGCGGGTCACTTCAGCTTCGGTGCGCTGCAGCTGCGAAATGATCCAGCGATCGGCCAGGGACAGTTCGACTTCTTCGCCGTTCTGACCGCAGTCCTCGCCTTTATCGAGCACGTAGCGCGCTGCGTTCCAGATCTTGTTGCAGAAGTTGCGATAGCCTTCGACGCGGCCCATGTCGAACTTGATGTCGCGGCCGGTGGAGGCCAGCGAGCAGAACGTGAAGCGCAGGGCGTCGGTGCCGTAGCTGGCGATACCGTCAGCAAACTCATCACGGGTCTGCTTTTCGATTTTCTTCAGCAGTTTTGGCTGCATTAGACCGGTGGTGCGTTTCTCGACCAGTGCTTCGAGTTCGATACCGTCGATGATGTCCAGCGGGTCCAGGACGTTGCCCTTGGACTTGGACATCTTCTGGCCCTGGCCATCGCGGACCAGGCCGTGCACATAGACGGTCTTGAACGGAACTTGCGGTGTGCCGTCTTCGTTTTTCACCAGGTGCATGGTGAGCATGATCATCCGGGCGACCCAGAAGAAAATGATGTCGAAACCCGTCACCAGAACGTCGGTGGAGTGGAACTTCTTCAGGAACTCGGTCTGCTGCGGCCAACCCAGGGTGGAGAAGGTCCACAGGCCTGAGCTGAACCAGGTGTCGAGAACGTCGTTGTCCTGTTGCAGCGCTACGTCCGGGCCAAGGTTGTTTTTGGCACGCACTTCAGCTTCGTCGCGACCTACATACACTTTGCCCGACTCGTCGTACCAGGCCGGAATCCGGTGGCCCCACCACAGCTGACGGCTGATGCACCAATCCTGGATATCGCGCATCCACGAGAAGTACATGTTTTCGTACTGCTTGGGCACGAAGGCAATCCGGCCGTCTTCAACGGCGGCAATCGCAGGTTCGGCCAGAGGCTTGGTGGAGACGTACCACTGGTCGGTCAGCCACGGCTCGATGATGGTCCCGGAACGGTCGCCTTTCGGCACTTTCAGGGCGTGATCGTCGACGCTGACCAGCAGGCCCGCAGCTTCGAAGTCGGCAACGATTTCCTTGCGTGCCTGGAAGCGGTTGAGACCGGCGTATTGGGCGGGCAGTGTGCCGTCGATCTGCTCGTTGAGCGTGCCGTCAAGGTTGAACACCTGAGCGGCCGGCAATACATCGGCGTTCTTGTCGAAAATGTTCAGCAGCGGCAGGTTGTGGCGTTTGCCGACTTCATAATCGTTGAAATCGTGGGCCGGGGTGATTTTCACGCAGCCGGTGCCGAATTCAGGATCGCAGTAATCGTCGGCGATGATCGGGATGCGACGGCCAACCAGCGGCAAGTCGACAAACTTGCCGATCAGGGCTTTATAACGCTCATCGTCCGGGTTCACCGCGACAGCGGCGTCGCCGAGCATGGTTTCCGGGCGAGTGGTGGCGACGATCAGGTAATCCAGACCTTCAGCGGTCTTGGCACCGTCGGCCAACGGGTAACGCAGGTTCCACAGGGAGCCTTTCTCGTCATGGTTTTCCACTTCGAGGTCAGAGATCGCTGTGTGCAGTTTGGTATCCCAGTTGACCAGACGCTTGCCGCGGTAGATCAGGCCGTCTTCGTGCAAGCGCACAAAGGCTTCTTTTACGGCTTCCGAAAGACCGTCGTCCATGGTGAAGCGCTCACGGCTCCAGTCCACGGACGAGCCGAGGCGACGGATCTGGCGGCTGATGTTGCCGCCGGACTGATCCTTCCATTCCCAGACTTTCTCGAGGAATTTTTCGCGGCCCAGGTCATGGCGGTTCTGGCCTTGGGCTTCGAGCTGACGCTCCACCAGCATTTGCGTGGCGATACCGGCATGGTCGGTGCCCGGCTGCCACAGGGTGTTGCGACCCTGCATGCGGCGGAAGCGGATCAGCGCATCCATGATTGCGTTGTTGAAGCCATGGCCCATGTGCAGGCTGCCAGTGACGTTCGGGGGCGGAATCATGATGGTGTAGGAATCGCCCGCGCCTTGCGGAGCGAAATAATTCTCGGACTCCCAGGTGTTGTACCAGGAAGTTTCAATGGCGTGCGGCTGGTAGGTCTTATCCATGCGCGGCGGGACCCTATTGGCATTTATTCAGGAAAAGCCGGCAAGTATAGCGGGGATGTTCGGTTGGGCGTAGAGCGAGGTGACGGTGGGCGAACTAAAACTTTCGCGAAATTTGTGCTGCCGGGCTTTTGTGGTGAGGGTGCTTGCTCCCTCACCACAAAAATTGCAGTAGGGGGTCAGAACTGATACTGGCTCAACAACCGTTCCATCCGCGCGTCGAGGCGCCGTTTGATTTCGGTTTCGATGTGCGGAGCGAAGTCGTCGATCACGTCTTGCATGATCAGTAGTGCGGCGGCGCGCAGTTCGCTGTCCAGGTGCAAGAGCGCATCGGGACCTTTGTTGACGGCGGGTGCTGGCGCCGGAGCAGGCGCTGCGACTGGCGCTGGTGTCGGTTGCTCTGCGGCCTGTTCGGCGGTGTCGGCTGGCTTCTTGCCACCGACCATGTCAGACAGCAGAGGAATTTGCACATCGCTGGCAACCGTTTCGGTCAGCAGCGGTGGTTGCAGGTTGTCATCGCCGAGCAGTTGGCGGATCGACTCAAGGTCATCCAGCAGGTGCGCGGACTTTTGTTGCGGGTTTGGAGTGTCCATCGGGTGCTCAGAGTCGCTGTAGACGGTGATCTTGCAGAGAATAGCCCTGTTCGCGGTAGAAACGGAAACTCTCCCGCGCGGCCTGACGAATAGTAGGGTCTTCGACCACGACTTCTGCCACACGGGCGAAGCGTTGGGCAAATGTCGGGACTTTCAGGTCCAGATTGACCAGCAGATCCTGATGTTGTCCACAGTCTTCGCCAAGACCGAGAACAATCAAGCCGTCCGGTTCGCTTTCGGCGGGACCATGGGGCACAAAGCTTTCGCCTTTGAAGCTCCACAAGCGAGCGTCGAGATCGTCACGCTGGGCCGCGTCGCTGCAATGCAGATAGACCCGGTGCCCAAGGCGCCAGGCTTTTTCGGTGAGTTTGCAGGCGAAGTCCAGGCGCGCGGAAGGATCGGCGCTGGGCAGAATGTAAAAGTCGACTTTGGTCATTGCAGGTCCCGACGCCTGCGCGGCGTCATCCGTGGATGACGCCGCGCAGAGTCTTCAGTTTCAGGCTTTGGCGCGATCCAGCAGGTATTGGGTCAGCAAAGGAACCGGACGGCCAGTGGCGCCCTTGTCCTTGCCGCCGCTGGTCCAGGCAGTCCCGGCGATGTCCAGGTGCGCCCAGTTGTATTGCTTGGTGAAGCGCGACAGGAAGCAGGCGGCGGTGATGGTGCCGGCTTTCGGGCCGCCGATGTTGGCCATGTCGGCGAACGGGCTGTCCAGCTGTTCCTGGTACTCATCGAACAGCGGCAGTTGCCATGCACGGTCATCAGCCTGAACGCCTGCGCTCAGCAGTTGGCCGATCAGCTCGTCGCTGTTGCCCAGCAGGCCGGACGTATGAGCTCCCAGAGCAACCACGCAAGCGCCGGTCAGGGTGGCGATGTCGATGACCGCTTGTGGTTTGAAGCGCTCGGCATAGGTCAGGGCGTCGCACAGCACCAGACGGCCTTCGGCGTCGGTGTTGAGGATTTCCACGGTCTGGCCGCTCATGGTGGTGACGATGTCACCCGGCCGGGCTGCGCCGCCGCTCGGCATGTTCTCGGCGCAGGCCAGGATGCACACCAGATTGATGGGCAGCTTGAGTTCGAGCACGGCATGCAGGGTGCCGAACACGCTGGCCGAGCCGCCCATGTCGTACTTCATCTCGTCCATGCCGGCGCCAGGCTTGAGGCTGATGCCGCCGGTGTCGAAAGTGATGCCTTTGCCGACCAGTACGAACGGCTTCTCGGATTTCTTGCCGCCCTGGTAGTTCATGACGATCAGGCGAGGCGGTTGATCGCTGCCCTGGCCTACGGCGTAGAACGCGCCCATGCCCAATTCTTTGATTTTCTTCTCGTCGAGAATCTCGACTTTCAGGCCTTTGTGCGCCTTGCCGAGGTTTTTCGCCTGTTCGGCGAGGAAGCTCGGGTGGCAGATGTTCGGCGGCAGGTTGCCCAGGTCGCGGGTGAACGCCATGCCGGTGGCGATGGCCTGCGCGTGAGTCACGGCGCGTTCGACTTCGGCTTGTGCAGCCTTGATGGTCAGCAGGGTGATTTTTTTCAGGGCGCGCGGTTCGGCTTTCTGGCTCTTGAACTGGTCGAAGAAGTATTCGCCGTCCACCAGGGTTTCGGCCAGAAGGCGCGTCTTGCCATAGCTGTCACGGCCTTTGACGACCACTTCGTCCAGGGCCAGTACCGCATCGCTGCCGCCCAGACCTTTTAGGGTATTGAGCACGCCACTGATGATTTTGCGGAACGGGCGATCGCCCAGTTCTGCGTCGTTACCGATGCCGACCAGCAGCACGCGTTCGGCTTTGAGATTCGGCAGGCTATGCAGCAGCAGACTTTGGCCTACTTTACCGGCCAGGTCGCCGCGCTTGAGGACTGCGCTGATGGCGCCGCCGCTGAGTTCGTCGAGTTGTTTGGCAACGGTGCCGAGCTTGCGGCCTTCGCCGATGGCGACCACCAGAGTGGCGGTCTTCAACGTTTCTGGGCTAACGCTTTTTACAACCAGTTCCATGTCCGGGTCCCTGAATAAATGGTCAAAATGCGCATCGCTCAAACGCGTGCGCTTGGCTTCTCTATATAAAGCCTGTTTTATAAAAAGAAAGGCGCCGGTAGGTGCCAGCGACAAAGCCGCCAGTTTGAACCTCGCCGCCCGAGGCTGACAACCCTCCCATGAACGAACATTCGCCGCTTTACGCGCTAGCTTGAGCATGCGCAGTGACAGGCGGGTTCAATCACAGGATAATGCGCCATCTTTTTCGGCGGCTCAGCTCCACGAGCCGGCTCGATACGTTTGCTTGTTTGGCCGCCTGAGCCTGACAACCCTGGAGTGTCTGGTTTGATCGTCTTCCGTTATCTGTCCCGAGAAGTGCTGTTGACCCTGAGCGCCGTCAGCGGTGTGCTGTTGGTCATCATCATGAGCGGACGTTTCATCAAGTTCCTGGCTCAGGCAGCTTCCGGCGCCCTGGACCCGGGTTCGCTGTTCCTGATCATGGGGTTTCGTCTGCCTGGTTTCCTGCAACTGATTCTGCCTTTGGGGCTGTTCCTCGGAATCCTGCTGGCTTACGGTCGCCTCTACCTTGAAAGCGAAATGACCGTGCTCTCGGCTACCGGCATGAGCCAGCAGCGTTTGCTGGTCATGACCCTGTTTCCGGCGACGCTGGTCGCGCTGGTGGTGGCATGGCTGAGTCTGAGCCTGGCGCCGCAAGGTGCGAACCAGTTCCAGTTGCTGCTCAACAAGCAGGATGCAATGACCGAGTTCGACACCCTGGTGCCGGGTCGCTTTCAAGCCTTGCGTGATGGCACGCGAGTGACTTACACAGAGCAACTGTCTGATGATCGTGCCAATCTGGGCGGCGTATTCATCTCGGAAAAACGTATTTCCGCTGACAAAAGCAAGGATCGCGGCATTTCCGTGCTGGTGGCGGAAAAGGGTCGTCAGGAAATCAAGGCAGACGGTAATCGTTACCTGATCCTCGACAACGGCTATCGCTACGATGGTAATCCGGGGCAGGCCGACTACCGTGCCATCAAGTACGACACCTATGGTGTGCTACTGCCCAAGCCGGATGTCAGTGACGAAGTGACCGATCGCGATGCGATACCGACCAAAAATCTGTTGGGCAAGGACGACATGCGTTCTCGCACCGAGTTGCAATGGCGACTTTCCTTGCCGCTGCTGGTGTTCATCGTGACCTTGATGGCGGTGCCGTTGTCTCGGGTCAACCCACGCCAGGGTCGTTTCCTCAAGTTGCTTCCGGCGGTTCTTCTTTATATGGCTTATCTGACCATCCTGATTGCCGCTCGTGGCGCTCTGGAAAAAGGCAAGATCCCGCCGGCACTGGGCTTGTGGTGGGTTCACGCACTCTTCCTGGTCATTGGTCTGGGGTTGCTGTACTGGGAGGCGTTGCGCTTGAAAATGGCGAGTCGCCGCAGTGTGCTGGAGATGGCCCGTGGATAAGCTGGATCGCTACATCGGTAGCAGTGTGTTCACGGCCATTGTGGGGGTGTTGGGGGTTATTCTCGGTCTGGCGTCATTGTTTGCCTTCATCGACGAGATGAGCGACGTCAGCGATACCTATACGCTGGTCGACGTCTTGAGCTTCGTGTTGCTGACCGCCCCGCGTCGTGTCTATGACATGTTGCCAATGGCGGCCTTGATTGGCTGTCTCATTGGGCTAGGCAACCTGGCCAGTGCCAGCGAACTGACCATCATGCGCGCCGCTGGCGTGTCCATCGGTCGTATCGTCTGGGCGGTGATGAAACCGATGCTGGTACTGATGCTGGTGGGCGTACTGGTCGGCGAGTACGTCGCGCCGACCACGGAAAATATCGCGCAGGCCAATCGTTCCCTGGCTCAAGGCAGCGGTGACGCGCAAAGTGCCAAGCATGGTTTGTGGCACCGTCAGGGTGATGAATTCATTCACGTCAACTCCGTACAACCCGATGGTGTGCTGTACGGCGTGACCCGTTATCGCTTCGACGATCAGCGCCATATGCTCACTTCGAGTTTTGCCAAACGTGCGGAATTCGATAAGGATCATTGGCAGTTAAGCGATGTGTCCACCACGCTGTTCCATGATGGCAGCACGGAGGTCGTGACGCTTCCTGTGGAGCGTTGGGAGGTGGCTTTGAGTCCGCAGCTGCTCAATACGGTGGTCATGGAGCCAGAAGCGCTGTCCATCAGCGGGTTGTGGAACTACATCCATTATCTGGCTGATCAGGGTTTGAACAACGGCCGTTACTGGCTGGCATTTTGGGTCAAGGCGCTGCAACCCTTGGTGACTGCTGCGCTGGTGCTGATCGCTATTTCGTTCATTTTCGGTCCGTTGCGATCGGTGACTCTCGGTCAGCGGGTATTTACCGGTGTACTGGTGGGCTTCACCTTCCGGATTGTCCAGGATTTGCTGGGGCCTTCGAGCCTGGTGTTCGGTTTCTCGCCGTTGTTTGCGGTGTTGGTGCCGGCAGGTATCTGTGCGCTGACCGGGATCTGGTTGTTGCGACGAGCCGGCTGATAGCGGTTTTACCCCGCGCTGGCTGGATAAAAAACGCCCCTGTCGAAAGATCGGGGCGTTTTGCGTTCACGGGTGGTGACAGGTGAACGTGACGCTTGCGCCGTGTATCAGGTACAATTCCCGGCTATTTTTCGGCGGGCTATGCCTGCAGCCTTTTTGAGTGTTGATCCGTGAGTGATTTGAGTCATATCCGCAATTTCTCCATCATCGCCCACATTGACCATGGCAAGTCGACTCTGGCCGATCGCTTCATCCAGATGTGCGGCGGCCTGGCCGAGCGCGAAATGGAAGCCCAGGTTCTGGACTCCATGGACCTGGAGCGTGAACGCGGGATCACCATCAAGGCCCATAGCGTCACCCTCTATTACACCGCACGCGACGGTATCAAGTACCAGCTGAACTTCATTGACACCCCGGGCCACGTCGACTTCACCTATGAAGTCAGCCGGTCGCTGGCGGCGTGTGAAGGTGCGTTGCTGGTGGTCGATGCCGGCCAGGGCGTAGAAGCCCAGTCGGTCGCCAACTGCTACACCGCGATCGAGCAGGGCCTTGAAGTCATGCCGGTGTTGAACAAGATCGACCTGCCGCAGGCCGATCCAGACCGGGTGAAGGACGAAATCGAGAAAATCATCGGCATCGACGCTACCGATGCCGTCGAGTGCAGTGCCAAGACCGGTCTGGGCGTCGACGAAGTGCTTGAGCGTCTGGTTCGCACCATTCCTGCGCCGACCGGTAACATCGAAGATCCGCTGCAAGCGTTGATCATCGACTCCTGGTTCGACAACTACCTGGGCGTTGTTTCCCTGGTACGCGTGCGCCACGGCTGTGTGAAGAAGGGCGACAAGATCCTGGTCAAGTCCACCGGCAAGATCCACCTGGTGGACAGCGTCGGTGTATTCAACCCGAAACATACCGCTACCGTTGACCTGAAAGCCGGTGAAGTGGGCTTCATTATCGCGGGTATCAAGGACATTCATGGGGCGCCTGTAGGTGACACCCTGACCTTGAGTTCGACCCCTGACGTCGACGTGCTGCCAGGCTTCAAACGCATTCAGCCGCAGGTGTATGCCGGTCTGTTCCCGGTCAGCTCCGACGACTTCGAAGACTTCCGCGAAGCCCTGCAAAAGCTCACACTGAACGACTCTTCCTTGCAGTACACGCCGGAAAGCTCCGACGCGCTGGGCTTCGGCTTCCGTTGCGGGTTCCTCGGCATGCTGCACATGGAAATCATCCAGGAGCGCCTGGAGCGCGAGTACGACCTGGACCTGATTACCACAGCGCCGACGGTGATTTTCGAGCTGTTGCTCAAGAACGGCGAAACGATCTACGTCGATAACCCGTCCAAGCTACCAGACCTGTCGGCCATCGAAGACATGCGCGAGCCAATCGTGCGCGCCAATATTCTTGTGCCGCAAGAGCACCTGGGCAACGTCATTACCCTGTGTATCGAAAAGCGTGGCGTGCAGCACGACATGTTGTTCCTCGGTACTCAGGTCCAGGTGACCTACGACTTGCCGATGAACGAAGTGGTCCTCGACTTCTTTGACCGTCTGAAGTCCACCAGTCGCGGCTATGCTTCGCTGGATTATCATTTCGATCGTTATCAATCAGCTAATCTGGTGAAGCTGGATGTGTTGATCAACGGTGACAAAGTCGACGCCCTGGCGCTGATCGTGCACAAAGACAATGCGCACTACAAAGGTCGCCAGTTGACCGAGAAGATGAAAGAACTGATTCCGCGTCAGATGTTCGACGTCGCAATCCAGGCCGCCATTGGCGGACAGATTATTGCGCGGACCTCCGTCAAGGCTCTCAGAAAGAACGTACTGGCCAAATGCTACGGTGGTGACGTTAGCCGTAAGCGCAAGCTGTTGGAAAAGCAAAAGGCCGGTAAAAAACGCATGAAGCAAGTGGGTAACGTGGAAATTCCACAAGAAGCCTTCCTTGCTGTGCTCAGGTTGGATAGTTAGGTCCTATGTCACTAAATTTCCCGCTGTTGCTGGTCATCGCTGTCGCCGTCTGCGGTCTGTTGGCGTTGCTCGATCTGCTCTTCCTGGCGCCACGCCGGCGTGCAGCCATCGCCACTTATCAGGGCAGCGTCAGCCAGCCTGATGTGGTCGTGGTCGAGAAGCTGAACAAAGAGCCGCTGCTGGTTGAATACGGCAAGTCGTTCTTTCCGGTGTTGTTCATTGTGCTGGTGCTGCGTTCGTTCCTGGTGGAACCGTTCCAGATTCCATCGGGCTCGATGAAACCGACCCTGGATGTCGGCGACTTCATTCTGGTGAGCAAGTTTTCTTACGGGATCCGCTTGCCGGTGATCGACAAGAAAGTCATCGAAGTCGGTGAGCCGCAGCGCGGAGATGTGATGGTGTTCCGCTACCCAAGCGATCCGAACGTCAACTACATCAAGCGTGTGGTTGGTCTTCCGGGTGACGTGATTCGCTACACCGCCGACAAGCATCTGTTCGTTAATGGCCAACCGATCGCCGAACAATTGGTGGGCTCCGAGCCGGGCACGCTGGGCAGTGCAGAACTCTATAAGGAAAAACTCGGCGCTGCCGAGCACCTGATCCGCAAAGAGATGAGTCGCTACCGTGCGACACCAGACCATCAGTGGACCGTACCCGCCGGGCATTACTTCATGATGGGCGACAACCGCGACAACTCGAACGATAGTCGCTATTGGGATGACCCAAGTATTCCCAAGGATCTGCTAGGCATGGTTCCCGACCAGAATATTGTCGGCAAGGCTTTCGCGGTCTGGATGAGCTGGCCCGAACCAAAACTCAGTCACCTGCCGAATTTTTCGCGGGTTGGCCTGATCAAGTAATCACACACGGCGCTGTTGAACACAGCGCCGAATGCTTTTCTGGGTCTTGTAGAACGCTTCACGGCGGTGGGTTTCACCGCCGTCAGTGATCTTTACAAGGATGTCGCCCGAAGCATGCAGTCAACGATATTCAGGATGTGGATTTGAACACAGCGTTAATTGTCGAGGGCCACCGGTGCCTCGCACCTATGATGGTGATAGTCGACCACGAATTCAGTGTGGGTAAACCGTGAGCGTCTCTTTAAGCCGTCTCGAGCATCAGCTCGGCTATACCTTCAAGGATCAGGAACTGATGGTCCTGGCCCTGACTCACCGTAGTTTTGCCGGGCGCAACAATGAACGCCTGGAATTCCTCGGTGATGCCATTCTCAACTTCGTCGCCGGTGAAGCGCTGTTTGACCGCTTCCCGCTTGCCCGCGAAGGCCAATTGTCGCGTTTGCGCGCACGGTTGGTGAAAGGCGAAACCCTGGCCGTATTGGCCCGTGGTTTCGATCTGGGCGAGTACCTGCGCCTGGGTTCCGGTGAGTTGAAGAGTGGCGGATTCCGCCGCGAGTCAATCCTCGCTGATGCGCTGGAAGCGCTGATTGGTGCCATCTACCTGGATGCAGGCATGGATATGGCGCGCGAACGCGTGCTGGCCTGGCTGACATCGGAGTTTGAAGGCCTGACGCTGGTCGACACCAACAAAGATCCAAAGACCCGACTGCAAGAGTTCCTGCAGTCGCGTGCCTGTGACCTGCCGCGTTACGAAGTGGTGGATATCCAGGGTGAGCCGCATTGCCGGACGTTCTTCGTCGAATGCGAAATCACCTTATTGAATGAAAAAAGCCGAGGTCAGGGTGTGAGTCGTCGTATTGCCGAACAGGTAGCGGCCGCCGCAGCACTGATTGCCCTAGGCGTGGAGAATGGCCATGACTGATTCAACTGTAACTCGCTGTGGCTATGTCGCCATTGTCGGCCGCCCCAACGTGGGCAAATCCACGCTGCTGAACCATATTCTCGGGCAAAAGCTGGCGATCACTTCGCGCAAGCCGCAGACCACTCGCCACAATATGCTCGGAATCAAGACTGAAGGCGCCATTCAGGCGGTCTACGTCGACACCCCTGGCATGCACAAAGGTGGTGAAAAGGCGCTTAACCGTTACATGAACAAGACCGCTTCGGCGGCGTTGAAAGACGTCGACGTGGTGATCTTCGTGGTCGACCGCACTCGCTGGACCGACGAAGACCAGATGGTGCTCGAGCGTGTTCAGTACGTTCAAGGCCCGGTCATCGTGGCGTTGAACAAGACGGACCGCATCGAAGACAAAGCTGAACTGATGCCGCACCTGAGCTGGTTGCAAGAACAGCTGCCAAACGCGCAGATCATGCCTATCTCGGCGCAGCACGGTCACAACCTCGAAGCTCTGGAGCGTGTGATCGCCGACCACCTGCCGGAAAACGATCACTTCTTCCCGGAAGACCAGATCACTGACCGGAGCAGCCGTTTCCTCGCCGCGGAACTGGTGCGCGAGAAAATCATGCGTCAGATGGGCGCTGAATTGCCGTACCAGATCACCGTGGAAATCGAAGAGTTCAAGCAGCAGGGTAAAACCCTGCATATCCACGCCTTGATCCTCGTCGAGCGCGATGGCCAGAAGAAAATCATCATTGGTGAGAAGGGCGAGCGGATCAAGCGCATCGGCACCGAGGCGCGCAAGGATATGGAGCTGCTGTTCGACTCTAAAATCATGCTCAACCTGTGGGTCAAGGTCAAAGGCGGTTGGTCCGACGACGAACGCGCCCTGCGTTCGCTGGGCTACGGCGACCTGTAAATCGTCTGGCAGCACATTGATCCATTGTGGGAGCGAGCCTGCTCGCGAAGAGGATGTAACATTCAGCATTGATGTTGACTGTCACACCGCTTTCGCGAACAGGCTCGCTCCCACATTGGTTTTGGGTTGTTTGTAGAACTGCGCTCCTTCATTGAGATCTGCGACTTCCATGTCCCCAACCCAACCCATCGGCCAACCCGCTTACGTACTGCACAGCCGGGCGTACCGCGAAAACAGCGCGCTGGTGGACTTCCTCACGCCCCAAGGGCGGCTGCGGGCGGTGTTGCGTAGCGCGCGGGGCAAAGCCGGGACTCTGGCTCGACCCTTCGTGTCACTGGAAGTTGAGTTTCGTGGTCGCGGTGAGTTGAAAAACGTCGGACGGATGGAAAGCGCCGGTGTTTCAAATTGGCTCAATGGTGAGGCGCTGTTCAGCGGTCTCTACCTGAACGAATTACTGATTCGCCTGTTACCTGCTGAAGATCCCCACCCGGCCGTTTTCGATCACTACGCCGCTACCTTGCTCGCCTTAGCCGAAGGCCGCCCGCTTGAGCCATTGCTGCGGGCGTTCGAATGGCGCCTGCTGGATGATCTCGGTTACGGCTTTGCACTGGACACCGACATTCATGGTGACCCCATCGCGGCGGACGGCCTGTATCGCTTGCAGGTCGATGCGGGGCTTGAGCGGGTCTACTTGCTGCAGCCAGGCTTATTCAACGGCATCGAGCTGCTGGCCATGGCGCAAGCTGACTGGACTGCCCCAGGAGCGCTCGCCGCCGCCAAGCGTCTAATGCGCCAAGCGTTGGCCGTGCACCTGGGTGGTAGGCCATTGGTCAGTCGCGAGTTGTTTCGCAAGCCGTAGTCTCCCCGTATGCTGTGCGCCGAATCTTCATCTATTCAGGAGCGCTTCCGTGACCACCAGCAATCGCATTCTTCTTGGCGTGAACATTGACCACGTTGCCACTCTGCGCCAGGCCCGGGGCACTCGTTATCCCGATCCGGTCAAGGCGGCGCTGGATGCGGAGGAGGCGGGCGCTGACGGGATTACCGTGCATTTGCGTGAAGACCGCCGACACATCCAGGAGCGTGACGTACTGCTGCTCAAGGATGTGCTGCAAACCCGCATGAACTTCGAAATGGGCGTCACCGAAGAGATGATGGCCTTTGCCGAGCGCATCCGCCCGGCGCATATCTGCCTGGTCCCGGAAACCCGTCAGGAGCTGACCACCGAAGGCGGTCTTGATGTAGCGGGGCAGGAAGCGCGGATTAAGGCTGCGGTAGAGCGCCTGGCCAAAATTGGCTGTGAGGTCTCACTGTTTATCGATGCCGATGAGCGGCAGATCGAGGCGTCCAGGCGGATCGGCGCACCGGCGATTGAGTTGCACACCGGCCGTTACGCCGATGCGCAGACACCGACTGAAGTCGCAGAAGAGTTGCAGCGAGTGGCGGATGGTGTGGCTTTCGGTCTGAACCAAGGCCTGATCGTCAACGCCGGTCACGGTCTGCATTACCACAACGTCGAAGCGGTCGCGGCGATCAAAGGCATCAACGAACTGAACATCGGCCACGCGCTGGTGGCCCATGCGCTGTTCGTTGGATTCAAGTCGGCGGTGGCGGAGATGAAGGCGTTGATTCTGGCGGCTGCCAAGGCCTGAGAATCAACACAGATCCAGTGTGGGAGCGGGCTTGCTCGCGATAGCATCACCGCGGTTATTCAGACAAACCGCGCTGCTTGCATCGCGAGCAAGCCCGCTCCCACATTTGATCTCGGCTAGCCAGATTAAAGCGGCGGTGTTTCTTCAGTCGGCTTGGTCTTGTCCACGCCCGGCACATGCAGATTGCCTTCGGCCACCTGATTGCCTTCGAGCTGCGGCTGTGTGACCCAGGTCAGGATGTCGTAGTAACGACGGATGTTGGCGACAAAATGTACTGGCTCACCGCCACGGGCATAGCCATAGCGGGTCTTGCTGTACCACTGTTTCTGCGCCAGACGCGGCAGCATCTTCTTCACATCGAGCCATTTGTTCGGATTAAGGCCTTCTTTCTCGGCCAGTTTTCGCGCGTCATCGAGATGGCCGCTACCGACGTTGTAGGCCGCCAACGCAAACCAGGTGCGATCCGGCTCTTCGATCTTCTCGTCCAACTGGTCCTTCATATACACCAGGTACTTGGCCCCGCCACTGATGCTTTGTTTGGCGTCCAGGCGGTTGGACACGCCCATGGCCTGGGCGGTGTTTTGAGTCAGCATCATCAAGCCGCGAACGCCGGTTTTGGAGGTGACTGCCGGTTGCCACAACGACTCTTGATAACCAATGGCGGCGAGCAGTCGCCAGTCGACTTTTTCGTCCTTGGCCGATGCCTTGAAGTGCTTCTCGTACTTGGGCAGGCGTTGCTGCAAATGCTGGGCGAAGGTATAGGCGCCGACATAGCCGAGCACGTCCACATGCCCGTAATAGCGGTCTTTCAGACGTTGCAAGGTGCCATTTGTCTGCACCTTGTCGAGAAATGAATTGATCTCGTTCAGCAGGCTGTTGTCGTCGCCAGCAGCCACGGCCCAGCTCTGGTTGCTGGCATCACCCAGATCGAAGGCGACCCGCACATTGGGGAAGTAGACCTGGTTCATCGCCACTTCGTTGGAGTCGACCAGTGTCAGATCAATCTGGCCTTCATCGACCATGCGCAGCAGATCGACGACTTCAACGGCGTCGGATTCTTCGTATGTGATACCCGGATATTTCAGCTTCAGGGCCGCCAGCTGCTCGGCGTGGGTGCTGCCCTTGAGCACCATGATGTGCTTGCCCACCAGGTCGGCCGCGTTGGTCGGGCGTGACTGGCCGTTGCGGTAGATGATCTGCGGAGTCACTTCCAGGTACGTGTGGGAGAACCTGACTTGTTTCTTGCGTTTCTCGCTGCTGACCAGGCCGGCAGCCGCCAGCACCGGGCCGTTGGGTTTGCCTACCTGACTGAAAAGATCGTCGAGGTTGTCAGCGGTTTCGATTTTCAGCTTGACGCCCAGATCCTCGGCGAAACGTTTCACCAGCTCGTATTCGAAGCCGGTTTCGCCGTTGCGATCCTGAAAGTAGGTGGCGGGGCTGTTACGGGTGACCACCCGCAGTACGCCGTCCTCCTTTACGCGCTCCAGTGTGCTGGGTTTATCAACACAGGCACTGAGCATCAGGAAGAGTCCGGTTGCGATGAGCCATTTAGCACAGCGCGGACGGAAAGCCGTTTGGGAAAACATCTGCGCAGTATACGCAAAGGACCGCGACCGCCATATCTCGACAGCGAAGGGCATGTCTGCTAGTGATTGAAAAACCCGGCTGAAAGCGTCAAGAACAGGCTCTGTGGCACTCATGTGACGGTTAAAATAACCCGTCACATTAGCCTTGATGTCCATGGGTTACAGGCGTTGGACCACGGTCCGACGTTCGGCCAAAGCCTGGCGTGCCGTTTCGGGTGCCGTCGCGGGCGGTTTAGGCTAGAATGCACGGCCTCAAAGCACACCCCTTCCCGAGGCTGTCCCGAAGATGTTGATCCTGCGCGGCGCTCCTGCCCTTTCTGCCTTTCGCCACAGCAAACTTCTTGAGCAACTGAGCCGATGCGTTCCGGCTGTCAGTGGCTTGTATGCTGAATTCGCTCACTTCGCCGAAGTCACCGGCGTCCTGACCGGCGACGAACAGCAGGTGCTTGCGCGCCTTCTGAAGTACGGCCCAAGCGTGCCAGTACAAGAGCCGACCGGCCGACTGTTTCTGGTGTTGCCGCGGTTCGGCACCATCTCTCCATGGTCGAGCAAGGCCAGCGATATCGCTCGTAACTGCGGCCTGGCGAAAATCCAGCGTCTGGAGCGCGGTATTGCCTTCTATGTAGCGGGTGAGTTCAGCGATGCTGAAGCCGCGCTGATCAGCAGCTGCCTGCACGACCGCATGACTCAGCTGGTGCTGGGCAACCTGGAACAAGCCGCCGGCCTGTTCAGCCATGCCGAACCCAAGCCACTGACGGCCATCGACGTTCTGGGTGGCGGTCGCGCTGCACTGGAAAAAGCCAACAGCGAGTTGGGCCTGGCCTTGGCCGAAGACGAAATCGACTACCTGGTGGACGCATTCGTTGGTCTGGGGCGCAACCCCCACGACATCGAACTGATGATGTTCGCCCAGGCGAACTCCGAGCACTGCCGTCACAAGATCTTCAACGCCAGTTGGGACATCGACGGCGAAAGCCAGGAAAAAAGCCTGTTCGGCATGATCAAGAACACTTACGTGATGCACAGCGAAGGCGTTCTGTCGGCTTACAAGGACAACGCTTCGGTGATCGTCGGTAACGTGGCCGGCCGTTTCTTCCCGGACCCTGAAACCCGCCAGTACGGTGCGGTGCAGGAGCCGGTACACATCCTGATGAAAGTCGAAACTCACAACCACCCGACCGCGATTGCTCCGTTCCCCGGCGCATCCACCGGTTCCGGTGGCGAGATCCGTGACGAAGGCGCCACCGGTCGCGGCGCCAAGCCGAAGGCTGGCCTGACCGGTTTCACCGTGTCCAACCTGCAAATCCCGGGCTTCGAACAGCCGTGGGAAGTGCCATACGGTAAACCCGAGCGCATCGTTACCGCGCTGGACATCATGATCGAAGGCCCATTGGGCGGCGCCGCATTCAACAACGAATTCGGCCGTCCGGCGCTGACCGGTTATTTCCGTACCTTCGAACAATCCATCACCACTCCGCGTGGCGATGAAGTGCGCGGTTACCACAAGCCGATCATGTTGGCCGGCGGCATGGGCAACATCCGTGAAGAACACGTACAGAAAGGCGAAATCCTCGTTGGCTCCAAGCTGATCGTGCTCGGCGGCCCGGCGATGCTCATCGGTCTGGGCGGCGGCGCGGCGTCCTCCATGGCCACCGGCACTAGCTCGGCGGACCTGGACTTCGCTTCGGTACAACGTGAAAACCCGGAAATGGAACGCCGCTGCCAGGAAGTCATCGACCGTTGCTGGCAGTTGGGTGAACACAACCCGATCAGCTTTATCCACGATGTGGGTGCGGGCGGTCTGTCCAACGCCTTCCCGGAACTGGTCAACGACGGCGACCGCGGTGGCCGTTTCGAACTGCGCAACATTCCAAACGACGAGCCGGGCATGGCCCCGCACGAAATCTGGAGTAACGAATCCCAGGAGCGCTACGTTCTGGCCGTCGGCCCGGCCGACTTCGAACGCTTCAAGGCGATCTGCGAACGCGAGCGTTGCCCGTTCGCCGTCGTCGGCGAAGCCACTGCCGAGCCGCAACTGACGGTCACCGACAGCCACTTCGGCAACAGCCCGGTCGACATGCCACTCGAAGTGCTGCTGGGCAAAGCCCCGCGCATGCACCGTTCGGCCGTTCGCGAAAGCGAGTTGGGCGATGACTTCGATCCAAGCACCCTGGAAATTGCTGAATGCGTCGAGCGCGTTCTGCATCACCCGGCCGTGGCCAGCAAAAGCTTCCTGATTACCATCGGTGACCGGACCATTACCGGTCTCGTCGCTCGTGATCAGATGGTCGGCCCGTGGCAGGTTCCAGTGGCTGACGTTGCCGTCACCGCCACCAGTTTCGACGTCTACACCGGCGAAGCCATGGCCATGGGCGAGCGTACTCCGCTGGCACTGCTGGACGCTCCGGCCTCCGGTCGTATGGCCATCGGCGAAACCCTGACCAACATCGCTGCTTCGCGCATCGGGAAAATTTCCGACATCAAACTGTCGGCCAACTGGATGTCCGCTGCCGGTCACCCAGGCGAAGACGCCCGTTTGTACGACACGGTCAAAGCCGTGGGTATGGAGCTGTGCCCTGAGCTGGGCATCACCATCCCGGTCGGTAAAGACTCGATGTCGATGGCCACCCGCTGGAGCGAAGAGGGCGTTGATAAGAGCGTGACCTCGCCGCTGTCGTTGATCGTGACCGGTTTCGCGCCAGTGACTGACATCCGTCAGACCCTGACACCGCAACTGCGCATGGACAAAGGCACCACCGACCTGATCCTGATCGACCTGGGCCGTGGCCAGAACCGCATGGGAGCATCGATTCTCGCGCAGGTTCACGGCAAGCTCGGTAAACAGGCACCGGACGTCGATGATCCGGAAGATCTGAAAGCTTTCTTCGCAGTGATCCAGGGCCTCAACGCCGACGGTCATCTGCTGGCTTACCACGACCGTTCCGATGGTGGTCTGTTGACCAGCACCGTGGAAATGGCCTTCGCCGGCCATTGCGGTCTGAGCCTGAACCTTGACGGTCTGGCGGAAACCTCGGCTGATATCGCGGCGATTCTGTTCAACGAAGAGCTGGGTGCTGTGATCCAGGTTCGCCAGGACTCCACGCCGGACATCCTCGCGCAGTTCAGCGCTGCCGGTCTGGGCGACTGCGTCTCGGTCATCGGTCAGCCGCTCAACAACGGCGAAATCAGCATCAGCTTCAATGGCGAGACCGTGTTCAATGGTCAGCGTCGTTTGCTGCAACGTCAGTGGGCTGAAACCAGCTACCAGATCCAGCGTCTGCGCGACAACGTGGAGTGCGCCGAGCAAGAGTTCGACGTACTGTTGGAAGAAGACAATCCGGGCCTGAGCGTCAAACTCAGCTTCGATGTGAACCAGGACATCGCGGCGCCCTACATCAAGAAAGGCATTCGTCCTCAGGTGGCGGTACTGCGTGAGCAGGGCGTCAACGGTCAGGTGGAAATGGCGGCGGCGTTCGACCGTGCCGGCTTCAACGCGATCGACGTGCACATGAGTGACATCCTCGCCGGTCGTGTCGACCTGAACGAGTTCAAAGGTCTGGTGGCCTGCGGTGGATTCTCCTACGGCGACGTTCTCGGTGCCGGCGAAGGCTGGGCCAAGTCGGCCCTGTTCAACAGCCGCGCACGGGACGCCTTCCAGGGCTTCTTCGAGCGTAACGACAGCTTCACCCTCGGTGTGTGCAATGGTTGCCAGATGATGTCCAACCTGCACGAACTGATCCCGGGCAGCGAGTTCTGGCCGCACTTCGTGCGTAACCGTTCCGAGCAGTTCGAAGCCCGCGTGGCGATGGTTCAGGTGCAGGAGTCGAACTCGATCTTCCTGCAAGGCATGGCCGGTTCGCGTATGCCGATCGCCATCGCCCACGGCGAAGGCCATGCCGAATTCGCAAGCGAAGAGGCACTGCTCGAAGCCGACCTGTCCGGTTGTGTAGCGATGCGTTTCGTCGACAACCACGGCAAGGTCACTGAAAAATACCCGGCCAACCCGAACGGCTCGCCGCGCGGGATCACCGGGCTGACCAGCCGCGACGGTCGCGTGACCATCATGATGCCGCACCCTGAGCGGGTGTTCCGTGCCGTGCAGAACTCCTGGCGCTCGGAAGACTGGAACGAAGACGCGCCATGGATGCGCATGTTCCGTAATGCTCGGGTGTGGGTGAACTAAGGTCGAGTCATGTACAAGCTCAGCTTTTTTGTTCCTGCGAGCCATGTTGAGGTGGTTAAAAGCGCTGTATTCGCCGCCGGTGGCGGACGGATCGGTGCTTATGATCAGTGTTCATGGCAGGTGTTGGGCCAAGGCCAGTTTCGTCCGTTGGATGGCAGTCGGCCGTTTCTCGGGCAAACCGGTCGGGTCGAGCAGGTTGAGGAGTGGAAGGTTGAGCTGGTGGTGGCCAATGAGTTGATCCGCGCGGTGGTGATGGCGCTTAAGCAGAGCCATCCCTATGAGACGCCGGCTTATGAAGTGTGGCGGTTGGAAGATTTTTGATCTGATCGGTGCCACATGAAAAACCCGCTGACCTTTACCGGTTCAGCGGGTTTTTTGTTGTGTGGGTGTATGCAGATCTAATGTAGGAGCCGAGCTTGCTCGCGAGGCGGCCTGACAGCCGGCCTGTCTCTTGCTGGTGTACATATCCATTTCTGCGGTAACGGCGACTTATGGTTTCGCCCTTACGGCGCCTCCCTTTGGCAAACGCCGGAGTGCCGGCCCAGCCCAAAGGAAGCAAATGTATGGTCAGCCCATCTTCTGCCACCCAGCAACGATGAACGGTAAATCGAGCTTGCGCTAATGTATCCG